>NZ_JBXAJS010000007.1:252030-339887 GCF_058797535.1 Pseudomonas sp. GW823-FHT02E01 | reverse complement strand
CGAATTCTACAGCGTTACACGCTGCTGTCAACACCTCTTTTTCAACTCCCTTTCGGCTTCGATGAACTGAAGCAACCCGCTATCGAAAACTGCGTAACTCTTTGTTTATCAAGGAGTTTTCCGTTTCGACTGCGCCGGAAGTGGGGCGAATTATAGACACCTGGAATCTGCCGTCAACCACTATTTACGCCTTTTTGGCAGAAGAGGCCTTTTTAGCCATTAGACGCGGGATTCGACGAGCCACAGGCGGTAGCCGCAGCATTAACAGCAACGCACCTATAGATGCATAGATCACCCACTCTTTCAGGTCGGCGCGAACAATCCAGAGCATATGCAGTAATCCAAGCCCGAGAATGGCATAAGCCAGGCGATGCAACTTTTTCCAACGGACACCCAATCGTCGCTGACTGTATCGATTGGAAGTCACCGTCAATGCCAGCAAACCAAAAAAACCCAACGCCCCGACAATAATGTAAGGCCGCTTGCGCAACTCGACACCCAACTGCGACCAGTCAAAACCAAGAATGAATGCGCAGTAGCTACCGAGGTGGAGCAGCACATAGGCAAAGCACCACAATCCCAACTGTCGCCGCACGGCATTCCACCCCGCCCAACCGGTGAGTCTCTGCAAAGGCGCCATACTCAAGGTTACAAGCAACAGAACAAGCGCCCCCAAACCCAATCGATCGACCAGCACCTTGCCCGGATCCGGCCCGAGGACATCTTCCCAGGCCTGGTACAGCCACAGTAGCGGCCACACCAGCACCACGACAAAGACACCGATAGGCCAAAACGGATAGCGCATCAGTAATTCTTCCTCAGGTCGAGCCCCGTATATAGAGAGGAGACCTCCTCTGAATAGCCGTTGAACATTTGCGTGTCGCGCACATTGGGCTTGAACAAGCCACTGGGCAGGCGGCGTTCACGCGCCTGAGTCCAGCGAGGATGATCAACGGTGGGATTCACGTTCGCATAAAAGCCATATTCATCCGCAGCAATACTCTGCCAGGTGGTTTTCGGCTGCTCGCTGACCAGACTGATGCGCACGATTGACTTGATGCTCTTGAAGCCATATTTCCAAGGCACCACCAAACGCAACGGCGCGCCGTTTTGATTAGGCAATTCACGCCCGTACATCCCCACTGCGAGAATCGCCAACGGATTCATGGCCTCATCCAGTCGCAACCCTTCCACATAGGGCCAGTCGATCAAGGCAAAACCGGAGCGCTGCCCCGGCATGCTTTTGGGATCCTGCAAGGTTTCGAAGCGGATGAATCTGGCTTTCGAGGTCGGCTCGACTTCCTTGAGCAAGGCCGAGAGCGGAAAACCGATCCAGGGAATGACCATCGACCAAGCTTCCACGCAACGCAGCCGGTAGATTCGCTCCTCCAACCGATAGGGCTTCATGAAGTCCTCCAGCGCATACCGCCCAGGCTTGCCCACCTCCCCGTCCACCACTACCGACCACGGCTCCGTCTTCAGCGTGCCGGCATTGGCGGCCGGATCACCTTTGTCTGTGCCGAACTCGTAGAAGTTGTTGTAGTGGGTCGCATCCTTGAACGGCGTGATCGCCTCATCCTTGACGCTGATCGCTCCCCACTGGGTAGCCGGAAGTTTTTCGCTGAACCAGGAAGGCGCCTTGCCGGGCTCGACATCCGGATAACGCACAGCATCGCCAGCGCTGGCCCATTGCGGCAGGCTGCCCAGAGCGAAGCCCGCAACCGTGGCGCCGAGCACTTTGCGTCGAGAAAGATAGAGGGATTCAGGCGTGACGTCCGACTCGAGGCAGTCGGACGTTCCGGGGACTTTGATCAGCATGGTTACTCCGCAGCTTTGGAGGACAGATGCACCCATAGACTGCGGAGTATGAGGGAAATTACGCGCTCTTGTTACGGCGAAGACGTAACAGATATTGAACCGGGCCGGAGGCTGCATAGGCGAGAAACACCAGCAGCAGGATGCGCGGAGGGTCACTGAACACCACTGCGAACACCAGCACCACGGCGAGAATCGCCACGAAAGGCACTCGCCCCTTCAGGTCCAGTTCCTTGAAGCTGTTGTACTTGATGTTGCTGACCATCAGCATGCCGGCCGCCGCAACCATCAGCGCAACCAGGAAGGACATCTTGGAACCCTGAATGCCGTAGTCACTGAACGCCCAGACGATACCTGCAACCACACCCGCAGCGGCAGGACTGGCCAGACCGATGAAGTAGCGCTTGTCCGCCGTACCGACCTGGGTGTTGAAGCGCGCAAGGCGCAAGGCCGCGCCCGCCACATAGATGAAGGCGACCATCCAGCCAACCTTGCCCATGTCACCCAAGGCCCAACCGAAGGCCAGCAATGCCGGGGCAACACCAAAGGCAACCATGTCCGACAGCGAGTCGTACTCGGCACCGAAGGCGCTCTGGGTATTGGTCATGCGGGCCACGCGCCCATCAAGACCATCGAGCACCATTGCGACGAAGATCGCGATGGCCGCGAACGCGAAATATTTGCTCGCATTGGCCGTGTCACCGGCACTCAAGGCCGCCTGGGCGCTCATTGAGTTGATGATGGAATAGAACCCTGCGAACAGATTCGCAGTGGTGAACAGATTCGGCAGAAGATAGATACCACGATGCCGGACTTTACGACCTTCGGCGTCATGCCCTTCCTCGACATGTTCATCGATGGGCAGCAGGCTTTCGGCGTCAGAAGCCTGGTTTGGCTCTTCGGGGCGTTCGCTCATGGACATTACCTTGCAACGGGTGGAAAGTTTGGACAGGTGTCTGGGACGACGGTTCGGCCGCAAACGATGCAGCTTTATACCAGAACCGGCCCCCCAAACGAAAAAACGCGGCCTAAGCCGCGTTTTTCGTACAAGCGCGTGACTTAGTTTTTAGCTTTGTCGACGATCTTGTTGGCACCGATCCACGGCATCATGGAGCGCAGTTGCTCGCCGATGATTTCGATACCGTGAGCGGCGTTGTTACGACGCTTGGCGGTCATCGAAGGATAGCCGGTAGCGCCTTCGCTGATGAACATCTTGGCGTATTCGCCGTCCTGAATACGTTTCAGGGCGTTGCGCATGGCCTGACGGGATTCGGCGTTGATGACTTCAGGGCCGGTCACGTACTCGCCGTATTCGGCGTTGTTGGAGATCGAGTAGTTCATGTTGGCGATACCGCCTTCGTACATGAGGTCAACGATCAGCTTCAGTTCGTGCAGGCACTCGAAGTAGGCCATTTCCGGCGCGTAGCCAGCTTCAACCAGGGTTTCGAAACCGGCCTTGACCAGCTCAACGGTACCGCCGCACAGAACGGCTTGTTCGCCGAACAGGTCGGTTTCAGTCTCGTCCTTGAAGGTGGTTTCGATGATGCCGGTACGACCGCCGCCAACGCCGGCAGCGTAGGACAGGGCGACGTTCTTGGCGTTGCCCGAGGCGTCCTGGTAGATAGCGATCAGGTCAGGGATACCGCCGCCCTTCACGAACTCGGAACGTACGGTGTGGCCTGGAGCCTTCGGCGCGATCATGATCACGTCGAGGTCAGCGCGCGGCACAACCTGGTTGTAGTGGATCGCGAAGCCGTGGGAGAAGGCCAGGGTTGCGCCTTTCTTGATGTTCGGCTCGATTTCGTTCTTGTACAGGGAGGACTGGAATTCGTCCGGGGTCAGGATCATGACCAGGTCGGCAGCTGCAACAGCAGAAGCAACGTCGGTCACTTTCAGGCCGTGGGCTTCAGCCTTGGCAACGGTAGCCGAACCTTTACGCAGGCCGACAGTCACGTCAACGCCGGAGTCTTTCAGGTTGCACGCTTGAGCGTGGCCCTGGGAACCGTAACCGATGATGGCAACTTTCTTGCCCTGGATGATCGACAGGTCGCAGTCTTTATCGTAGAAAACTTTCATGAATTTCCCCTATATCAGGCCGTTCAGGCCGTTCGCTAATTTGGTTTAGATGCTGAGTACTTTGTCGCCGCGGGCAATGCCGGTCACGCCACTACGGACGGTCTCCAGAATCGAGGCGGTGCCAATGGACTGGATGAAGCTGTCGAGCTTGTCGCTGGTACCGGTCAGTTGAACGGTATACACGCTGGCGCTGACATCGACGATCTGTCCACGGTAAATATCGGTAGTGCGCTTGATCTCGGCGCGCTGGGCGCCGGTGGCCTTGACCTTGACCAGCATCAGTTCGCGCTCGATGTGAGCACTCTCCGACAGGTCGACCAGTTTTACCACTTCGATCAGCTTGTTCAGGTTCTTGGTGATCTGCTCGATGATTTCATCGTGACCGACCGTGGTCAGCGTCAGACGCGACAGGGTCGGGTCTTCGGTTGGTGCCACAGTCAGGCTTTCGATGTTGTAGTTGCGCTGCGAGAACAGGCCAACCACACGAGACAGAGCACCGGGTTCGTTTTCCAGAAGCAAGGAAATAATGTGCCGCATGATTAGGTACGCTCCGTCTTGCTCAGCCACATATCGCGCATGGAGCCGTCTTTGATCTGCATCGGGTAGACGTGCTCGCTGGTATCGACCGAAATATCGATCACCACCAGGCGATCTTTCATGGCGAACGCTTCTTCCATCTTCGACTTCAAATCTTTCGATTCAGTGATGCGCACGCCAACGTGACCATAGGCTTCAGCCAGCTTGACGAAGTCAGGCAACGACTCCATGTAGGAGTGCGAGTGACGGCTGCCATAGCTCATGTCCTGCCACTGACGAACCATACCCAGAACGCCGTTGTTCAGAATGACGATTTTTACCGGCAAACCGTATTGCAGACAGGTGGACAGCTCCTGGATGTTCATCTGGATACTGCCTTCGCCCGTCACACAGGCGACGTCGGCATCCGGATAGCTCAACTGAATGCCCATGGCCGCCGGGAAACCGAAGCCCATGGTGCCCAGGCCACCGGAGTTGATCCAGCGGTTCGGCTTGTTGAACTTGTAGTACTGCGCAGCAAACATCTGGTGCTGACCCACGTCGGAGGTCACAAAGGCATCGCCATTGGTCACTTCGCACAGGGTTTCGATCACGGTCTGAGGCTTGATCTTGCTGCCGTCGCCCTTGTCATACGGGAACAGGCCGCGATCACCGCGCCACTCGTCAACCTGCTTCCACCAGCTGGCAACGGACTCCTTGTTCGGGGTCTCGCCGATTTCCTTGAGGATCGCGACCATTTCGGTCAGGACACTCTCAACCGGCCCCACGATAGGCACGTCGGCCTTGATGGTCTTGGAGATCGAAGCCGGGTCGATGTCGATGTGAATGATCTTAGCGTTCGGGCAGAACTTCGACGCGCCGTTGATGACACGGTCGTCGAAACGTGCGCCGACAGCGAGGATCACGTCAGCATGGTGCATCGCCAGGTTGGCGGTGTAGCTGCCGTGCATGCCGAGCATGCCGATGAACTGACGGTCGGTGCCAGGGTAGCCACCGAGGCCCATCAGGGTATTGGTTACTGGCAGGTTGAGCATCTTCGCCAGTTCGGTCAGTGGTGCGGAACCACCGCCCAGGATCACGCCGCCGCCCGAGTACAACACAGGACGCTTGGCCGCCAGGAGCATTTCTGCCGCCTTGCGGATTTGACCGGAGTGACCGCGAACAGCCGGGCTGTAGGAACGCAGCTTGGCTTTTTTCGGGAAGACGTATTCGAACTTCTCGGCCGGGTTGGTCATGTCTTTCGGGATATCGACAACGACCGGGCCAGGACGACCGGATTGCGCCAGGTAGAACGCCTTCTTCATGACTTCCGGGATTTCCGACGCGTGCTTGATCATGAAGCTGTGCTTCACGATCGGCCGGGAGATACCGATCATGTCGGTTTCCTGGAACGCATCGGTGCCAACCATGGTGCTAGGCACCTGGCCGGAAATGATCACCATTGGAATGGAGTCCATGTAGGCGGTGGCGATACCGGTGATGGCGTTTGTTGCGCCAGGACCGGAAGTCACCAGTACCACGCCGGCTTTACCGGTGGCACGGGCGTAGCCGTCAGCCATATGGGTAGCCGCTTGCTCGTGACGAACCAGGATGTGGGTCACTTCCGGTTCTTTGAACAGGGCATCGTAGACATGAAGAAGAGCACCACCCGGGTACCCGTAGATATATTTGACGCCTTCGTCACGCAAGAAGCGGACGAGCATCTCACCGCCAGATAAAAGCTCCACGTTGCTCACCTCTAAAACGCCAGAATACCGCCCACGAAAAATGGGACGGGTCTTAATAGGTTTACTTCTCGGCAGAGCATGAGCGACGGTGGTCGCCGACTACGTCAGCACTGACTGAGCAAGTATTGGGATCGTCCCAAGTGTTGCGGGGCTTTCCCACCCAGCGCGAGGTAACGCGTTGCGGGTGTAACAGGTCGACGCGGATATGCGCCTCATGATCTGCTGAGAGGGTCTGCTTCTGGCAGTCCCTGTACAGCGGACTTTGGATTCTTCTGTTTCGGCCTTCGCAAGTCAAGTCGTCTATGTGCTTTATTCTACTAAGCACATGAGAACGCAAGAAAAAACCCGTAAATCCACCCCGTGTTAGCTTTGATTGCGCAACTTTTGGCAAAAAATTGGCACGCGAATGCACTTACCCTGAAACGGCCGACAAAATAGAGAGATATTGTGAACAACTGCCAGCGGACACTGGCAGCTTCTGGCTCAGCGAGACGCGGTGATCAGTTGATCGAATTCTTTGAGCAGCACCTGTAACTGCCGATCCCTACCCTGGACATTGCGCCCGGCAAAGACCATTTCAGCCATTTCCTGAATGCCCGAAGCATTGGGTAGCGGCAAATCCTGCTCGAGGATCATCTTCATGCGTGGCAGGAAGATCCATTGCAGCCATTGCTCGAAATCCAGTGTGTCGACCGAAAACGGCTCGACACTGGAAAGCGCTTCGGCAGAGGGCGGGACTTCATCCCACCACCCTTGCACCCGCAACTCGCGCTCGATCAACAACAGTTGATCGGCGATTTTCAGAAAGCGCACATCCATCACAGCGTTACCTTGGCCTTCTGTCGAGCCAATGCCGCGCCTTGGGAGTCACCCTGTTTTTCACGCGCCTGGCCAATCAGTTCCCACAAGTTCGCCTGAAGGGCCGGACGGCCATTGGCAAAGGTCAGTCCACGGCGAGCGAACTGCTCGGCTTGGGCCGCATCGCCCTGAGCCATGCGTACCTGGGCCAGACGGAAAAGCACCTGCGGCTCACGCGGAGCAACGCGCTGGGCGCGTTCGAGGCTGGAGGAGGCACCATTGAGATCACCGCTCACCTGTTGCTGTTGAGCGGTGGTCAGCAAAGCCAATACCGGGCCGTCCAATTGCTCGTCGGCAGAAAGCCCGCCCGAACTGGCCGATGGAATCCCGCTTGGCGACGACGGCATGCTGTAGCTGCCCGGATTGATCGGCGCCGATTGGACCGGCGACGTGTCAATCGGCCCCGGCGTGATCGGACCCGGGGTAATCGGCGTGGTGCTGATCGGCGTCGAAGTCGTTGCCGCGCCTGGCACCATCACCACTACGCCGCTGTCACCTTGCGGAATCGCCTGGGTCTGCGACTGACCCTGCGCAGGGCGCTTGACGGTCGTCTGGCGGAAACCGCCATTGGCCGAGATCCGCTCACTGTTGGACACGGCGGTGCCGGAATCCACAACCGGAATCGAGCCACGTTGTACGCTAGAGCAACCGCTGAGCAAAGCTACGGCGGCAACCGCTGGAATCAACCACTTGTTCACTTGAAACCCTCTTTGCTTAATTCATCCAGCCCTTGACCCAGTCCATCACCGTCTCGGCAGGGTTTTCACCACCGCAAGCGGCACCGGGAGGCGGTTCGCTGCCGCGAATATACGGCATCTGCACGGCACCCGGGCAACCGGCGTCAGAACCTTGCCCGGTTCGCGAGTCCACCCAGGCCTGAACGACATTATCCGGCTGCGGCATGTCCAGCGGCAACGGGTCGGCCTTGCGCATAAAGCTGGTCCAGACCTGCAAGGCCCCGGTTGCGCCGGTGAATGGCGTCTTGCCGTTGTCGTCGCGACCCAGCCAGACCACCGCCAGCAAGTCCTGGCTGAAACCGGCAAACCAACTGTCTCGCGAATCGTTACTGGTACCGGTCTTGCCCGCCAGGGTCAGCGTCCTTGGCAACGCGTTATAAACCGAACTGCCGGTACCCTCACGCATCACCCGCTGCATGGCGCTCTGGATCAGGTAAATGGAGGCCGGATCAAAACGCTGCTGAATCTGGAACGGATAACGCTTGAGTGGCTCGCCCTCGGCAGTCAGCACGCTACGAATCCCGCGCATCGGCGTATTGAAGCCGCCGTTGGCGAGGGTCTGGTACATGGTCGCCACTTCGATTGGCGTCATGCCGCCGGCCCCGAGCAACATCGAAGGGAAGGCCGGGAATTCACGCGTCACACCCAGGCGCGCCACCGTCTTCAATACGTTCGGCACACCGACCGCCAAACCAAGACGCGCGGTCGACAGGTTGTAGGAATGCGCCAGGCCTTGATAGAGGAACACCGTACCGTGAGAACGGCGATCGTAGTTCTGCGGCTTCCAGACCTGACCATCCGCGCCTTTGACCGAGAAGGACTCGTCCGACAGCCAACTGGTCAATGTGTACTGGCTCGGTTTCTCCAGTGCGGTCAGATAAACAGCCGGTTTGATCAGCGAGCCGATCGGTCGTACAGCATCCAGCGCCCGGTTGAACCCGGCAAAACTGGCCTGGCGACTGCCGATCATGGCCTGCACTTCCCCGGTCTCCGGGTTGGTCACGACCATTGCCGCTTCGACGTCATCGGAACCCTTGCGTCCTGCCAGACGCTTGAAGGTGTCGTTGACCGAGGCCTCAGCCTTCATCTGCAGGATCGGGTCGAAACTGGTGAAGATGCGCAGCCCTTCTTCGGTCAAGTCTTCGTCGCGATAGTCTTCGCGCAACTGACGCTTGACCAGATCGAGGAAGCCGGGGAACGAGCTGTCCGCCAGACTGCCGCGCTTGGTCACGCCCAGCGGCATTTTCTTCGCTGCCTCAACCTGCTCGGCGGTCGCGACGCCCTGCTCTTGCAGCACATCGAGTACCAGGTTCCGCCGCTCGAGGGCACGTTCCGGATTACGACGGGGGTTATAGGAAGAAGGCCCCTTGACCATGCCCACCAGCAGCGCGACCTGATGCAGCTTGAGCTCGGCCAGCGGCTGGCTGAAGAAGAACTGGCTGGCCAGACCGAAACCGTGCACCGCACGCTGACCGTCCTGCCCGACAAACACTTCGTTGAGGTAAGCCTCAAGGATTTCGCGCTTGTCGTAGTGCAGTTCAAGCAGCAACGCCATCATCGCTTCGGTGAGTTTTCGGCTCAGGCTGCGCTCGTTGGTCAGGTAGAAGTTCTTGACCAACTGCTGCGTCAGGGTACTGCCGCCCTGACGCATGCGCCCGGACGAACCGTTGACCCAGATGGCACGGGCGATCGACTTCGGCGAAACACCAAAGTGATGATAAAAATCGCGATCCTCGACCGCCACCAGCGTTTCAAGCAGGTACGGTGGCACCTGATCGATCTTGATCAGAATCCGGTCTTCGAGGTTTTTCGGGTACAGGCCGCCGATCAGCAGCGGCTCCAGGCGCACCACCGACAGTTTCGAGCCTTTAGCCCCCGCCAACTCGGCCACGTAATCGCCGGAGAAACGCACCCGCACCGGTTGCGCTTGCTCCATGCCTTCATAGAACTGGAAGCCACGGGTATTCAGATCAACGGTATTGCCGTTGACCGACGCCGCCCCCGGACCGTTGGCCACGCTTTCGCGGCGATAACCCAAGGCATCGAGTTCGGTCAGGAAATCATCCCGGCTCAGCTTCTGTCCGACGAACAGCTCGAGCGGGCGCGCGTAAACCTTGGCCGGGATGGTCCAGCGCTTGCCGGAAAACTTCTCCTGGACGATCGCATCAAGGTAAACGGCGAATCCGGCCAGCACCACAAGGGCGACCAGACTGAGTTTAATGGCCCAGCCCAGCCACGGGCGCAGGCCCCTGGAGGGTGGTTTTTTCGGGGTACGGGGAGTTCGAGTACGAGTCATGGCGGCGGATTATACGCACTTTATTCATCCTCAACAGGAGCGCTCCGAGGTTTGCGTCAAGCGGACTTGCGGCCATAATGACGGCCTTGAATTTCCCAGACTCTGAAGGATCGCCTGTGAGCCAGTCCCTGATCGCTGCCCTGCACAACCCTGCCCTCTACCCGCATCCTGTAGAGGGATTCCAGGTCATCGAGACCCATATTTCCTGGGTACTGCTTACCGGCCCCTATGCCTATAAAGTGAAGAAGCCGGTCAATTTCGGTTTTCTCGACTTCACCAGCCTTGAGGCTCGCGGACACTTTTGCGCTGAAGAACTGCGCCTGAACCAGCGTCTGACCGACGATTTGTACCTCGAAGTGCTGCCCGTCACCGGCAGCGCCGAGGCTCCGCAACTGGGCGGTGAAGGCCCAGCCATCGAATATGTATTGAAGATGCGTCAGTTCCCGCAAAACGGCTTGCTCAGCACCCTGCAAGCCAATGGCGAACTGACCACCGCGCACATCGACGAGATGGCCGAGCAAATCGCCCGCTTCCACCTCAGCGCGCCGAAAGTGCCGGCCGGGCACGAAGCCGGCACCCCGGACAGCGTCATGGCGCCGGTGCGGCAGAACTTCGAACAGATTCGTCCGTTCCTCAGCGACAAAGCCGACCTGTTGCAACTCGACGCCCTGCAAGCCTGGGCCGAAAGCAGCTTCGAGCGCCTCAAACCGCTGCTCGCCCAGCGCAAGGCCGAAGGTTTCATTCGTGAATGCCACGGTGATATCCATCTGGGCAATGCAACCGTGATCGACGGCAAGGTCGTGATCTTCGACTGCATCGAATTCAACGAACCGTTTCGCTTTACCGACGTTTATGCCGACACCGGTTTCCTGGCGATGGACCTGGAAGATCGCGGCCTGAAGTGCCTGGCACGTCGCTTCATCAGCCAGTACCTGGAGCTGACCGGCGACTATCGCGGTCTCGAACTGCTGAACTTCTATAAAGCCTACCGCGCACTGGTTCGCGCCAAGGTTGCCCTGTTCAGCATGCCGGCCGACGCCACTGCGGTGCAGCGCGCCACGACCTTACGCCAGTACCGCAACTACGCCAACCTGGCCGAAAGCTACAGCACCATTCCTTCACGCTTCATGGCCATTACCCACGGTGTTTCCGCTGTCGGCAAGAGCCATGTCGCCATGCGCCTGGTCGAAGCCCTGGGCGCGATTCGCCTGCGTTCCGATGTCGAGCGCAAGCGCCTGTTCGGCGAGCAAACCGTCGAGAATGACGTGCAGGCCGGCATCTATAGTGCCGACGCCAGCGCAGCGACCTATGCCCGCCTGCATGAAATCGCCGACGTCATTTTGCGTGCAGGCTTCCCGGTGGTGGTCGACGCCACTTACCTCAAGCGTGATCAGCGTGACAGCGCCGCGAAAGTGGCCGAAGCCACCGGCGCACCGTTCCTGATCCTCGACTGCAATGCGCCACAGGCCGTGATCGAAAGCTGGCTGGCCGTTCGCCAGGCAGACAAGAAAGACCCGTCCGACGCCACCCTGGCTGTTATCGCAGCCCAACAAGCCAGCCGTGAAGCGCTGACACCCGCAGAAATCCTCTGCAGCAAGCGTGTCCAGACCAATGAAAGCGGGACGCTCGATACCGTTGTGGAGCAAATTCGCCAGCGCCTGCCAGGGCTGTAAGAACTATTTCAGTCGTGAGGCCCTCGCTGGCTTCACGACTGTCAAATAGTGGCACTATACTGGCGTCATAAAAACATCAGGTGATGCGACATGAGCCAGCCAAAACTTCTCGACACACCGCTATATGCCCTGCTGCACAAAGACGACATCAAAGGCTTCAACAGTGAACGCCCCAAGGATGGCCCCATCGACATGGTGGGTGGAGATTTCCGGGGGCTGGACCTGCGCGAACTGAATGCCGACGGCGTGGATTTCAGCGACGCCTACTTCCGTTCCGCCGACTTGCGTGGCATCGATTTTCGCAAAGCGAACCTGAAAGGCGCGAGCCTGGCCCACGCGCAGATCTCCGGTACGTACTTTCCAGTGGAACTCAGTGCCGACGAAATCCTGATGTCGATGAACTTCGGCACGCGATTGCGCTATCGCACCCGCTGATCATCGTCGCTGACTGACACGTCCGGCGCCTCTCGTTGCGCTGGACGGTGGGGATGTTCGCCCTTTGTTTCCAGATTCTTCCCCGCCTCTCTCTCCACTGCGCTCATAGACTTGTTCATGCACTGCCAATGCTCGTTTCTTAGAAGCATTTGCGTCGTAAACGAGCAAACAATCACGCTTTTCCTACTGATGGCTACACTCCTCAGAAGATTGCCCACGCTCTCCATTCGGCCATCGCAAGGAGGCTTGATGAATGATGAACTGCAACACCTGAAGAATCTTGGCAAGACGTCAGCGCAATGGCTGCATGCCGTGGGCATCCATAGCGCTTCGGACTTGCGTCGCCTCGGGGCGGTGGATGCTTATCGGGCCGTGCGCACGCGCGGTTTTCGGGCGTCCAAGGTGTTGTTGTACGCAATTGAAGGCGCCCTGATGGACGTTCACTGGAATGATATTCCTGCCGAGCGCAAGGAAGCCCTGAACAAACAACTGGAAGCCATCTCTACACGCAACAAGAATTGATCCGACAACTATTTCTGAAGTTTTGCAACCTGGAACCCAATGATTGCGGGGCCTGCAGACACAAATCCGGCAAATCGCAAGGAAATCGAAAAACAGCGGTTGACTTGGTAATGAGAATCGATATGATTATCACAACTGGTCGCGAGACTGGTCGATATTCTGAAAAGCCCTTGGTTCGGACTCTCGGATTATCTCCTCATCAGGCTAATCACGGTTATTTGACCCGGCTCTTGCCGGGTCTTTTTTTGCCTGTGGAAAAGTACTGACAGGATGCCGCGATGGATGCTCCATGCAGATCACGACGACGCGGGTGGTCAGGCGCATAAACAGCTTTCTTTGAAGGTTTCCCGGGCATCGAATGATCAGGCCAAGTATCCTCGACGA
The DNA here is from genome assembly GCF_058797535.1 of Pseudomonas sp. GW823-FHT02E01. Lineage (NCBI taxonomy): Bacteria > Pseudomonadati > Pseudomonadota > Gammaproteobacteria > Pseudomonadales > Pseudomonadaceae > Pseudomonas > Pseudomonas sp. GW823-FHT02E01. The sequence continues at coordinate 326,827 of NZ_JBXAJS010000007.1, read as the reverse complement.
CAGGCACTTGTCCCCGGCGGGCAAGACCGCCATTTGATAGCATTTAACCGCCCAGCTCGGACATATCCCGTCACGAGTTGCGGGACCGAGGATAGACATGAAGTTGCTTTGCGCAGGCGCCGAGTTGGTCAATGACAGCAGCCGCGGGTTCGACATCGATGACCAAAAGTTTTTTGCAGTGCGCCGCAGCGGACAGGTTTACGTCTACATCAATCGCTGCCCGCACCGGGGCGTTGCCCTGGAGTGGCATCCCGACCAGTTTCTCGACCCCAGCAACAGCCTGATCCAGTGCGCCACCCATGGCGCACTGTTCCTGATCGAAGACGGTGAATGCGTCGCCGGCCCTTGCGCAGGGCAAGCCTTGACCAGCGTGGTCTGCCGCGAGGATGAACAAGGGATCTGGATCAGCCTTTAGCTACCAGGCAACACGTCCAGACGTCGGTCGACCAGCATTTCTTCGTGGCTCAACCGCACACCGTAAGCCAACACCTCGACACCACAGGCAATCGCCTCACGCAAGGCTTGCGCATAAGCGGCATCGATTTCCTGCGCCGGGCGCACAGCCTCGATGTCGGTCAGGCAAACACAGTACAACTGCACCGCGCGAATACCGTCCCTCGCCAGGTGGGCCAGCTCCCGCAAGTGCTTGGCGCCACGCTGGGTGACCGCATCGGGAAACGCCGCCACCGCCGTACCGTCGAAGCCCAGGGTCACGCTTTTGACTTCGACGTAGGCCGGCCCTTCGGGGTAATCAAGGCGGAAATCGATACGACTGTTTTCCTGACCATAAGCCACTTCACGCTTGAGCCCGGTAAAACCGTTCAATTCGGTAATGACGCCCGCCCGTAGCGCTTCTTCGATCAAACCATTGGCTCTGGCGGTATTCACGCAAAACAGCCGCCCTTGCGGGGTTTCACCGACCTCCCAGGTGCCAGGTAACTTGCGTTTCGGGTCGTTGGAGCGACTGAACCAGACCTGCCCGCCTTCGACCTGACAATTGAGCATCGAGCCAGTGTTCGGGCAGTGAATGGTGAGCAATTCGCCGCCAACGGTTTCGATATCGGCGAGAAATCGCTTGTAACGTCGGATCAGGCGCCCTTCTTCGAGGGGAGGATGAAAACGCATCAGCCTTGCCAGCTCCGCAACCCACGGGCAATGCGCTCGACCGCCTCCTGCAAACGCTCGAGATTTTGCGTATAGGCAAACCGCACATGATGCCCGGCCTGATAACGCCCGAAATCCAGCCCCGGGGTGAATGCCACGTGCTCGGTTTCGAGAAAGTGTTTGCAGAACGCGAAGGCATCGCCGCCGAACTTGCTGATATCGGCGTACAAATAGAAAGCCCCTTCCGGCTCCACGGCAATACCGAAGCCCAGTTCACGCAAGGCCGGCAACAGGTAATCCCGACGCCGGCCAAATTCGGCGCGACGCTCTTCGAGAATGCTGATGGTTGCCGGCTCGAAACAGGCCAGCGCAGCGTGCTGCGCCATGCTTGGAGCACTGATGTAGAGGTTCTGGGCGAGCTTTTCCAGCTCACCGACGGCCGCGTCGGGGGCCACCAGCCAGCCGAGCCGCCAACCGGTCATCCCGAAGTACTTCGAAAAGCTGTTCAGAACGAATGCACTGTCGTCGACTTCCAGCACGCTGGCCGCATCGGTGCCGTAGGTCAGGCCGTGATAAATCTCGTCGACCACCAGATGACCGTGGCGCTCCTTGATCGCGACAGACAGCTTCGCCAACTCGTCGCGGGTCAGGATCGTGCCGGTTGGATTGGCTGGCGACGCCACCAATGCGCCGACGCTGTCGTGGTCCCAATGACGCTCGATCAGGTCCGGCGTCAATTGATAGCGCACCTCCGGACCGACCGGCACCAGTTGTGCCGCGCCTTCGACCAGCCGCAGGAAATGCCGGTTACACGGGTAGCCCGGATCCGCCAGCAACCAGTGTTTACCGGGGTCGACCAGCAAAGCGCTGGCCAGCAGCAACGCGCCGGACCCGCCAGGCGTGATGAGGATGCGCCGCGGATCGATGTTCAAACCATAACGCTGCTGATAGAAGCCCGAAATGGCCTCGCGCAGCTCTGGAATGCCGCGTGCGGCGGTGTAGCGGGTCTTTCCCGCTGTCAGCGCAGCCTGGCCGGCCCGGATGATCGGTTCGGCGGTGGTGAAGTCCGGCTCGCCGATTTCCAGGTGGATCACATCGTGGCCGGCGGCCTGCAATTCATTGGCCCGCGCCAGCAGCGCCATGACATGGAAAGGTTCGATCGCGCGACTGCGGGCACTGTAGGGCTGAGCCATTGGCCTTCCTTCAACGGAAAAAAAACCGATTCTACCCAAGCGCAGGAACGAGCGAGAACCTAAAGCGGTCAGAGGCCTTGTAAGGCCGATCACAAACGACTCAGGCGCGCGCGCAAGGTTTGACTAAAATCAATAATTGAGCAGGGTTCCAGAGCCACCAGACAACGGTTTGTCATCATTTGCAAGCACCCTGTGCCGCGAGCTCGACATCCGGGAGTAGCGCGGCCCGAGTTGATCTGGTAAGTTCGCCCGCTTGCAGCCGCAGGGCCGGCAGGTGTCGGTGATGGAGCAATCCTGCGCAGATGGATTACAAGAGTAGAGGCGGTCTATTTCATGTCCACCCAAGCAAAGCAGCAAAACCAGACGATCAGCGGCTTCGAGCCCTATGTTCAGAAAACCGGCGAAGAGTACATGGGCGAGCCCATGCGCAAGCACTTCACCAAGGTTCTGAATCAGTGGAAGAAAGAGCTGATGGAAGGTGTCGACAAGACCGTGGACCACATGAAGGACGAAGCGGCCAACTTCCCTGATCCGGCAGACCGTGCCAGCCAGGAAGAGGAATTCGCCCTCGAACTGCGTGCCCGCGATCGTGAACGCAAGTTGATCAAGAAGATCGACAAGACACTTCAGTTGATCGAAGACGAAGAGTACGGCTGGTGTGAGTCCTGCGGCATCGAGATTGGCGTCAAGCGCCTCGAGGCGCGCCCTACCGCCGACCTGTGCATCGACTGCAAGACCCTGGCGGAAATCAAGGAAAAGCAAGTCGGCAAATAATTGCGACTTGAACGAAGAACGGAGCGTGCGAACGCTCCGTTTTTGTTTCCAAAATTCGCTGATGCCCGTTGCGATTAAAATCGCCATCACTGTAGGAGCGAGCTTGCTCGCGATGAACCTGAGAACGCCGAGGGGTACCAGGCTCCCGGCGTTATCGTTGACGGCAATCGCGAGCAAGCTCGCTCCTGCAGGAATCTGACGACAGCCTGGAATAAGTAGCCTTGCCCTGATGACCGCCACCACCTCCCCCACCTACATCGGGCGTTTCGCCCCGACGCCCAGCGGCCATCTGCACTTCGGCTCGCTGGTCGCCGCGCTGGCCTCCTACCTTGACGCGCGCTCGGTGGGCGGACGCTGGCTGATGCGTATGGAAGACCTTGATCCGCCCCGTGAAGTACCCGGCGCCCAGGCGGCCATACTCAAGGCACTGGAAAGCTATGGCTTTGAGTGGGATGGCGGCCTGGTTCGCCAAAGCGAGCGGCACGATGCCTACGCCGAGGTGATCGATCGCCTGTTCAATCAAGGCCTGGCCTACGCCTGCACCTGCTCGCGCAAACAGCTGGAGCCGTATCACGGAATTTATCCGGGCTTGTGCCGCAATGCCGGCCACGGCACTGAAGATGCGGCCATCCGCCTGCGCGTACCGGAACTGGAATACCATTTCATTGACCGGGTGCAGGGCCAATACCGACAGCATCTGGGGAGGGAAGTCGGCGATTTCGTGATCCGCCGCCGCGACGGGCTCTACGCTTATCAATTGGCGGTGGTCTTGGACGACGCCTGGCAGGGCATCACTGATATCGTTCGCGGTGCCGACTTGCTGGACTCCACGCCCCGCCAGCTCTACCTGCAAGAACTGCTCGGCCTGCCTCAACCTCGTTATCTGCATATCCCGCTGATTACCCAGCCTGATGGCAACAAACTCGGTAAATCCTACCGTTCGCCGCCGTTGACCGAGGATCAGGCAACGCCCCTGCTGCTGCGGGCGCTACGGGCGCTGGGACAGAACCCGGGAACCGAACTGACGTACGCCACGCCACGGGAAGTGCTCAATTGGGGCATTGCCCACTGGGATGCCTCGCTGATCCCGCGCACACTGAGCCTGCCCGAGGCACAGCGATTGTGATCGCACTTGCAGTGGCGCCCCCATCCGTTACCATCGCCGCACGTTTTCGGGCACGCGCATAAAAAAGAGAGGCCGGGATGTACATCTATCGCTTGGTCCTGCTTTTGGTAGTGGGGATTTACCTGTTTTCCCCGGCCATCATGGATTGGTGGATCGACGCCACTGGCGCCTGGTATCGCCCTTATCTGCTCTGGCTGATTCTGATCGTCGTGACCTTCATCCTGCAGAGCCAAAAAGATGCCGATGAGCTTTAGCCTGACCCAGATGATCCTGATCAGCGCCGCATACCTGGCGGTGCTGTTCGGTGTGGCCTGGATCAGCGAACGGGGCATGATTCCTCGGGCGATCATTCGCCACCCGCTGACCTACACCCTGTCACTGGGCGTCTACGCCAGTGCCTGGGCGTTTTACGGCACCGTGGGCCTGGCCTATCAATACGGCTACGGTTTTCTGTCCAGCTACCTGGGCGTTTCCGGGGCATTCCTGCTGGCGCCGGTGCTGCTCTACCCGATCCTGAAGATCACCCGCACCTATCAACTGTCGTCGCTGGCGGATCTGTTTGCCTTCCGCTTCCGCAGTACCTGGGCCGGTGCGCTGACCACGATTTTCATGCTGGTCGGCGTACTGCCGCTGCTGGCCTTGCAAATTCAGGCGGTCGCCGACTCCATCAGCATCCTCACCCGAGAGCCGGTACAGCATCGCGTGGCCCTGAGCTTCTGCGCACTGATTACGCTGTTCACGATTTTCTTCGGTTCCCGTCACATCGCCACCCGCGAAAAGCATGAAGGCCTGGTGTTCGCGATTGCCTTCGAGTCGGTGATCAAGCTGATCGCCCTCGGCGGTGTCGGGCTGTATGCGCTTTACGGCGTGTTCGACGGCCCGCAACAGCTTGAACTGTGGCTGCTGCAAAACCAGACCGCGCTCGCCGCCCTGCACACACCGTTGCAGGAAGGCCCGTGGCGTACGCTGCTGCTGGTGTTCTTCGCCTCGGCGATCGTGATGCCGCACATGTATCACATGACCTTTACCGAGAACCTCAACCCGCGTTCGCTGGTGAGTGCGAGCTGGGGCCTACCGCTGTTCCTGTTGCTGATGAGCCTGGCAGTGCCGCTGATTCTCTGGGCCGGCCTGAAACTGGGCGCCACCACCAACCCGGAATACTTCACCCTGGGAATCGGTATCGCCGCCAACAGCAAGGCTTTGGCGTTGCTGGCCTATGTCGGCGGGCTGTCCGCCGCCAGTGGCCTGATCATCGTCACCACGCTGGCGCTGTCCGGGATGGCCTTGAACCACCTGGTCCTGCCGCTGTATCAACCACCAGCCGAAGGCAACATCTACCGCTGGCTGAAGTGGACTCGCCGGGCGCTGATCGTCGCGATCATCATGGCCGGCTACGGCTTCTACCTGATGCTCGGAGCCGAGCAGGACCTGGCCAACCTCGGCATTGTCGCTTTCGTCGCCACGTTGCAGTTCCTGCCGGGCGTGCTCTCGGTCCTGTATTGGCCGACCGCCAACCGTCGCGGCTTCATCGCCGGCTTGCTGGCGGGGATCCTGGTGTGGCTGGTGACCATGCTGTTACCGCTGGTTGGCAACCTGCAAGGCTTCTACATTCCACTGCTGAACATGATCTACGTGCTGGACGACACCAGCTGGCACATGGCGGCGATTGCCTCGCTGGCGGCCAACGTGCTGATGTTCACGCTGATCTCGCTGTTCACCAACGCCAGCACCGAAGAGGCCAGCGCTGCCGAAGCCTGCGCTGTGGATAACGTTCGCCGCCCGCAACGTCGGGAACTGCACGCCGCCTCGCCCCAGGAGTTCGCCACGCAACTGGCCAAGCCACTGGGTGCAAAAGCGGCGCAGAAAGAAGTGGAACAGGCACTGCGCGACCTCTATCTGCCTTTCGACGAGCGCCGCCCCTATGCCCTGCGTCGCTTGCGTGACCGCATCGAAGCCAATCTCTCCGGCCTGATGGGCCCGAGCGTGGCCCAGGACATGGTCGAGACGTTCCTGCCGTACAAGGCTGGCGGCGAAAACTACGTCACCGAAGACATTCACTTCATCGAAAGCCGCCTCGAGGATTACCACTCACGCCTGACCGGCCTGGCCGCCGAGCTCGATGCCTTGCGCCGCTATCACCGCCAGACCCTTCAGGAATTGCCGATGGGCGTTTGCTCACTGGCCAAGGATCAGGAGATCCTCATGTGGAACAAGGCCATGGAGGAACTCACCGGCATCGCCGCGCAGCGCGTGGTCGGTTCGCGCCTGAGTACCATTGCCGACCCATGGAAAGACCTGCTGCAAGGCTTCATCAATCTGCCGGACGAGCACTTGCACAAACAGCACCTGGCCCTCGACGGCCAGACACGCTGGTTGAACCTGCACAAAGCGGCGATCGACGAACCCCTCGCGCCGGGCAACAGTGGCCTGGTGTTGCTGGTGGAAGACTTGACCGAAACCCAGATGCTCGAGGACAAACTGGTGCACTCCGAGCGCCTGGCCAGCATCGGTCGACTGGCGGCCGGCGTGGCCCATGAAATCGGCAACCCGATCACCGGTATCGCGTGCCTGGCGCAAAACCTGCGCGAAGAACGTGAAGAAGACGGCGAGCTGAAGGAAATCAGCGGCCAGATCCTCGAGCAGACCAAACGCGTGTCGCGCATCGTCCAGTCGTTGATGAGCTTTGCCCATGCCGGCAGCCATCAGCACAACGACGAGCCCGTCTGTCTGGCCGAAGTGGCTCAGGATGCCATCGGCCTGCTGGCCCTGAACCGGCGCAATTTCGAAGTGCAGTTCTACAACCTGTGCGACCCCGAACACTGGGTCGAAGGCGACCCGCAACGGTTGGCTCAGGTATTGATCAACCTGCTTTCAAACGCCCGTGACGCCTCGCCTCCCGGCAGTGCGGTACGGGTCAAGAGCGAAGCCGGCGAACACACGGTCGATCTGATCGTGGAGGACGAAGGCAGCGGTATTCCGTCGAGCATCATGGACCGATTGTTCGAACCTTTCTTCACCACCAAGGACCCTGGCGAAGGCACCGGTCTGGGCCTTGCACTGGTCTATTCCATCGTTGAAGAGCATTATGGACAAATCACCATCGACAGCCCGGCTGATGTTCAAAGCCAACGCGGTACCCGAATCAGGGTTACCTTGCCGCGTCATGTCGAAGCGACGTCCGCTGTGAACTGAGACCGTCGAGAGTATCGAATCAATGCCGCACATTTTGATCGTCGAAGACGAAACCATTATCCGCTCCGCCTTGCGCCGCCTGCTGGAACGTAACCAGTACCAGGTCAGCGAAGCCGGATCAGTGCAGGAAGCACAAGAACGCTTCACCATTCCCTCGTTCGACCTGATCATCAGTGACCTGCGCCTGCCGGGCGCGCCTGGCACGGAGTTGATCAAGCTCGCCCAGGGCACGCCGGTGCTGATCATGACCAGCTATGCCAGCCTGCGCTCGGCGGTCGACTCGATGAAAATGGGCGCGGTGGACTACATTGCCAAGCCATTCGACCATGACGAAATGCTGCAAGCGGCCGCACGAATCCTGCGTGACCGACAAACGGTACAAGCCGGCGGTGAAGCGGTTGCCGGCAAAGCCGCCAACGGTGCGGCGAAATCCGGTACCGACAACAGCAACGGTGAGATCGGCATTATCGGCTCGTGCCCACCGATGCAGGACCTGTACGGCAAGATCCGCAAAGTGGCACCGACCGACTCCAACGTTCTGATCCAAGGCGAATCGGGTACCGGTAAGGAACTGGTGGCGCGCGCCCTGCACAACCTGTCCAAACGTGCCAAGGCGCCGATGATTTCGGTGAACTGCGCAGCCATTCCGGAAAGCCTGATCGAGTCCGAACTGTTCGGCCACGAAAAAGGCGCATTCACCGGCGCCAGCGCCGGGCGCGCCGGCCTGGTGGAAGCGGCGGACGGCGGCACCTTGTTCCTCGACGAAATCGGCGAACTGCCACTGGAAGCCCAGGCTCGCCTGCTGCGCGTATTGCAGGAAGGCGAAATTCGTCGCGTGGGCTCGGTGCAGTCGCAAAAAGTCGATGTGCGCCTGATCGCCGCGACTCACCGCGACCTCAAGAGCCTGGCGAAGATCGGCCAGTTCCGTGAAGACTTGTATTACCGCCTCCACGTTATCGCGCTGAAGCTGCCAGCCCTGCGCGAACGCGGTGCGGACGTCAACGAAATCGCCAATGCGTTCCTGGCGCGGCAAAGTGCGCGAATCAACCGCACCGACCTGAAGTTCGCCGCGGATGCCGAACAAGCCATTCGTCACTACTCCTGGCCGGGCAACGTTCGTGAACTGGAAAACGCCGTCGAGCGCGCCGTTATCCTGTGCGAAAGCCCGGAAATCTCCGCCGAGCTGCTGGGTATCGACATCGAACTGGGCGACCTGGAAGACGACGAATTCATTGGCCTGGCGCCACAACAGGGCAACGCCAGTAACAGCAACCACGAACCGACCGAAGATCTCTCCCTGGAAGACTACTTCCAGCATTTCGTCCTCGAACATCAGGACCACATGACCGAAACCGAGCTGGCCCGCAAACTCGGGGTCAGCCGAAAATGCCTGTGGGAGCGCCGTCAGCGCCTGGGCATCCCACGTCGCAAGACCGGGGTGACCAGCGAAAGCTGAACCGTACCTGTCTCATGTGCGGGTAACACATGACTTTGTGAAAAAACTGTTACCTCAGTTTTTTCACGTAACAGAAGCCGGGGCTTACGGTAACGAAGCCCCGGCTTTTTTTGGCCCTCGAAATGCCTGCCGACCGGCCTAACCCCTTGTTTTATTGGGCTTCGCAAAAGTTGGCACGCACCCTGCTATATGTTTGGTACAAGAACAATAACAAGCAATGCACAAGACAATAAAAATAAGACGAATCGACTCACGCACAATAAAAACAAGACGGCGAGAGGCGCAGCTAACTGATTCTTTTGGAGAGGCGTTGTATTTGGGGCTTGCCCCACGACCAGGCCGAGAACAACAAAAAACTGTCTTAAGACAGAGCCTGTACTGGTTGGATCGAAAGATCACTGCAATTCAGCGACCAAAGCAATCCGTTTGCTCTTGGCTCCCGATTGGGAGGGTCATGAAGGAAAGCTTCATGGCGAGGGCACTCAACAAAAACAAGAAGCCCGAAACCAAAAATAAAAATAGAGCATGCAACTACTTCTTGGGGAGCTTCGGCTCCCCTTGTGGTTTCTGCGATTCCCCCCCCATAACCCGCTCCTACATCTCATATCTGCTGTCTCCTACACCATCCCCCGACTAAATGCTAGAATCCCCGCCCATCATGCGGTCATTCTTCTGTTATGGCCGAATATTCCTTCAAACAGTGCATCCCATGCTGAAGAAGCTGTTCCAGTCATTCCGTTCTCCCAAGCGTCCTACGCAACACATTCGCAGCACGCCTGAAGTGCTCAACAGCGGCCAACACTCGCTGCAGAAGGCGCAATTCAGCCGTTACGCGGTGAATATCGTTGAACGCCTGCAGAACGCCGGTTATCAGGCTTATCTGGTTGGCGGTTGCGTGCGCGACATGCTGCTGGGTATCACCCCGAAAGATTTCGACGTTGCCACCAGCGCCACACCCGAGCAGGTACGGGCCGAATTCCGTAACGCGCGAATCATCGGGCGCCGGTTCAAACTGGTGCACATCCACTTCGGCCGCGAAATCATCGAAGTCGCGACCTTCCGCGCCAATCACCCGCAAAACGAAGACGAGGAAGACAGCAACCAGTCTTCGCGCAACGAAAGCGGGCGCATCTTGCGCGATAACGTTTACGGCACCCTGGAAGAGGACGCGCAACGTCGCGACTTCACCATCAATGCCTTGTATTACGATCCGGTCAGCGAACGCATCCTCGACTACGCCAACGGCGTACACGACATCCGCAATCACCTGATCCGCCTGATCGGCGATCCGACGCAACGCTACCAGGAAGACCCGGTACGGATGCTGCGGGCCGTGCGTTTCGCCGCCAAGCTGAACTTCGGCATCGAAAAACACAGCGCCCTGCCGATCCGCGGCCTGGCGCCGATGCTGCGCGAGATCCCGTCGGCTCGTCTGTTCGAAGAGGTGCTCAAGCTGTTCCTCTCCGGCCATGCCGCCGACACGTTTGAAATGCTGGTCGACCTGCAGTTGTTCGATCCACTGTTCCCGGCCAGCGCCGAAGCACTGGAATACAACCCGACGTACACCCACACCCTGATCAGCGAAGCCCTGATCAATACCGACCTGCGGATCAAGCAGAACAAACCGGTAACCCCGGCATTCCTGTTTGCAGCCCTGCTCTGGCCTGCCCTGCCGGCCCGCGTCCTGCGCCTGCAGGAGCGTGGCATGCCGCCGATTCCGGCGATGCAGGAAGCGGCGCACGAACTCATTGCCGAGCAGTGCCAGCGCATTGCGATTCCGAAACGCTTCACCATGCCGATCCGCGAAATCTGGGACATGCAGGAACGCCTGCCCCGCCGCAGCGGCAAGCGTGCCGATCTGTTGCTGGACAATCCGCGCTTCCGCGCCGGCTACGACTTCCTGCTGCTACGTGAAAGCGCCGGCGAGCAGACCGATGGCCTGGGCGAATGGTGGACGGACTATCAGGACGCCAACGAAAGCGAGCGTCGCGACATGATTCGCGACCTCAGCGGCAAGGACGAAGGCACCGGCGCCCCGCGCAAGCGTCGCCGCAGCGGTGGTTCCAAGCGCAAACGCGCTGCCGGCGCTTCGAGCACCACGGGCGAGTAATCCATGGAACGCATCTACATCGGCATGGGCAGCAATCTGGCTGACCCCGCCGAACAATTGCGCAGCGCCGTCGAAGCGCTGGCGCAGTTGCCGCAATCGGAGTTGGTCGGGGTTTCTGCGTTTTACCAAAGTGACTCGCTTCTGCCCGGCCAACCGCGTTACACCAATGCAGTCGCCGCTCTCGACAGCACACTGGCGCCGCTGGATCTTCTGGATGCCTTGCAGGCCATCGAAAACGGCCAGGGTCGCGAGCGTCTTGAGCGCTGGGGGCCACGCACGCTGGACCTCGACATCTTGCTGTTCGGTGATCGCCTGATCGACGAACCGCGCCTCAAGGTTCCCCATTACCACATGCAGGAACGGGCCTTCGTGTTGTACCCGCTGGCGGAACTGGCCCCTGTGGATCTGCGCCTGGCCGATGGCCGGAACTTGGCCGAACTGCTCAAGGCATGCCCGTTCGTCGGCCTGGAACGCCTCCTCCCGACGTGACACAAATACCCTGTGGGAGCGGGCTTGCTCGCGAAAGCGGTGTATCAATCAACATTAATGTTGAATCTGATGCCCCCTTCGCGAGCAAGCCCGCTCCCACATTGGTTTTGTGTCGCGCACAAGATCTGCTGCTGAATCGCATCAGTTACCCCGGTAACACCCCACCCGTAACAATGCGGTAACACACGCAATTGACTTCCCTCGTTCTCCTCACGACTATAGGCGTCCCGCTGCCGCCTACACGGCGTTCAAGGGCGCAATCCAGGCCTTAAAAGCACGACGAAAGAGCGTGCGCCTGTATTCAACGAAGAATCACGCGCGTTACTCGCAGTAGTTTCCACAGCGCCTGAATGAGGAACTTTTCATGCCAGCCATCACCCTGACCACCCTGCAAGGTCTGAAGCAAAAAGGTGAAAAAATCACCATGCTGACCTGCTACGACGCGACCTTCGCCCACGCCTGCAATCAGGCCGGCGTCGAAGTGCTGTTGGTGGGCGACTCCCTCGGCATGGTTCTGCAGGGCCACGACAGCACCTTGCCTGTCACCACCTCGGAAATGGCTTACCACGTGGCCGCCGTCAAACGCGGTAACAGCGATGCCCTGATCCTCGCCGACCTGCCTTTCATGGCCTACGCCACCACCGAGCAAGCCATGACCAACAGCGCCCTGTTGATGCAGGCCGGCGCGCACATGGTCAAGGTCGAAGGAGCATTGTGGCTGGCCGACTCGATCCGCCTGCTGGCCGAGCGCGGCATCCCTGTCTGCGCGCACATGGGCCTGACGCCACAGTCGGTGAACATCCTTGGCGGCTACAAGGTCCAGGGTCGAAATGAAAACCAGGCGCGGCAGATGCGTGCCGACGCGATCGCTCTGGAACAGGCTGGCGCGGCAATGCTGCTGCTCGAGTGCGTCCCGAGCGAACTGGCGGAAGAAATCACCCAGGCGGTGAAGATTCCGGTGATCGGTATTGGCGCCGGCAATCGCACCGACGGCCAGGTGCTGGTTCTGCACGACATGCTGGGCCTGTCCATTACCGGTCGCGTGCCGAAATTCGTGAAAAACTTCATGACTGGCCAGACCAGCATTGAAGCTGCATTGAATGCCTACGTGACTGAAGTCAAAGCGGCAACTTTCCCTGGGATCGAACACGGATTCTCTGCATGAACACCGTAAAAACCGTACGCGAACTGCGGGCCGCCGTGGCCCGAGCCCGTGGCGAAGGCAAACGCATCGCCTTTGTGCCAACCATGGGCAACCTGCACAGCGGCCACGTGGCGCTGGTGACCAAAGCCTCCCAACGGGCGGACTTCGTGGTGGCGAGCGTTTTCGTCAACCCGCTGCAATTCGGTGCTGGCGAAGACCTCGACAAGTACCCGCGCACCCTCGCCGCCGACCAGGAAAAACTACTCCAGGCCGGTTGCCATTTGCTGTTTGCCCCCACCGTTGAAGAAATGTATCCCGACGGCATGGCCGGCCAGACCCGCGTCAGTGTCCCGCAATTGTCCGAAGGTCTGTGCGGCGCCAGCCGTCCGGGGCATTTCGAAGGCGTGGCGACGGTGGTCAGCAAGCTGTTCAACATGGTCCAGCCGGACCTGGCGATTTTCGGCGAGAAAGACTTTCAGCAACTGGCGGTGATTCGCGCGCTGGTTCATGACCTGAACATGCCGATCCAGATCATCGGTGAGCCAACTGTTCGCGCAACCGATGGCCTGGCGCTGTCGTCGCGCAACGGTTTCCTCAGCGAAGAGCAACGCGCTGTGGCACCAGTGGTTTATCGCACGCTGAATGCGATCGGCGAAGCGATCAAGCAGGGCGAACGCGACTACCCGGCGCTGATCGGCACCCAGATCAAACAGCTCGAAGCAGCCGGCCTGCGTCCTGACTACCTGGAAATCCGCCATGCCCTGACCTTGCGCCCGGCGGCGGCGCAGGATCGTGACCTGGTGATTCTGGTGGCGGCGTTCCTCGGTACGACGCGGTTGATCGACAACCTGCACCTGAACCTCGACGCGCCAATCTAAACACTCTCGAATTCTGTGGAGTGAGTCTGTGGCGAGGGGGCTTGCCCCCGTTGGGCTGCGAAGCGGTCCCAAACTTTCGAGCGCTTCCGAAATTTTGCCAGTGCTACGCACTGGAACGGGGGCAAGCCCCCTCGCCACAAAAGTACACTTCAAACCCTTCGCTTCATTCGTATTGCCGCCCACAACCCCTTCGGGCAAACTGCCCGCCGTTCGATTCCGACCTGGGAAATACTCATGCACGCCATCATGCTCAAAGCCAAGCTGCATCGCGCCGAAGTCACCCACGCTGTACTCGATTACGAAGGCTCCTGCGCCATCGACGGTGAATGGCTGGACCTGTCCGGCATTCGTGAGTACGAGCAGATCCAGATCTACAACGTCGACAACGGCGAGCGCTTCACCACCTACGCCATCCGTGGCGAAGAAGGTTCGCGCATGATCTCGGTCAACGGCGCCGCTGCCCACAAGGCCAAGGTCGGTGATCGCGTGATCATCTGCGCTTACGCTCATTACAGCGAAGCCGAACTGCTCAACTTCAAGCCACGCATGCTCTACATGGCACCGGGCAATGAACTGAGCCACACCAGCAATGCCATTCCGGTCCAGGTTGCCTGATACGAGTCTTGTCTCTTCCGTTTGTCGGGCCGTTCCTAACTTCGATGTTAAAAAAGTACCGGAAACAGGTCAGACAAAGTCAAGACAGATCATTGCGCGGGGTTTACTGTATTCGCCCTGCGCCATGAAATCGTGTCGACGCAGTTGACCGGAACGCCCACCCACAGCGCTCCGGGATTTTTAGTGTTCAAAAGGCCGTTCAAGTAATAAGGAAACCCGCAGCGATGGCGTATTACCGCACTCCTCACGACGTTACCGCTCTGCCCGCCTGGCAAGCGTTGAATGACCACCGCCAAGCCATGCAGGATTTCAGCATGCGCGAAGCCTTCAATGCCGATCCGCAGCGTTTTACTCAATTCACCCTCAGCAGCTGCGGCCTGTTTCTCGACTATTCGAAAAACCTGATCAACGCCGAGACCCGCAATCTGCTGGTGGGCCTGGCCAACGAAGTCGACCTCAAGGGCGCGATCAAGTCGCTGTTCGATGGCGAAATCGTCAACTCTTCCGAAGGTCGTCCGGCCCTGCACACGGCATTGCGCCGCCCGGTTGGCGACAAGCTGTCGGTCAATGGCGTCAACGTGATGCCGGAAGTGCACAAGGTACTGAACCAGATCACCGACCTCGTCGGCCGTATCCACGACGGTCTGTGGCGCGGTTACACCGAGAAGCCGATCACTGACGTGGTGAACATCGGCATCGGTGGCTCCTTCCTCGGTCCTGAGCTGGTGTCCGAAGCCTTGTTGTCCTACGCCCAGAAAGGCGTGCGTTGCCATTACCTGGCGAACATCGACGGCAGCGAGTTCCACGAACTGACCATGAAGCTGCGCGCCGAGACCACGCTGTTCATCGTCTCGTCGAAATCCTTCAACACCCTCGAAACCCTGAAGAACGCCCAGGCTGCCCGTGCCTGGTATCTGGCCCAGGGTGGTTCGGAAGCCGAGCTGTATCGCCACTTCATCGCGGTATCGAGCAACAACGCCGCCGCGGTAGCGTTCGGCATCCGCGAAGAGAACATCTTCCCGATGTGGGACTGGGTCGGCGGGCGCTACTCGCTGTGGTCGGCCATTGGTCTACCGATTGCCCTGGCCATCGGCATGTCCAACTTCAAGGAATTGCTGTCCGGTGCCTACACCATGGACCAGCACTTCCTGACCGCGCCCTTCGAACAGAACATGCCGGTGCTGCTGGCCTTGCTCGGCGTGTGGTACGGCAACTTCTGGGGCGCGCAAAGCCACGCGATCCTGCCGTACGATCACTACCTGCGTAACATCACCAAGCACCTGCAACAGCTGGACATGGAATCCAACGGCAAGAGCGTGCGCCAGGACGGCAAGCCAGTGTCCACAGACACCGGGCCGGTAATCTGGGGCGGCGTCGGCTGCAATGGTCAGCATGCCTACCACCAGTTGCTGCACCAGGGCACCCAATTGATCCCGGCCGACTTCATCGTGCCGATCGTCAGCTTCAACCCAGTGTCCGACCACCACCAGTGGCTGTACGCCAACTGCCTGTCCCAGAGCCAGGCGCTGATGCTCGGCAAGACCCTTGCCGAGGCCGAAACCGAGCTGCGTGACAAAGGCATGAGTGACGCCGAAGTGCAGAAACTCGCGCCGCACAAGGTGATCCCGGGCAATCGTCCGAGCAACACCCTGGTGGTCGAGCGCATCAGCCCGCGTCGCCTCGGCGCTCTGGTGGCGATGTACGAACACAAAGTCTTCGTGCAAAGCGTGATCTGGGGCATCAACGCCTTCGACCAGTGGGGCGTGGAACTGGGCAAGGAGCTGGGCAAAGGCGTCTACAACCGCCTGGTCGGCAGCGAAGAAACCCCGGCCGAGGACGCCTCGACCCAAGGGCTGATCAACTACTTCCGTGGTCGTCACCGCGGGTGATTTGATAGCACAACCCACGGGCTTTGGATCAACCCGAATCCTGTGGGCAAAAACAATTCCCTGTGGGAGCGAGCTTGCTCGCGATGACGGACTGTCAGTCGACAACCATGTTGACCGCCATGCCCTCATCGCGAGCAAGCTCGCTCCCACAGTTGTTTTGTATCTGACTTGAACCCATTGACCTCTCGGCGCATCTTTATCCTTGTCGCAAAACAAGCACAAGGAACCGTCATGTTCGATATCAGCACGTTCCCCAAAGCCGATGCCGTCCGCCGGGCCGCACAATTGAGTCAAGACGACTATCAGCGCCTGTACCGCCAATCCGTCGAACACCCCAGCACCTTCTGGGCCGAACAGGCCACGCGCTTTCTTGACTGGAGCGCGCCCTGGGAAACCGTCCAGCGCTACAACCTGAAAACCGGTGAAGCCAGCTGGTTTGCCGGTGCGCAATTGAACGTCAGCTACAACTGTATCGACCGGCACCTGGAGAAACGCGGCGATCAGGTCGCCATCATCTGGGAAGGCGACGACCCTGCCGACTCGACATCGATCACCTACAAAAAACTGCATGAAAACGTCTGCCGCCTGGCCAATGTGCTGAAAAACCGTGGCGTGAGAAAAGGCCACCGCGTGTGCATCTACATGCCGATGATTCCCGAGGCGGCCTACGCCATGCTGGCCTGTACCCGCATCGGTGCGGTGCACTCGGTGGTGTTCGGCGGCTTCTCCCCGGACTCGTTGCGCGACCGCATTCTCGACGCCGACTGCCGCACCGTGATCACTGCCGACGAAGGCGTGCGCGGTGGCAAGGTCGTGCCACTCAAGCAGAACGTCGACAAGGCGCTGCAAAGCTGTCCGGACGTGAGCAGCGTGCTGGTGGTCGAGCGCACCAAGGGGCTGGTGAACTGGGTCGAAGGAAGGGACATCAAGTACCAGCAGGCCCTGCGCGAAGCCAGCGCCGATTGCCCGCCCGAGCCGATGGACGCCGAAGACCCGCTGTTCATCCTCTATACCTCCGGCAGCACCGGCAAACCCAAAGGCGTGCTGCACACCACCGGTGGCTACCTGCTGCAAGCAGCGATGACCTTCAAGTACGTGCTGGACTACCGCGACGGCGAAGTCTTCTGGTGCACCGCCGACGTCGGATGGGTCACTGGCCACAGCTACATCGTCTACGGTCCGCTGGCCAACGGCGCGACCACGCTGATTTTCGAAGGCGTGCCGAACTACCCGAGTACCTCGCGCTTCTGGCAAGTGATCGACAAGCACAAGGTGAACATTTTCTACACCGCCCCGACGGCCCTGCGCGCATTGATGCGCGAAGGCCCGGAACCGTTGAAGCAAACATCCCGCGCCAGCGTCAGGCTACTCGGCACGGTTGGCGAACCGATCAACCCGGAAGCCTGGAAATGGTATTTCCATGAGGTCGGCGAAGAGCGTTGCCCGATCGTCGATACCTGGTGGCAGACCGAAACCGGCGGCATCATGCTCAGCCCGCTGGTCAGTGCCCAGCGGATCAAGCCCGGTTGTGCGACACAACCGATGTTCGGCGTGCAACCGGTGCTGCTCGACGAGCAAGGCAAGGAAATCAAGGGCGCCGGCAGCGGCGTACTGGCCATAAAATCCAGCTGGCCTGCACAGATCCGCAGTGTCTATCGCGACCCGCAACGCATGGTCGACACCTATTTCAAGCCCTACCCCGGCTACTACTTCACCGGTGACGGCGCGCGGCGCGATGAAGATGGCGACTACTGGATTACCGGTCGTATCGACGATGTGATCAACGTGTCCGGCCACCGTATCGGCACCGCCGAAGTGGAAAGCGCCCTGGTGCTGCACGAGAGCATCGCCGAGGCCGCTGCGGTCGGTTATCCCCACGACATCAAGGGCCAAGGCATCTATGTCTTCGTCACACCCATGAACGGCGTCGAAACCAACGATGAACTGAAAAAAGAATTGCTGGCCCTGGTCAGCAAGGAAATCGGCAGTTTCGCCAAACCGGACTTGATCCAGTGGGCGCCGGCCTTGCCGAAAACCCGCTCAGGCAAGATCATGCGGCGCATTCTGCGTAAGATTGCCTGCAACGAACTGGACAATCTGGGCGACACTTCGACCTTAGCCGATCCAAGCGTGGTACAAGGCTTGATCGATAAACGCCTGAATCAATAACGTACTGGCCTTTGTAGGAGCGAGCCTGCTCGCGATGAACTCAAGCGCGCCGCGTACATTCAGGAGAAACGCGTTACCGTTAACGTCCATCGCGAGCAGGCTCGCTCCTACAGAAAATTACAGAGTGGCCATGGAATTCATCCGCACCCGCATCGAAACCCAGATCATGAGCCTGACCGGTTTGTCTTTGGGCAAACTCGACCTGGAAAACCCCAAGGGCGACCCGGGCCTGTTCGGACCGGACTCGGTGAGCTGGCAAGTCCATGGCGATTTCAGCAGCATGCTGATCGGTGGCATCAGTGCCCTGATGCTGCAGGCCCTGCACCCGCTGGCATTGGCCGGGGTCTGGGACCATTCGAACTTTCGTGAAGACATGCTCGGCCGCCTGCGCCGCACCGGGCAGTTCATCTCCGGCACCACCTTCGGCTCTCGACAGGATGCCGACTGGCTGATCGAAAAAGTCCGCACCATCCATTTGCAGATCACCGGTACAGCGCCGGACGGACGTGCCTACGCCGCCAGCGATCCTGAACTGCTGACGTGGGTGCATGTGGCGGAAGTCAGCAACTTCCTCGCCGCGCATTTGCGCTATCGCAACCCGCACCTGTCCCCGGTCGATCAGGATCGCTACTACGCTGAAATCGCCTTGGTTGCCGAGCGGCTCGGAGCCAGGGATGTACCCCGTACGCGGCAGGAAATTGCCGACTATCTTGAGCGTATGCGCCCTCAGTTGCTGTGCGACGAACGCAGTCGAGAAGTCCTGCGCCTGTTGCTGAACGCCCCCTCTCCCAGTCGCTTGGCCAAGCCTTTCGGCGGTCTGATGATGCAGGCCGGGATCGACCTGCTGCCGGACTGGGCCAGCGACATGCTCGGCGTCAGCCAGAACCCGCTGCAACGCAAGCTGATCCGCGCCAGCGTCAATCGCAGTGCGCCGATGCTGCGCTGGGCGGTGCGTAACGGTTCGGTGCAGCGGGCTAAACGGCGGATGGGGTTATTGACCTAACAGGTATTGCTGCGACTTTTTCTGTGGCGAGGGGGCTTGTCGGATCGCCGCACCGCCCCGTTGGGCTGCGAAGCGGCCCCAAGCTCTCGAGCGTTTCCGAAATTTTGCCAGTGCTACGCACTGGAACGGGGGCAAGCCCTCTCGCCACAGTGTTAAACTCCCGCGCCCAATTCTCTCCTGCAAGGCGCCCAGCATGTCTTCCTTGAATCAGGCGCTGCGCGCCGCCCTCGATCAACGCCAGGACCTGCTCGCCGAACTGCACCTGCAAGGCACCGATTGCTATCGCCTGTTCCACGGTAGCCAGGAAGGCGCCGCTGGCCTGACCATCGACCGCTACGGCCCGCAGCTGCTGGTACAAAGTTTCCACCAGGCGCTGGAGCGCGAGACGCTGCTGCAACTGCACGAAGCGATCAATCAACACCTGGGTTTTGAAACCCTGCTGGTCTACAACGACCGCTCCCGTGGCAACTCGCGCATCGATCGCGATGACATCGTCTACCGCGCCGACGATGCCGCCCTGCAAGACCTGGTCGGCCACGAATGGGGCCTGAACTATCGGGTGCGCGGTCGCCATGCAGGACAGGACCCGCTGCTGTTCCTCGACCTGCGCAACACCCGCGGCTGGGTCAAGGATCACAGCAAGAACAAAAGCGTGCTGAACCTGTTTGCCTACACCTGTGGTGTCGGCCTCAGTGCCGCCGCTGGTGGCGCACGCGAGGTGTGCAACCTGGACTTCGCCGAAGGCAACCTGGCGGTCGGTCGGGAGAACGGGCAGCTCAACCCGCAGTTGCCGACCATGGAATTTATCCAGTCCGACTACTTCCCGGCCATCCGCCAACTGGCCGGCCTGCCGATCAGCCAGCGCCGCGGGCAAAAACTTCCGAGCTATCAGCGCCTGGAACAGCGCCAGTACGATCTGGTGCTGCTGGACCCTCCGGCTTGGGCCAAGAGTGCATTCGGCACCGTCGACCTGCTGCGCGACTACCAGAGCCTGCTCAAACCGGCCTTGCTGACCACCGCCGACAACGGCGTGCTGATCTGCTGCAACAACCTGGCGAAAGTCAGCATGGACGACTGGCGTGAACAGGTTTTGCGTTGTGCAGAGAAGGCCGGGCGGCCGGTGCGTGAATGGACCGTGATGAAACCGGGCGCCGATTTTCCGTCAATGGATCAACAGCCACCGCTGAAAACCCTGATCCTGCAGCTCTGACCGTCGTCGGAGAAATCTGAAAATTCATGAACAGGCCAATCACTTCGGAACCGGAAACGCGTGCCATACTCCAACGCACTCCGATTCAGACAGATGAAGCCTCACATGTACAAAGGATTGATTCGCGCCATCGGCGCCTTGTTGACTGCTCTGGCCCTCTACAGCTTGCTGGGTTTTCTGATTTTACCGGGTGTCGCGTTGCGCGTTGCCAACCAGCAACTGGCCAACTACGCCACTACACCCGCGACCATCCAGCGGATCGAATTCAATCCGTTCAGCCTTGAACTGACCCTTTGGGGCTTGAACATCGGCGAACCCGGCAAGGAGCAGGTCGGTTTCGAGCGCCTGTACGCCAATCTGCAATTCGACAGCCTGTGGACCAAGGCGGTGCACCTGTCTGATGTCGAACTGACCAAGCCCAAGACCGAAATCCTGTTCAGCAAGGACGGCAAACTCAATCTGCTCGGGCTGTTCAAACTGCCAGAGAGCGAACCCACGCCGGCCGACCCGGATGCCAAGCCGTTTCCACTGCGCATCGAGCGGATCAAACTGGCGGGCGGTTCCGTGCATTTTGAAGATGCCCGGCCCAGCGAGCCCATCGAGTTTCTCTACGACACACTCGATTTCGAACTGAAGAACCTCAGTACCCTGCCTGATGACAGCGCCGACATGACCCTGGTGGCCGTCGGCCCCAATGGTGGACAGATCGACTGGACCGGCAACTTCAGCCTGATCCCGATCGCCTCCGAAGGTAAGCTGAAAATCACTGACGGCAAGATGAAAGCCTTTTGGCCCTATGTGCGCGATGCCGTGCCACTGGATCTCGAAAACGGCGTCATGAGCATCAGCACCGACTACAAACTCAACCTGGCCAAGGAAACCGAGCTGCTACTGAGCAATGTAGCGGTCAGCATCGCCCCCTTCGCGATCAAGGCTCCGGATGGCCGGCCGCTGGTAAAGCTCGAGCGCCTGGACGTCAGCGAAACCACTGTGGACCTGGCCAAGCAGCAAGTGGTGGTGGGCAAGATCCGCAGCCACAAACTGGAAACCTGGGCCGCGCTGGAATCGGACGGCCAACTCGACTGGCAGAAACTGTTCGCCAGCCAGCCGGCCAAACCCGCTGCCAAAGCCAAGGCGGATGCCGAACCGACCGGCACTCCGGCGGCGGCAGACTCACCGAAACCTGAACCGGCCGCGCCAGACAAACCCTGGCAGGTGCTGCTCAAGGATGTGCAACTGCGCGACTACAAGGTGCATCTGGCTGACCGCAAGGCACAACCCGTCGTCGCCCTGGAACTGAGTCCGCTGAACCTCGACCTGCAAAATTTCGACAGCCTCAACGGTTCCCCCTTTACCCTCAAGCTCGATACCGGTGTAGGCAAGCAAGGCAAGATCATGGCCGACGGCGAGATCAACCTGGCCCCGGTCAGCGCCAGGCTGAAGGTACAGACCAAGGACATCGACCTGCGGGTTGCCCAGTCCTACATCACGCCGTTCATTCGCCTGGAACTGCGCAGCGGCATGCTCGGCAGCGATCTGGCGGTCGACCTGAAAAGCACCGAGCCCTTGGCCTTCGGCGTCACCGGCCGTGCCCAGGTCGATCAGTTGCATACCCTGGACACCTTGAAAACCCGCGACTTCCTCAAGTGGCAGCAGGTCGTGGTCGAAGGCCTGAACTATCAGCATGGGGACAGCCTGTCGATCGACAAGATCAACCTGTTCCAGCCCTATGCGCGCTTCATGATCAACGATGATCGCACCACCAACATCGATGACCTGCTGATTCCACAGCCAGCGGATTCCGGGGCAAAACCGGCTGCGAACAAACCGGCCAGCAACGAAAAACCGCTGGGCATCCACATCGGCGGCATTTTCATCAATGACGGTTCGGCCAACTTTGCCGACTTCAGCCTGACCCCGAACTTCGCCACCGCCATCCAGCAACTCAACGGGCAGATCGGCACCATCGACAGCCGCCGGCCGAAACCGGCCAGTGTCGACGTCAAGGGCAAGGTCGATCGCTACGCACCGGTGACCATCAAGGGTTCGGTCAATCCGTTCGACCCGATGGCCAGCCTCGACATCGCCACCAGCTTCAAACGCGTGGAACTGACCACGCTGACGCCCTACTCCGGCAAGTTCGCCGGCTACCGTATCCGCAAGGGCCGGCTCAATCTCGACCTGCACTACCAGATCACCAAGGGTCAGCTCAAAGCTGAAAACAAAGTGGTGGTCGAACAACTGCAACTGGGTGAAAAAGTCGACAGCCCGGATGCCGTGAGCCTGCCACTGAAACTGGCCATTGCCTTGCTCAAGGACGTCGACGGCAAGATCTCCATCGAACTGCCGGTCACTGGCGACCTGAACAACCCTCAGTTCAGCGTCATGCCGATTATCTGGCAGACCCTGCGCAACCTGATCGTCAAGGCCGCGGCAGCACCGTTCAAACTCATTGGCGGCTTGGTCAACGGTGGTGGTTCGGAAGACCTGGGCAGCGTTTCATTCGCAGCCGGTTCCAGCGAATTGAGCAAGGACGCCGAAGGCGCCCTAGACAAACTGTCCAAGGCGCTCAAGGAACGCCCGGCCCTGCGCCTGGAAATCGAAGGCACCGCCGCCCAGAGCAGCGATGGCCCGCTGATCGCCGAACAACGCCTGGAGCGTGAATACCAGTACAACTACTACAAAATGCTCCAGCGCCGCGGTGACAAGGTCCCGGCCCAGGCTTCGTTGCTGGAAGTGCCGGACGGAGAAAAGGGCCCGCTGCTCGAAGGTATCTACCGCACCCGCCTGAAAACCCAGCCCCCTGCCGAATGGAAGGACCTGGGCAAGGAAGAACGCACCGCGAAAATGCGTGCCGAGGTGATCAAGTTCTGGAGTGCCAGCGACGTACTGTTGCGTCAACTGGGCCAGGAACGCGCCAGCAGCATCAAGGATTATCTGGTCGACAAGGCCCAGTTGGAAGATGACCGGGTGTACTTCATCGATGCCAATCTGGGCGAGGCGCAAAGCGACGGCCGCGTGGTGACTCCGATGCATCTGGATGCCGAGTGATGCATCGGCAGCTGGCAGGCTTGGCTCTGGCGCTCTCCGTCAGTCAGGCCTGGGCGGCCGATACCCTGCGCTGTGGCAGCCAGTTGATCAGCGTCGGCGATCGCTCGAGTGAGGTCGTGCAGAAATGCGGTGAGCCGGTCAGCCGCGACTTGCTGGGGTACAAGCGCAGTGCCGATCGACGCGAGGAGTTTCAGGTCGAGGAGTGGACCTACGGACCGAATGGCGGGATGTATCAATACTTGCGGTTCGAAGGTAATCGGCTGAAGCAGATCTCCAGCAAACGCGGAAATTAATTAGCCACTATCCAATGTGGTAGCGGGCTTGCTCCCACAATTGATTTTCAGCACTACACATAAAACAGGCCCCGGAAAAAAGCGCGGGGCCTGTGACGGCCACATCCTTATGGCCCTTCGCATGAACACTCAGGTTGCAACAGACGTATGACTCTGCCCGTCTGTCGCGCCTTCTCCCGGTCCAGGCGAGAAGCCTGCCTTACTCGGCTTTGAGGCCGTCAGCGGAGACCGCCTTGACGCCTTTGATTTTCTTGGTGATGGCCACAGCCGCTTCTTTTTGCGAATCGGTCACGGCGGTGGTCGACGACAGCGATACCACGCCTTTGTTGGTTTCAACTTTGATGTCGCTACCTGGAATGCCTTTTTCAGTCATCAGGTCAGCCTTGACTTTGGTGGTGATCCAGGTATCGGAAGTATCTTCTTTCACTTCGGTCATTTCACCGGCAGCCAGCACCATTGGCGACTGGGTTGCCTGGGTGGTTTGAGCAAACGCGGCGTTGGCCATGGTCAGGGTCAGCGCGGTAGCAGCAGCGGCAGTGATAGCGAACTTCTTCATACGAGTAACTCCTGTTTTTCGGAAAGTCTGCCGGATGTCTTGTCGGCAGGGTTACCAAGGATATTGCGAACGCTGTGCCAACTTTGGAGAAGGAACTAAAACCTTATTAATCAATAAGTTACAAAACAAGCCAACTTTCGAAATCATGCAAAATGCACGAGAAGCACAAACACTGCATGCAAGTTGCGGGTTTATGGAAAGTTCCTAAGATGCTGAAATTTCTGAGCTTTATCTGCAACATTTGACGACGGGTCGACAAACAGGAAAATCCCCGCAAAAGCGGGGACTTGATTCAGCAATTCATGCCGCAGAACCGGAACACCCTTTAGGCAAGTAGTCCTCGGTAACGCTGCTCTTGCATGACCAGCCTTTGGCTTCGTCCCGTGTCAGGGTGACGGTTTTGCCCTGGACCACCCCCGGGGCATTGTGCAACGTACAAACGATTGATCCCGCCCCCGGCGTTGTAGCCGTCACAGACAGGGCGCAATGGTTGGTCGATGTCTTGCCAGCGGGCGCCACGTTGGCAATTGTCGGCGTTTCCCCCTGGCTGATCACATCCTCGAACGGCACCTTCATTGCAGTCAGCTCGGCCATCGCCGCCGTGACCTTGGCCCGCGCCTGGTACTTGGAATACATCGGCAGGCCCAGGGTTGCCAGGATCCCGATGATCGCTACCACGACGAGCAACTCGATCAGGGTAAAACCTTTCTGATAGTTCATGTACAAGCTCCATGCATGAGTCGAAGGCTCATGACCTGCCCCATGGCAGCACAGCCTGTGCCAAGGCCAGAAGCCCCTGTTGGCCGGGGGCGTGGTGTTCGCAAAGCCCTTACTTACTACCAAGATCAGTACTATCTGACGTTTTTTGTCACATCACCCTTGCGGGTTTGGCCCCATCCTTTGACTAGGCTATAAGAGCAATTCAATCGGAATACCCAGGACTGAACATGGCGGTCAAGGCAGCGAAAATCAGCGTGTATGCGTGGGAAGGCATCGACCGCAAAGGCACAAAAGTGACCGGCGAACTCAGCGCTCAAAACCCGGCGCTGATCAAGGCGAAACTGCGCAAGCAAGGCATCAGTCCGGGCAAGGTTCGCAAAAAAAACCATTCGGTTTTCAGCATGGGCAAGCGTATCAAGGCCCAGGACATTGCCCTGTTCACCCGGCAAATGGCGACGATGATGAAGGCCGGCGTGCCGTTGTTGCAGTCCTTCGACATCATCGGCGAGGGCTTCGACAATCCGGCCATGCGCAAGCTGGTGGACGAACTGAAACAGGAAGTTGCGGCAGGCAGCAGTTTCGCCGCTGCCCTGCGCAAGAAGCCCCGGTATTTCGATGAGCTGTATTGCAACCTGGTGGATGCCGGCGAGCAGGCCGGTGCCCTCGACACCCTTTTGGAGCGGGTCGCGACCTACAAGGAAAAAAGCGAAAGCCTCAAGGCCAGGATCAGGAAAGCCATGACCTACCCGCTGGTGGTGGTGTTCGTCGCAGCGATTGTCACCGGGATCCTGCTGGTCAATGTCGTGCCGCAGTTCGAATCGGTGTTCAAAGGCTTTGGCGCCGAACTGCCGGCCTTCACCGTGATGGTCATTGGCCTCTCGCAATTCATGCAAGCCTGGTGGTGGGTGGTCCTTGTCACGCTGATCACGATGACCTTCGGCGTACGCCACGCCCTCAGGACATCCCCGGCCTTGCGTGACCGGATGGACACCTGGCTGCTGAAACTGCCGCTGGTGGGCACCCTGATGCATAAGTCCGCCGTGGCCCGGTTCGCCCGTACTTTGTCGACCACTTTCGCTGCCGGCGTGCCGCTGGTGGAGGCTCTGGAATCAGTGGCCGGTGCGACCGGCAATAGCGTGTTCAAGCGCGCGGTACTGCGCATCCGGCAGGACATCTCGACCGGCATGCAATTGCATTTCGCCATGCGCACCTGCGGCGTCTTTCCGAACATGGCGATACAAATGACTGCAATTGGCGAAGAGTCCGGCACCCTGGACGCTATGCTCGACAAAGTCGCGGGGTTCTACGAAGACAACGTCGATAACATGGTCGATAACCTCACCAGCCTGATGGAGCCGTTCATCATGGTGGTGCTGGGTGTTATCGTCGGTGGACTGGTAGTTGCCATGTACCTGCCCATCTTCCAACTTGGCTCAGCGATCTGACATGCCCTTGAATGAAATCCTGACTCAATCTGCGCTGGCCTTTGTCCTTCTCGCAGGCATCACCGGCCTGCTGGTCGGCAGCTTCCTCAATGTCGTGATCTGGCGCCTGCCAAAAATGCTCGAACGCGACTGGCGCGAGCAGGCCCATGACATTCTCGGGCTGCCAGGCGAAACGCCGCTGCCGACCTACAACCTGTTGCTGCCCCACTCCCAGTGCCCGCACTGCGGTCACCGCATCCGCGCCTGGGAAAACATCCCGCTGCTCAGCTATGTGTTTTTGCGCGGCCGCTGCTCAGCCTGTGCGGCCGCGATCAGCCCGCGCTATCCGTTGACCGAACTGGCCTGCGGCCTGTTGTCGGCATTTGTTGCCTGGCACTTCGGCTTCGGTTGGCCCGCCTGTCTGATGCTGGTCCTTAGCTGGGGTTTGCTGGCGATGAGCCTGATCGACGCCGAACATCAGATATTGCCGGACGTGCTGGTGCTGCCGTTGATATGGCTGGGGTTGATCGTCAACAGTTTCGGCCTGTTCGTGTCGTTGCACGAGGCGCTTTGGGGGGCGATAGCCGGCTACAGCCTGCTGTGGTCGGTGTTCTGGCTGTTCAAGCTGATCACGGGCAAGGACGGCATGGGCTACGGTGATTTCAAGTTGCTGGCGATGCTGGGCGCCTGGGGTGGCTGGCAGATTTTGCCGCTGACCATCCTGCTGTCCTCGCTGGTGGGGGCCATTATCGGGCTGATGCTGCTGCGCTGGCGCAATGCAAAAACCTCGACGCCGATCCCTTTCGGTCCCTATCTGGCCATTGCCGGCTGGATTGCGTTGCTCTGGGGTGGTCAAATAACCGGCCTCTATTGGCAGTTTGTCGGTTTGAAATGAATAGCCCTGTGGAAAAACCCTGGATTCTCGGCCTGACCGGTGGCATCGGTAGCGGCAAAAGTGCGGCCGCCCAACACTTCATCGATCTGGGCGTGCATGTGGTCGACGCCGATCATGCCGCTCGCTGGGTCGTTGAACCCGGCCGCCCGGCACTGGCACAAATCGCCGAACACTTCGGCCCCGGCGTGTTGCAGGCCGACGGGCAACTGGACCGCGCCGCGCTACGCAAATTGATCTTCGAAGTGCCAGAGGAACGCCGCTGGCTGGAGGCCCTCCTGCATCCGCTGATCGGCGAAGAAATCGCTCACCACCTGGCGCTGGCAAAATCGCCTTATGCGATTCTGGTTTCGCCGCTGCTGATCGAGTCCGGGCAATACGCCATGACCCAACGGGTGCTGGTGATCGATGCGCCCGAACAATTGCAGATCGAACGTACCCTGCAACGTGACCAGACCAGCGAGCAGCAAGTCCAGGCGATCCTCAAGGCCCAGTCCAGCCGCCAGGATCGCGTGAACCATGCCGACGACGTCGTGGTCAACGACCGCGACCTTGCCTGGCTGCACAGCGAGGTCGAACGCCTGCATCACTTTTATCTTTCTTTGCGTGGAGGCCAGTCATGAGCCAACCAACAACCGTCGACTGCCCAACCTGTGGCGCCCCCGTGGAATGGACCGCCGAGAGCAAATTCCGGCCATTCTGCTCCGACCGCTGCAAACTGATCGACCTGGGTGCCTGGGCGTCCGAAGAACACAAGATTCCAGTGGCTCCCGATGCCGAGGACGAGATGTTCAGCGGTGACTTCGACCCGCGCCATTGATCCATCGAGTGGGCGATTCCAGGTTTTGATGCGGATCAGGACTTGGGGTCGTCGTCCTTCCAGGGAGCCGAGAGGTAGCGTGTGCGGTTGAACGTCTCAAGCCACTCCGGACAAAACACGACCAGCGCACTGACGATCATGCCGTTGATAAACGCTTCGGGAAAAATGATCAACCATAGATATCCGACAAAATCTTCCAGCCAGTACGGCATGGCAAAACGCTCGTCGAACCATAACAACCAAAGCGCCAGCAGCAGACACAGCAACGCCGACAGCGCTGCGGCAAAAAATCCGGAAACGAAGATATACACGAAGGGATTTCGTGGCTGCGCCCTCTCCACCAGAATGGCGCAGCACTCGGTGACCAGCACCGGCAACGCAATCAACAGCGCGCCATTGACCCCGACCGCCGCCAGGTCCTGTCGGCCGAGCAACACCAGCCCCGTTTGCGCCACCAGGCCACCCACCAGCGCCAGCGGCCAGTCCAGCAGTAGCGTCACTGCGGTCATGCCGATGAAGTGGTAAGACACGCCGGTATCAAAGTCGCGCCGCACCAGCCACAACAGAAACAGCGCAAACACCGTTCCAAACAGCAGATGCTGACGACGGCTGTCGGTGAACAGTTCAACCCACGGTGCGCGACAGATCGCCCAGATCAACACCGGCACATAGATCAGCCAGCCGACCGCAAGGGTTTGCGATGACAGCAACTCTGCACCGATCATGGCTACGTGCGCCTCCCAGGCGAAGAACAACAGGCACTCAGTCTACACCGCCGCCCGCATGCCCTTCGACTTCAAGCCCAATGCTGCGGATCGTTCATCACCGCGTCATGTTCGGCGAACAGCTTCGGTAGCTCAGACTTGAGAAAGTCCACCCAGGTGCGGACCTTGGCATCGAGAAAGCGTCGCGAAGGATACAGCGCATACACATTGCGCTCGCGCAGGCGCCATGCAGGTAACACACGCAGCAAAGTACCGTCGCTCAAGGGCCGCGTCGCGGTGTAGAACGGCAGCAGGCTGATACCCATGCCCGCCTCCGAAGCCTTGACCATCGACTCGGCAACATTGCACTGAAAGGTCTTGGCCGGGCTGACGGCGTGCTCGCCGTCCTGGTCCTGGAAAAGCCATTGATCGCCGTACAGCGGGTCGAGCATGCGCAGGCAATGATGATCGCTCAGCGCCAGCGGCTGCTGCGGCACACCCCGGCGTCGCAGATAGGCCGGGGAGGCACAGGGCACGCTGTAGATCTGCCCGATGGCTTGCGCAACCATTTGCGAATCGGCAAGTTCCGGAGCGATCGAAATCACCACATCGTGCCCCTCCTCCAGCGGATCGGGATTGCGCTGCGACAAGGTCAGCTCGAACACCACATCGGGATAAAGCTCGCTGTAGCGGGCGATCAACGGCGTGAGCAGCACACCCAGGCCGTTCATGCTGTGCACCCGCAGGCGTCCGGCCGGATTGATATGAGCGCCGCGGGCCTCGGCCGTCGCCTCATCCATGGCCTCGACGATTTGCCGGCTGCGCAGCAGGAAGCGCTCGCCGGCGTCGGTCAGGCTCAAGCGCCGCGTGGTGCGTTGCAGCAGACGCGCCTGTACATGTTCCTCCAGATCCGCCACCAATCGGGATACCTGCGCGGTCGACAGATCCAGCGCATCGGCAGCCCCGGTGAAACTGGCGCAGTCCACCACCCGGATGAATACGCGCAAGTTGTTAAGCACATCCATAAGCCCCCCTCGGGCGATGACTGTTACGTTTTATGTAAGGCTGCATCCGCCGTTCGCCCCTTTATCCGTCGGTGGCAAAGACTAAAATTCAGACATCAAAACCGACACGGAGCACGCCAACATGAAAACGTTGATCAGCCTGTTGCTGACCGTCATCGCCACCTCGGCCATGGCCGCTGACAACGAGCCTCTCACAGTCCTGTACAACCCGGCGCAGCCACTGGACATCGCCAGCGTGGTTTCTGTGTCGAACACCGCGACTGCGTGCGGGGTCGTACCGGCGACCATGGTGTATGTCGATCATCAGGGCCAGACCCACCGTGTGACCTACAACGTCATGGGTGATTGCACCAGCAACCTGTGATCACCTGGCTCACAGCAAGGTCCACGTGTAGCTGAGAATCAAGCGGTTCTCGTCGATATCACTGCGGTAGTTGGAACGCGCCATCGCATTGCGCACGCGAATGCCCAAACCTTTGAGACTGCCGCTCTGCAACACATAGCCGATGTCCAGGTCACGTTCGCGATCCTTGCCTTCGAAACCCTTTCCGGTATCGACGTTGTTGCCGCTGATGTAGCGCACGGTACTGGTCAACCCCGGTACGCCGAGCGCCGCGAAGTCGTAGTCGTAACGCGCCTGCCAGGAACGTTCATCGGTGAAGGCGAACTCATAGGTCGGCACCTCGTTGCCCAGTGGCGAGATGTTGGCAAATACCCGTGGAAATGCACTGTCGCCGAACATGCCCTGATAGCCGACGTAAAACGTATGACCGCCACGCTTGGCCGATAGCAACGAGAAGAACGCCTGGTTGTCGATGTTGCCCAGCAGTTTTTTGCCGTCCTCGCGCGAATCGTAGTAACCGAGGTTGGCGCCGAGGATCCAGTCGCCCACCGGCTCACTGTGCTTTAAACCCAGAAAACGCTGGTTGTAGATATCTTCCAGTTGCCCGTACCAGGCACTGGCCGAGCTGCGCTTGTCGTTGAAGACATAGTCAGCGCCGGCAAAATTGAAACCGTCACTGCTGACCTGACGCTGCGGCACGTGACCCAGCATCGCTTGCATCTTTTCGTCGCCAGCCTCGTTGCGCAGGCTGGTTGAACTCAAGTGACCACCCTGCACAGTCAGGCCATTGATCTCGTTGGAGGTGATGCTTGCGCCCTGATAACTGGGAGGTAGCAGGCGAATATCGCTGAATGCCAACACCGGCAGGTTGGGTTGCAACTCACCGACTTTCAGCTCGGTTTTGGAGTAGCGCATCTTCAACGCGCCTTCCAGACGGCTGTAGTTGTCTGCCGCGCGGCCGTCGTCCTGCACCGGCAACAAACCGGTATTGGTCCGGTCCGGAGCGCTGTCGAGCTTGAGACCGAGCAAGCCGATGACGTCCATCCCAAACCCGACGGTGCCCTGGGTGTATCCAGACTTCACGTTGAGGATGAAACCCTGGGCCCACTCTTCAGCCTTCGATTGCTGGTTGGCGCCGACGATGTCGGAATAGTCGCGGCTGAAGTAGTAATTGCGCGCCTGCAACGTCGCACTGGTGTCTTCGATAAAGCCGGTTTCAGCTGCCATCGCCCCTGTGGAAAAACCCGAGACGACAGCCAGGGACAACGCCGAACCGGTTGTTGGGAGAATCTGTTTCATCGTTTTTCTCTTATTGTTATTGATCGACTGATTGAAGGACTTCAGTTGCAGTGGATTTGCGACGGGGAACGGGACGACGGGCGCTCAACAGCACATGGGTGACCATGCCGAAAATCAGCCCCCAAAACGCCGCGGACAAACCGAACAACGACATGCCCGAAGCCGTGACCAGAAAGGTCACCAGCGCGGCTTCGCGATCGCTCGGTACCGCCATCGCGCCGGTCAACGCGCCGGCAATGGCGGCGAACAAGGCCAGCCCGGCCAGCGCCGCGATCAACTCTTTGGGGAACGCTGAAAACAGCGAGACCAGCGTGGCGCCGAAGATCCCCAGCAGCAGGTAGCACAGGCCGCCGACGACCCCGGCCACGTAGCGTTTGCGAGGATCTTCGTGAGCTTCGCGACCGGTGCAGATCGCCGCGGTGATCGCCGCCAGATTCAGCCCATGGCAACCAAACGGCGCCAGCAATGCGGTGCCCAGCGCGCTACTGGCGATGATCGGGCTCGCTGGCGTCGGATAGCCACTGGCGCGCAGCACCGCCATGCCGGGCACGAACTGACCGGTCAGCGCCACCATCACCAGCGGCAAGGCAATGTTCAGGATCGCGCCCAGACTGAACTCGGGCGTGATCCACACCGGCGTGGCCAGGCCGATCACCAGCGCTTCACGATGTAAATCACCGGTGAACGCGGCAATCGAACAGCCCATCAGCAGCACCATCATCACCGCATAACGCGGCATCACACGCTTGCAGATCAGGTAGCAGGCAAACATCGCCAGGACCAGCAACGGCTTGCGCTGCATCGACACGAACAAGCCAGTGCCGAAACTGAACAGGATCCCCGCCAGCATCGCCGCCGCGATGGCGGCGGGCAGCTTGCTGATGATCCGGTCGAAAGCGCCCGAGATGCCAACCACGAAAATGATCAGGCTGCTGACCAGATACGCCCCCACGGCCTCTGCCATGGAGATGTCCGGCAACAGCGTCACCAGCAACGCCGAGCCCGGCGCCGACCAGGCGATGATCACCGGAACGCGGAAGCGCAGGCTCAAACCGATACCGAGCACGGCGCTGCCGATGGAGATCGCCCAGATCCAGGACGACAACACTTCCCGCGAAAGATGTGCCGCTTCTGCCGCCTGAAAGATGATCACCAACGGGCCAGCGTAGGAAATCACCGTGGCAATGAATCCAGCCACGGCGGCTGACAACGAGAAGTCCTGGAAAAACGCTTTCATGATTCAGGCACCGGTCGCTGACAACGCTGGGTTGACGCCCGCAGCGCTGCGTCGGCTGCTGATGGCGAACACGGTCATCGCCAGGGCCGCCACCGCACCGGGCAGGGCAAACGCCATGAAGTTCAGTTGCAGGGGCAAGCTGATCCCGAGCAAGGCACCACCCAGCAGCGGACCGACGATGGCCCCGTTGCGCCCAATGCCCGACGCCCAGCCCAGACCGGTAGACCGAATCGTCATGGAGTAAAACTGCGCGGCACAGGCGTACAAAAGAATCTGCGAGCCAATGGTGGTGGCACCCGCAATGGCGATCAGCAAGTACAACACCGGCATCGGGCTGTTGAAGCCCAACAGCGTGATCGACACCGCCGCCATGGCGAAAAACACCGCCAGCACTCTCGGCAGATTGAGTTTGTCGCCCAGCACCCCGCCACCGACCGCGCCGAAGATCGCCCCGAAGTTCAACACCAGCAGGAACGACAGGCTCGAACCCAGGCTGTAACCGGCGTTGGCCATCAGTTTCGGCAGCCAGGAACTCAGCGCGTACACCATCAACAGGCAGCAGAAAAACGCCAGCCACAGCATCAGCGTGCGCAGCGCACGGCCTTCACGGAACAACTGCAACACCGGGGTGCCCGTGCCTTTCACTTCGGCCATGTGCAATTGATCAGAGGTTTGCGCGACGTAGGCCGGATCGATGCGCTGAAGAATATTGCGCGCCTCTTCATTACGCCCCTGACGCAACATGAAGCCCACCGATTCGGGCAGGAAATACATGATCAGCGGCAACAACAGCAACGGCAGGACCGCCACGTAAAACACCGACTGCCAGCCGAAACTCGGGATCAGCACAATGCCCAGTCCGGCGGACAGCATGCCGCCCACCGAGTAACCGCTGAACATGATCGCGACCAGAGTGCTGCGGATTTTTTTCGGCGCGTACTCGTTCATCAGTGCCACGACGTTAGGCATCACGCCGCCAATGCCGAGCCCGGCAATGAAGCGACAGAGGCCGAACTCGGTGGGGTTTCGGGCGAAACCATTGAGTACGGTGAAGCCACTGAAGAGCATCACGCAGATCGTGATGGCTTTTTTGCGACCGATCCTGTCCGACAGCGGACCGAAGAACAGCGCACCGAACATCATGCCGAACAGTGCATAACTGCCCAGTGCACCGGCTTGCAGAGGACTGAGCCCCCACTCTTTCATCAGCATCGGCAAGACCACGCCGTAGATCACCAGATCGTAACCGTCGAAGATGATGATCAGGGCACACCAGAACAGCACCATCCAGTGAAAGCGGTTGAAACGAGCGTTGTCGATAACCTCATGTACGTCGATCTTGCGCATGGCATATATCTCTTGTTGTTGTTTTTTTAGAGCGGCGGTAACACGGCTTACGTCCGTACAGCCGAGGGTAGAGCCGCCCGATACGTGGCAATATCCAGTGCGCGCAGA
Organism: Pseudomonas sp. GW823-FHT02E01; assembly: GCF_058797535.1. Taxonomy (NCBI): domain Bacteria; kingdom Pseudomonadati; phylum Pseudomonadota; class Gammaproteobacteria; order Pseudomonadales; family Pseudomonadaceae; genus Pseudomonas; species Pseudomonas sp. GW823-FHT02E01. Next base: position 292,656 of record NZ_JBXAJS010000007.1, on the reverse strand, counting down.
TCACTATCCATTTTGTGCAGGGCCCTGAAACGGGCATGGGAGCGGGAGGCATTGACCCTCTCCGACAAATTGTCTTCTTTGCGATCACATTTGAACGCTAAGCTTGGGCCTATGGATGACTCAGATTACTTACGCCTGCTGACCATCGCGGCCGAGCAAGCCAATGCGTTCCTGTCCAATGCCCGCAAGTGGGAGCGTGAGCGTTGGGTCTGCCAGCGCCTGCTGCAAGGCTTGAACATTCCCTATCGCGCCGATGAGTTCGCCCCCGCCGGGGAGCCGCCGGATGTATTGTTTCGCGATGCCAGTTTCGAGGTGTTCTTCGTGCTCGACGAGGGCCGGCGCCTCAACGATGAATGGCGCGACGAACTGCAGCGCCGACGCAGCGCGTTTTCCCTGAGCCAACTGGTGCGCCGCGAGGCCAAGCCACGACGTATCCCCGCCAACGAGTTCTTGCTGCGATTGGCGCCGACCTTGCGCAAAAAAGCGCACAACTACAAAGAGCGCGGCATGGATCTGGGTGAACTGGACATCATTGCCTTCGCCAGCCTCAAACGCGAAGTACTGGACCTCAACAGCCATTTCCCGCCGCCGACCGAATACCTGCGCCAGGGCTGGCGCTCGCTGTCATTGGTTGGGCCGACATTCGCCCGCGTGCTGTTCGCTCACCCGGATGCGCCGGACTTCTTGCGCAGCAACCTGGGGCGCAGCATTGTGTTCGACGTCGGGATCAGTCTGTGAGCCCGCTGCAGGAGCTGATCGCCGAGGTGCCACAACAGGGTCGTGTACGCTGGATCGGCGTGCGCCCGCAATCACGTTCGGCGATGCTTGAACTCGATGCCGTGGAAGCGCGCCTGGAGGCCGGCCTGACCGGCGACCACGCCCGCCCCGGCGTGCGCAATGCGCGGCAGGTAACGCTGATTCAGTGGGAGCACCTGGCGGTGATCAGTTCACTGATGGGGCGAGCACAGGATCATCCGGTCCGGCCTGAAGATCTGCGGCGCAATCTCGTTATCAGTGGCATCAATCTATTCAGCCTCAAGGGCCGCCGCTTCCGGATCGGCCAGGCAACGTTCGAAACCACCGGCTGGTGCCAGCCCTGCGCGCGCCTGGAAAGCAACCTGGGCATCGGCACCTTTCAGGCCGTGCGCGGACATGGCGGAATCACTGCCCGGGTGTTACAAAGTGGCATCATTCGCCTGGACGACATCGTTAGCGTCGAACCCATTGCGGACAGCGGCTATGCTGCGTTCAACCTTGGGTAAAAACACTGTAGCTTCTACACATTCAGCAACGTCTACTCCTGACGAGGCCCGATATGACCAGCCGCCTGAACCCCGACGACCAAAAGCATGTCGAAGAGTACCTGCAGTTGTCCCAGCACCAAGTCGAGCGCCGGCCTTTCCGGCCGTGGATGCTCCTTGTACTGGTATTGGCAGTGACCATTGGTCTGGGCCTGTTGAGCCGACTTATCAGTTACCTGACGCTATGAGCTGCCTTGCGCTCGCTCGGGTAATTGCACCGATTTCCTTTAGCCTTGCGAGTTATCCCCATGTCCCATCGTATTGTCATTGTCGGCGGCGGCGCCGGCGGTCTGGAGTTGGCTACCCGTCTGGGTAAGACTCTGGGCAAGCGCGGTACGGCCAGCGTGATGCTGGTCGACGCGAACCTGACCCACATCTGGAAACCGTTGTTGCACGAAGTGGCGGCCGGTTCCCTGAACTCTTCCGAAGACGAACTCAACTATGTCGCCCAGGCCAAATGGAACCACTTCGAGTTCCAGCTGGGGCGCATGAGCGGGCTCGATCGCGCGAAGAAAAAAATCCAGCTGGCTGCCACTTATGACGAAGCCGGTCTGGAGCTGGTGCCGGCCCGCGAAGTGCCTTACGACTCGCTGGTGATCTCCGTCGGCAGCACCACCAATGATTTCGGCACCCAGGGCGCGGCGCAACACTGCCTGTTCCTCGACACCCGCAAACAGGCCGAGCGTTTCCACCAGCAACTGCTCAATCACTATTTGCGCGCGCACGCCGGTCAGACCGACACGATCGAGCAAATCAGCGTGGCCATCGTCGGCGCCGGTGCCACCGGGGTCGAACTGGCCGCCGAACTGCACAACGCCGCCCACGAATTGGCAGCCTATGGCCTGGACCGGATCAAGCCGGAAAACATGCACATCACCCTGATCGAAGCCGGTCCACGGGTGCTGCCGGCGCTGCCGGAGCGCATTGGCGGGCCTGTGCATAAAACCCTGGAGAAACTCGGGGTCAACGTCATGACCAATGCTGCTGTCAGCGAAGTGACGGCCGACAGCCTGATCACCGCCGACGGCAACGAAATCAAGGCCAGCCTGAAAGTCTGGGCCGCAGGGATTCGCGCACCGGGTTTCCTCAAGGACATCGATGGCCTGGAAACCAACCGCATCAATCAGCTGCAAGTGCTGCCGACCCTGCAAACCACCCGTGACGAAAACATCTTCGCGTTCGGTGATTGCGCCGCCTGCCCGCAACCGGGTAGCGACCGCAATGTGCCGCCACGCGCCCAGGCCGCTCACCAACAGGCTTCGCTGCTGGCCAAATCGTTGAAACTGCGCATCGAAGGCAAGGCGTTGCCGGAGTACAAGTACACCGACTACGGCTCGCTGATCTCGCTGTCGCGTTTTTCGGCTGTGGGTAACTTGATGGGCAACCTCACCGGCAGCGTGATGCTCGAAGGCTGGCTGGCGCGGATGTTCTACGTGTCGCTGTACCGCATGCACCAGATGGCGCTGTACGGGCCGTTCCGCACAGCGATGCTGATGCTGGGCAGCAAGATCGGTCGCGGCACCGAGCCGCGCCTCAAGTTGCACTAACACCTCAACCACTGTGGGAGCGAGCTTGCTCGCGATAGCGGTCTGGCATTCAGTACATGTGTTGAATGTCAGGCCGTCATCGCGAGCAAGCTCGCTCTCACACTGGTTTTGCGGCGTTCTTCAGTTTCCTGCAGACAAAAAAAATCCCCGTATCTTTCGATACGAGGATTTTTAATATGGTCGGGGTAAGGGGATTCGAACTCCTGACATCCTGCTCCCAAAGCAGGCGCGCTACCGGACTGCGCTATACCCCGGTAAAAAAAAGGCACCTTTGAAAGGCGCCTTCTTCGATCAGCGCTTTTGGCCTCTGATCTTAAGATTCGATTCCAGCGCTAACTGGTTTCAAAAATGGTGGGTCGTGTGGGATTCGAACCTACGACCAATTGGTTAAAAGCCAACTGCTCTACCAACTGAGCTAACGACCCAAAAATGGTCGGGGTAAGGGGATTCGAACTCCTGACATCCTGCTCCCAAAGCAGGCGCGCTACCGGACTGCGCTATACCCCGGTTTGAAATTGGCTCCGTGACCAGGACTCGAACCTGGGACCCAATGATTAACAGTCATTTGCTCTACCGACTGAGCTATCACGGAACTACACATTTCAATTTACAACTTTGAAGCTTTACTGCGTTCTCTTCAACCCGTTCGCATCGCTGCGTTCGTGTGTCTGAGGCGCGCTATTCTACAATCTTCAGCACCTCTGTCAACCCCCTAAATTGCTTTCAAGTTAATGATTTGCAACTTATTTTGGATTCCTGCTTGGGGAGCGGAAACCCTGGCGGGTGACTTACTGCGGGGCGCACTTTACAAGCCTTTTCCTTTGAGTTCAACAGCCTAACGAAAAAAAGGCCTCGCAATGCGAGGCCTTTTCAATTTTGTTGCCGATCTGGATCAGACGAAGACGATTTCGTCGTTTTCCACCACACCGTGAGCGGTATCGCCCGGCATGAATCGACCGGACAGGATCAACTGCGCCAGAGGGTTCTCGATCCAGCGCTGGATAGCGCGCTTGAGCGGCCGTGCGCCATATACCGGGTCGTAACCGACCGCGATCAGCTTGTCCATCGCCTCAGGGCTGAGCTCAAGCTTCAGTTCCCGCTCGGTCAAGCGACTGCGCAGACGGCCCAGCTGGATCTCGGTAATGCCGGCGATCTGATCCCGCGCCAACGGCTCGAAGATCACCACTTCGTCGACCCGGTTGATGAACTCCGGCCGGAAGTGGCTGGAAATCGCATCCATCACCGCCGCGCGCTGCGCCTCACGGTCACCGACCAGTTCCTGGATCTGTACCGACCCCAGGTTGGAGGTCATGACAATCACGGTATTCTTGAAGTCCACCGTGCGGCCATGGCTGTCGGTCAGACGACCATCCTCGAGCACTTGCAGCAAGATGTTGAACACATCCGGGTGCGCCTTCTCGACTTCGTCCATGAGGATCACCGAATACGGCTTGCGACGAACGGCCTCGGTCAGGTAACCGCCCTCTTCGTAGCCCACATAGCCTGGTGGCGCACCGATCAAGCGAGCCACGGAATGTTTCTCCATGAACTCGGACATGTCGATCCGCACCATCGCCTCTTCAGTATCAAAGAGGAATTCGGCCAAGGCCTTGCACAGCTCGGTTTTACCGACACCGGTCGGGCCGAGGAACATGAACGAGCCGCTTGGCCGGTTCGGGTCGGACAACCCGGCGCGGGAACGCCGCACCGCATTGGAAACCGCAACGACCGCTTCGTCCTGGCCGATCACACGCTGGTGCAACAGGCTTTCCATCTTCATCAGTTTTTCGCGCTCGCCTTCGAGCATTTTCGACACTGGAATACCGGTCCACTTCGAAACGACTTCGGCGATCTCTTCCTCAGTCACCTTGCTGCGCAGCAGCTGGTTTTCGGGTTTGCCATGCTGGTCGACCATTTGCAGGCTGCGTTCCAGGTCCGGGATCACGCCGTACTGCAACTCCGCCATGCGGTTCAGGTCGCCTTTGCGGCGGGCCGTTTCCAGCTCCTGACGGGACTGCTCGATTTTCTGCTGGATCTGCGCAGAACCCTGCACTTCGGCTTTTTCCGAGTTCCAGATTTCTTCGAGATCCGAGTACTCACGCTCATGCCTAGCGATTTCTTCCTGCAATTTTTCCAGACGCTTCTTCGCCGCGTCGTCGCTTTCTTTCTTCAGCGCCTGGGATTCCACCTTCAACTGAATCAGGCGACGCTCCAGACGGTCCAGCACTTCCGGCTTGGAGTCGATCTCCATGCGGATGCGGCTGGCGGCTTCATCGATCAGGTCGATGGCCTTGTCCGGCAACTGCCGGTCAGTGATGTAGCGATGGCTGAGCTTGGCCGCGGCAATGATCGCACCGTCGGTAATCGCCACCTTGTGGTGAACCTCATAACGCTCCTTGAGGCCACGCAGGATGGCGATGGTGTCTTCTTCGCTCGGCTCGTCCACCAGCACTTTCTGGAAACGTCGCTCGAGAGCGGCGTCCTTCTCAATGTATTGGCGGTACTCGTTGAGCGTGGTGGCGCCCACACAGTGCAGCTCACCGCGGGCCAGGGCCGGCTTGAGCATGTTGCCCGCATCCATCGAGCCTTCGCCCTTGCCGGCGCCGACCATGGTGTGCAGCTCGTCGATGAACAGAATGATCTGCCCTTCCTGCTTCGACAGCTCATTGAGCAGGGATTTCAGTCGTTCTTCGAACTCACCGCGATACTTGGCACCGGCGATCAGCGCCCCCATGTCCAGGGACAACAGGCGCTTGCCCTTGAGGCCATCCGGCACTTCGCCATTGATGATGCGCTGGGCCAGGCCTTCGGCGATGGCGGTTTTACCCACGCCAGGCTCACCGATCAGCACCGGGTTGTTCTTGGTACGACGTTGCAGCACCTGGATGGTCCGGCGAATTTCATCGTCACGGCCGATCACCGGATCGAGCTTGCCGTCTTCGGCGCGCTTGGTCAGGTCGACGGTGTATTTATCCAGGGCCTGACGGGACTCTTCGTGGTTGGCGTCGTTTACCGCTTCGCCGCCACGCAGGTTGTTGATCGCATTTTCCAGGGCTTTCTTGCTCACGCCTTGGCCGAGCAATAGCTTGCCGAGCTTGCTGTTCTCGTCCATGGCGGCGAGCAACACCAGCTCGCTGGAGATGAACTGGTCGCCCTTCTGCTGGGCCAGACGGTCGGCCTGGTTGAGCAGGCGCGCCAGATCCTGCGACATGTTCACGTCGCCGGTCGGGTTCTGGATTTTCGGTAGCTGGTCGAGCTCTTTGGTCAGCTCTTTACGCAGGCTGTTGACGTCGAAGCCCACCTGCATCAACAGGGGCTTGATCGAACCGCCCTGCTGTTCGAGCAAGGCTTGCATCAAGTGCGCCGGCTCGATGGCCGGATGATCGAGGCCGACTGCCAGGGATTGGGCATCGGACAACGCTAACTGCAATTTGCTGGTTAAACGGTCTATACGCATGGGTCACCTTCCTTTTGAGCAGGCCGGACCTATAAAACATCCTGAATGAAGAAACCTGCCAGATACCACAATAGATGTGGTCGATTCTGGGAGTTTCAAGCGTCGGGACGTTGATGCAGGTCAGGCAAGTCTAGCGGTCGCGCCCTGCCTTACGAATACTGTTCCTCTTTGGCGAGTGGCTGCTGTCGTCAGGCAAGGCGCCGCGACGAGTCATAGCCCGCTATGGCGAGGAGCGGCAACGCAGCATGACGGCAACAGACGCCGCCAAAGAGGAACAGTATTCGTGAGACAGGGCGCTACAGCCAGATCAGGGAGGCGAATCGGCCAGTGCGGGGCGCACGGCGGTAAGAAAAGAAGCGAGGATCGGTCACGGTGCAGAAACCGCCACCATAGACAGCCGTTACACCGCGAGCCGCCAGACGCAAACGCGCCAGCATATAGATGTCAGCCATGAACTTGCCGGGGTTTTGACTTGGCACGAAGGCTTCTGCGGCTTGAGGCAGTTGCTGCACGAAGGTTTCGCGCACTTCGGAGCCAACTTCAAACGCTTGTGGACCAATGGCCGGACCGAGCCACACCAATACCTCGGCAGGCGGTACCGCCAGACTGTCGAGCGTAGCTTCCAGCACACCCGCCGCCAACCCGCGCCAACCGGCATGAGCTGCCGCGACGCGAGTACCGGCACGGTCGCAAAACAGCGCAGGCAGGCAATCGGCGGTCATCGCCGCGCAGGCGACGCCCGGCGTTGATGTCCAACTGGCATCGGCAGTGTCCACCCGGCCTGGATTGGCATGGGCCACGACAATCCCGTGGACCTGCTGCAGCCAGGCCGGTTGAATGGAGAAATGATCGGTCAGACGACGGCGATTCTCGGCAACAGCTTCAGGGCTGTCGTCGACGTGATCGCCGAGATTGAGGCTGTCGAACGGCGCCAGACTGACGCCGCCCGCTCGGGTGGTCACACAGGCTTTGACCCCGGCCGGCGCGGGCCAGTCAGGAATCAGCCAGTCACTCATCCGATGAACGCCTCACGGTCTTGCTTGAGCAGGGTCAGCAACCAGACGAAATCTTCCGGCAATGGCGATTCCCAGCTCATGCGCTGACCGGTGGTCGGATGATCCAGTTCCAGGAAACGCGCATGCAGCGCCTGACGCGGAAAGTTTTTCAGCGACTCGACCATGGTTGGGTTGGCGGCCGGCGGAATACGGAAACGACCGCCATAGGCAGGATCTCCGACCAACGGATAGTTGATGTGCGCCATGTGCACGCGAATCTGGTGCGTACGACCGGTTTCCAGCTTCACTCGCACATGGGTGTGGGAGCGGAAGCGTTCGAGCACGCGGTAATGGCTGACGGCTTGCTTGCCACCCTCCATCACGGCCATGCGCTGGCGTTGCTGGCCGTGACGACCGATCGGCGCGTTGATCTTGCCACCGGCTGTCACCACACCGATCACGATGCACTCGTAGATCCGGCTGACGCTGCGGCTCTGCAACTGTGTAACCAGCTGCGTCTGCGCTTGAATGGTCTTGGCCACCACCATCAGACCGGTGGTGTCCTTGTCCAGGCGATGCACGATACCGGCGCGGGGCACATTGATGATGTCCGGCACGTGGTGCAGCAAGGCGTTGAGCAAGGTGCCGTCGGCATGACCGGCAGCCGGGTGCACCACCAGGCCCGCAGGCTTGTTGATCACCAGGATGTCGTCGTCTTCATAGACGATATCCAGGGCTATGTCTTGAGCGACCCATTCGCCCTGAGCTTCCTGCTCGGCAGTCAGCTCAAGGATGGCGCCGCCGTGGACGATGTCTCGCGGGCGGATAACCGCCCCATCCACAGTCAGGCGGCCGTCTTTGATCCAGGCGGAAAGGCGCGAGCGCGAGTGCTCAGCGAATAATTGTGCGGCGACTTGATCGAGGCGTTGGCCGCCCAATTCGGACGGCACCTCTGCGCGAAGTTCAATTTTATCGGACATGCTCAGACTAGGCGTCGGCACAGCCTTTGGTTTCGGCTGCGCGCTTGTGGTTAAATACGGCGTCTTTTGCCCCGAGGCTATTCAACGGGGCGCTCATCATAACAGGACGGCCACGCCCAAGACAGCGGCCGTCATAGGGACGCAAGCCGCCATGCAAGTGAAACACCTGCTGCTGATCGCCATCCTCGCATTGACCGCTGCTTGCTCATCGAAGGAAGTCGTAGACGAAAACCTCAGTGAAGTCGAGCTGTACCAACAGGCTCAAAATGACCTGGACAACAGTAGCTACACCAGTGCCATCGCCAAGCTGAAGGCTCTGGAATCGCGTTATCCGTTCGGTCGCTATGCCGATCAGGCGCAACTCGAACTCATCTACGCCAACTACAAGAACACCGAGCCAGAAGCGGCCAAGTCCGCTGCGGAACGCTTCATTCGTCTGCACCCACAGCATCCGAACGTCGATTATGCCTACTACCTCAAAGGCCTGACTTCTTTCGACCAGGACGTCGGCCTGCTGGCGCGTTTCCTGCCGCTGGACATGACCAAGCGTGACCCGGGCGCCGCCCGCGACTCCTATAACGAGTTCGCCCAGCTGACCAGCCGCTTCCCGAACAGCCGTTACGCACCGGATGCCAAGCAGCGCATGATCTATCTGCGCAACCTGCTGGCGGCCTACGAAATTCACGTGGCCGACTACTACCTGACCCGTCAGGCCTATGTCGCCGCCGCGAACCGCGGTCGTTACGTGGTGGAAAACTTCCAGGAAACCCCTTCGGTCGGCGACGGCCTGGCGGTGATGACCGAGGCCTACCAGCGCCTGCACCTGGACGAACTGGCTGCCACCAGCCTGGAAACCCTGAAGCTCAACTACCCGAACCACCCGACGCTGGTGGACGGCCAGTTCGTACCGACCGTCGCCGAAGCGGACAACCGTTCGTGGCTGAGCAAGGCGACCCTGGGCCTGATCGAGTCCCGTCCGCCGCTGCCACCAGGCGAAACCCGCGCCAACCAGGACGTACAGAGGCAGTTCCAGGATGCCAAGGACGCCATCCCGAGCGAGCTCAAGCCTAAAGACGACAATGGCGACGCGATCGAAGAAGAAAATCACGAAGCGGAAGGCAACAACAGTGACCGCTCGTGGTTCAGCTACATGACCTTCGGCGTGTTCGACTGACACCCCGAGTTGTGCAAAAAGGGAGACTTTCGAGTCTCCCTTTTTTATTTCGGCGCTTTATTACACTGTGCGCCTGTCAGGTCCTTGGCTAAACTGCCGCTTCATCAATCAAAAAGCAGCTCACCATGCTTCGTTTATTGTTCTGGATTGCCCTGATTGCCGCTGCAGTGTGGTTCTGGCGCAAGTTCAAGGGTCAGGCTTCCACCCCCAGGCCCCCTGCCGAGCGGGACGCGGCGCCCATGGTCCGTTGCGCCCATTGTGGCGTTCACCTGCCCCGTGACCGCGCGCTGAGCCTCGACCAACGATGGTATTGCAGCCAGGCTCACCTCGAGCAAGACAAGGATTCCAGCGGCCGCTGACACGTCACCTAGCGGCCGATTAAGGACTATCGCGCGCACCCAAGGAACTGAAAGGCGCAGATCGACGTCTGACACAGATTATTCAAGACCTCTCTCTGCGAATGAACCGGGTAATCGAAAACGTCCTGCACCTGCAGCGCCGCGAGCAAATGTCGCCGCTACGGCTCGAGCTGAAATCACTGGAAATACTCGAAAATGAAGCCCCAGCCCGCCATATCAAAGGCCTGGGGCTTTATCTGTCCGGCCAGCCGGGCGAAAGCATTCTGTCCCGCCTAGACTTCAAGGCACGCCAGGAAAGCGGCTGCTTTTGCATGACCTTTGCTCTCGGACGGAACCCACGTTGAACACCAGACCACGACAAAAAGTCTTGATTGTCGATGACGAACCGGACATTCGCGAACTCCTGGAAATCACCCTGGGAAGGATGAAGCTGGAGACGTTCAACGCCCGCAACGTCGGCGAAGCGCAGTCCTTGCTGAAACGCGAAACCTTCGATCTATGCCTGACCGACATGCAGTTGCCGGACGGTACCGGCCTGGAGCTGGTGCAGCACATCCAGCAACGCCACCCCCGGGTCCAGGTGGCGATGATCACCGCCTATGACAGTCTCGAAAACGCGATCAGTGTGCTCAAGGCCGGGGCATTCGACTTCCTGACCAAACCGGTGGACCTTACGCGTCTGCGTGAGCTGGTCACCAGCGCCCTGCTGGTTCCTGCCCGCGGGGTCGGCATCGATCGTCGCTTGCTGGGCGACTCATTGCCCATGCGCAACCTGCGCGAACACATCACCAAACTGGCTGGCAGCCATGCGACGGTATACATCAGCGGAGAGTCCGGCAGCGGCAAGGAGTTGGTCGCGCGCCTGATCCACGATCAAAGCCCTCGCGCCAATCAGCCGTTCATTGCGATCAACTGCGCGGCGATTCCCTCGGAACTGTTGGAGAGCGAGTTTTTCGGCCATCGCAAAGGCAGTTTCAGCGGCGCCATCGAAGACAAGCCCGGCCTGTTCCAGACAGCTCACGGCGGCACCCTGCTGCTCGACGAAGTCGCCGACCTGCCGCTGTCCATGCAAGTCAAATTGCTGCGCGCGATTCAGGAGAAATCCGTACGCTGCGTTGGCGGGCAGCAGGAAGTGGCGGTGGATGTGCGCATTCTCTGCGCCACGCACAAGGACCTTGGTACCGAAGTCGCCGCCGGACGATTTCGTCATGATCTTTACTACCGTTTGAACGTGATCGAACTCCGGGTGCCGCCCTTGCGCGAGCGCCGTGATGACATCGAAATGCTAGCCAGCCACATTCTCAAGCGTCTGGCCGCCGATACCGGTCAACCTGCGGCGAGACTCCACCCCCTAGCCCTCGATGCGCTGAAGAGCTATCGCTTCCCGGGCAATGTGCGGGAACTGGAAAACATGCTCGAACGGGCGCACACCTTGTGTGAGAACAAACAGATCGAAGCCGGCGACCTGCGCCTGGCTGAAGGCAACTGTGGGGCTGAGGGTGGCGTGCCGGACCTGACCCGGATCGACAATCTGGAAGCCTACCTGGAAAACATCGAACGCCAACTACTGCTCCAGGCCCTGGAGGAAACCCGCTGGAACCGCACGGCGGCGGCTCAGCGGTTGAACCTGTCATTCAGGTCGATGCGCTATAGGCTCAAGAAGTTTGGATTGGATTGAGGCCCTTATCGCGAGCAAGCCGCTCCCACAGGGTCATTGGTGAACACAACAACTGCGAACACCTCAGAACCATTGCAGGAGCGAACTTGCTCGCGATAGCGACCGGGTAAACGACAGCGATCCAGCAGTCAGAGCCGCCCGGCAGGCGCATAAGGCGCCGGATCGATAATCGGCGCACGGCCCAGCATTACATCGGCAAACAACTGGCATGACGCTGGCGCCAGCACCAGCCCGTTTCGGTAATGCCCACAGTTGAGCCAGAGCCCATCAAAACCCGGCACCGGGCCGATGTAGGGAATGCCCTCGGGTGATCCCGGGCGCAATCCGGCCCAATGCCCCACCACTTCGGCATCGGCCAGCGCCGGGATCAATTCCACCGCGGACGCCTTCAGGCTTTCCAGTGCCGACCCGGTCGGCGTCTTGTCAAAGCCTTCATGCTCCAGCGTACTGCCGATCAATATGTGCCCGTCGCGCCGGGGAATCGCATAACGGCCCTTGGCCAGGACCATGCTCGGCAGGAAGTCCGCCGCACACTTGTAGAGAATCATCTGCCCTTTCACCGGTTCGACCGGCAGCGTCAGATCAAGAAGCTTGAGCAAATCACCGCTCCAGGCCCCCGCCGTCAGGACGACTTGATCGCCCGGAACAGTACCTGTGGAGGTCTGCACGCCGACCACTTTATTGCCCTCACGAACAAACCCGCTGACTTCGCACTGCTCATGGATCGTCACGTTCGGCAGCGCCAGCAACGCAGCCTTGAGTGACTTCACCAGACGCGGATTACGCACGTTGGCGACGTCGGCCATGTAGATCGCCCGGGAAAAACCGCTGCCCAGCACCGGCACGGCGTCGTGTGCTGCCGAAATATCCACCGCGCTAAGCGGGCGATTTTCCCGGACAGCCCAAGCCAGCGCTTCAGCCTCGTCATCCAGATCCAGCCAGTACAAACCGGTGGTGTGCACTTCAGGATCAACGCCAGTGGCGGCAAACAAGCGCTCGCCCAGCTGTGGATAAAAGTCCTGGGACCAGTGAGCCAACGCGGTGACCGCCGGGCTGTATCGCCACGGGTAAAGCGGCGAAACGATGCCGCCGCCGGCCCAGGACGATTCCTGGCCGACGCTCGAGCGATCCAGCAGCACAACACTTTGCACTTCGGAGGCGAGATTGAAGGCCGTCAGCAAACCAATCACCCCACCGCCGACAATCACCACTTGCTGTTGCCTGGTCATGTTCTGATCCAATCGTTAAATAGACAGAGGGTACAAAAGGCACCCGAAATAGAAACTCAGCGTCCCCAGCAGTCTTTGCTGGTCAGGCCGGATTTCGCGTTGACCATACCGAGCACACCGGTGTTGGTGATGGTCAGATCACCGCACTTGTCAGAGGCCATGCTCGAGTCAGCCTTGCGCACCGCCGTCAGCAGAAAGGTCTGGTCGGTCAGGGTCGGTGTGATGCTGTAGTAATCATTGCCGGTACTGAGGCCCGTCGCATCGGTGTAGGCATTTTTCTGCGAGTAGAAGCGCTCCAGGAGCTGCGCCTGCTCCGAGAGCAGACCGGCTACTTCTGCGCGACGGCCCTTGTTCAGGTATTCGGTGAAACTCGGGGCAGCAATGGTCATGACAATACCGATGATCGCAATCACGATCATGATTTCGATCAGGGTAAAACCGCGGTTGGAACTACGCATGCCTCAATTCTCACTCACTGTATTTGTCGCCACATGATGCGACGGCTGCCGCCGGATTTTTCCATCCCCGCAGTACCGTCGCCAGTGGAATCGTTCACGGCCCCGCCATTGTCGCTGGCGTCCTGGGTCGAATGCTCCCCGATAAAGATCACGCCATCGGATAGCGTGTCGCTGTTGTCGACCACTCCATCGGCGTTGCTGTCGAGCATCTTAACGCTGATCGCATCGGGCAGCTTCAGGCAGACGGCCTTCAACCCCTGATTGCCATGGTAAAAACCGTACCAATTGCCATTGGCCAGACAGGTAGGCCGGTTCAGCGCTGGCGAATCCGCTGATGTGGCAGCGTGCGCCGACACCGACAGGTTAAGCGCGACGATGGCACCAATCAGGTGTGGCCATAACCTGACAGCTCGCTCAGTACTTCGCATAGATGCTCTCCACCACACTGCGCGAATGCCCCGCGATGCCGACCGCCGTTACCCGATACAACATCGCCCGGGTATTGATTGGCACATTCACCGCACCTTGGCTGTCACCAATATTTTGCACACCATAAAAGCCGTTGCCCGATGTAATCCAGGTCACTCCGGAAGAAGCGTTGAAACCGGCAGCGGTAATAGTCGAAGACTCGGACGGTGGCGCACATTGAACGGTGCCGCTACAAACAGGTAGCGCATAACTGTCTCGTTGCACTGTACTCTCGCCCACCCGCAATGCGGCTTCGGCACGCTGAAACGACTGGTTGCGCAAGGCGACACTACCGGCCATTTTTTCCTGCAGGGTGGCGCTTTGCATCGATGAAAGGCCAATCAACGTCAGCAAGAGCAAGAACACCAGGCTGACCAATAGGGCCATGCCGCGCTGGGTGTAACACGTCATGGGAGACCGATTCATTGGCACCCTCTCATGGCAAGCGGTTGCGCAGAGCGGCAACCACGTTGAAGGTTTGATCGCTCACGCGGTGATTCGGATCGGTGAGGGTCAGGCTCAGGCGAACGCTACGAATCAGCGCGGGGTTCGGCGGGTTGCTGCTGTAGCGCGAAGCAGCCAGATCAGTGGCCGTGCTGGCCAGGCCGAAGCTCACGTCGAAAGCGCCGACGTTATCCACCAATACCTGGCCTGCTGCATCCCCGCCCTTCATGAGCAGTTGGTTGTTGTTGAAGCTGTAAATCAGCCGCCGGATCGGAAATGCCAGTTGCCCTGCCACTGGTGTCCGACCTTCACTGTAGGCCGTCGAATTGGTTCTACAATCGGAAAGCACGGTCCAGTCCGGCTTGTCGCCATTGCTGCCGACATCCGCCGTAACCAGCGTCAAACTGCGACTGCCATTGTCCCAACGGATCGGCGTTATACGATTGGCATGGAAATCACCTTTCTTGCTGGAATCAGTGATCCTTTCCAGGCAACCGAACATGCCGACCATGCGAATCTCCTGAATCATTTTGCTCAAAACGAAACGTGCGTCCTCCTGCATGTTCGCGGCCGCATTCTGGCTGAGATAGGTGTTCTTGGCCGCGATGAAAACCTGCACCACGCCCAGCACCACGATCAGGCTCAACGCCATGGCGATCAGCAACTCGACCAGGCTAAAACCCTTGCTGCGGCGCCTCACGGGATCACCATCGGATCAATGGCCGCGCGGCTGCTCAGGATGAAGCTGCGTCGCGAATCGGCAGTATTCGCGGCCCGTGAGTCGTCCCAGGTAATAGTGATGGTGTACACCTGCCGGTTGACGGTCACACTGCCCGTCGCGGAGGCTCCGAGTGAACTGACGATGTTGGCGTTGAAATCAAACAGGTCCTGATCCCGGGTAACGTCCGGATTGCCCGAGGCCGGCGGCGCAATGGTGTAATCCGCTGCGGCGTTGGCGCGAATGCGGTCCATCAGGTCGTAGGCGATAAAACTGGCCTGACTGGTCATGCGCGCACTGTCCGTGTACTTCAGCGCATTGAGCTGAACCGCCGCCGCCCCCAGCAGGCCCACTCCCAGAATGACTAACGCCACCAGGACTTCGACCAGCGTCATGCCCTCCTGCGCGCCTTGCCTCCGTGCCCTCATCCGCAATTTCCACCCAATAGAATTCGTCCGTTCAAACACACCGTCAGCGTCCTGCTTTGTGCTCCCCGCCCATAGCTGATCACCACCTCTGAGGACGGTGATGACAATCCGCCCATGCTGTTGAAATCGATGGCAGTGACGTCAGAGGTTAGTGCCAGAGTTGCACCGCCGCTCATCGCCGGAACAACCCGCAATACATTGGCCAAAGCGCCAGTACCGTCGTAAACCGTCAGTTCCCCACTCCAGGCAACCCCACCGGCCGTCGGTCGCACCCGTGTGGCATTGCCCCGATCGATGGCTTCGAGCCGGGCAAAATTCAGGGCTCGTCGCAGGTCAGCGATTTCAGTATCCGCCCTCGTTGTTTGCATCGAGCGGGTAAACGCCGGGACAGCCAGAGTCAATAGAATCAGAAGGATCGCGATCGCGACCAGCAACTCGATCAGCGTGAAACCTTTTGTAGGATGATCCATCGGGGCCTTCTGCTTCCTTCGGCTATACCTGCTCTTGCGCAGCACAACATTCGAGCGATGCGGTGCGTTTGCGTTGCCATTTCTCGTGCAGGGATTGCGCGGGCCACAGCACACCACGGAGGGAGATGTCATGCGGCAACTAGGCTTCAGCCTGATCGAACTGCTCATGGGACTGGCAATTACAGGAATTGTTCTGCATTTGGTCAGCCCGGCGTTCGCAACGCTGATCGAGTCGAACCAAAGACAGCAAGCGGCGCAGGCCCTTTTCAGCAGTATTCGCACCGCCCGGAGCGAAGCCATCGTCCGCAACCAGGCCGTGGTGATTCACGGCATCAATGGCGACTGGAGCCAAGGCTGGCGGATGATTCTGGATATCAGCGGCAAGGGGGAGATGGACAGCGACAATCCACTGCTGGCCGAACGCCAGAGCGGCGCACGCGTGTCGATTGTGGGGAACGATCGGGTCGAAAGCTCCATACGATTCAGAGGTCAGGGCGAGTCATTGTTTGGAGGGACGTTATACATTTGCGCCGTTCGCGAACCGGTAAGCCAACATCAAGTGGTGTTGGCACGGACCGGTCGCGTCAGCCTGCGCAACGACAAGGTTGGGCAGCCGTTATGCGAAAAAAGGAATCAATTCAGAGCAACGAACGAACGCGCAGTTCTTTAGGCATAGAGAACGTGATGTTCTCCTCGCGACCTGCCAATTCATCGGCACCGGTGGCACCCCAGGCCTGCAACTGCTGGATCACGCCGCGCACCAGGACTTCCGGGGCGGATGCGCCAGCGGTGATGCCGATACGCTCGACGCCGTCGAACCAGCTCTTTTGCAGGTCTTCGGCACCGTCGATCAGGTAGGCCGGAGTGGACATGCGCTCTGCCAATTCGCGCAAGCGATTGGAGTTCGAGCTGTTCGGACTGCCAACCACCAGCACCACATCACACTCGTCGGCCAGTTGCTTGACCGCGTCCTGACGGTTTTGCGTGGCGTAGCAAATGTCGTCCTTGCGCGGTCCACCGATGGCCGGGAAGCGCGCACGCAGAGCGTCGATAACGCGACTGGTATCGTCCATCGACAATGTGGTCTGGGTCACGAAGGCGAGCGCTTCAGGATTTTTCACCTGCAAAGCCGCGACATCCTTCTCGTCTTCGACCAGGTAGATCGCGCCGCCATTGCCAGCATCGTACTGGCCCATGGTGCCTTCGACTTCCGGGTGACCGGCGTGGCCGATGAGAATGCACTCTCGGCCGTCACGGCTGTAACGCGCCACTTCGATGTGGACTTTGGTCACCAGCGGGCACGTGGCGTCGAACACTTTCAACCCACGGCCAGCCGCTTCGCTGCGCACGGCCTGGGAAACGCCGTGGGCACTGAAGATCACGATGACGTCGTCCGGTACCTGGTCCAACTCTTCGACGAAGATCGCACCACGGGAGCGCAGGTCTTCGACGACAAATTTGTTGTGGACCACTTCGTGGCGTACATAGATCGGCGGCCCGAAGACTTCCAGGGCGCGGTTGACGATTTCGATCGCCCGGTCCACACCGGCGCAGAAGCCACGGGGGTTGGCGAGTTTGATTTGCATGCTGTGCCTCGTGTCTTGCGCGCGAAAACAATGAAAAACAAACTGTGGGAGCGAGCTTGCTCGCGATGGCGGAGTGTCAGTCAATATCAAAATTGAATGTCAGGCACTCATCGCGAGCAAGCTCGCTCCCACAGGGTCCGGTGGCAACAGAAGCTGCCCCGTACTGCCTTACAGCGCTTTGACGGAGATGATCTCTACGTCAAAGGTCAACGTCTTGCCCGCCAGCGGGTGGTTGAAGTCGATGGTCACTTGCGCGTCATCGAACTCTTTGACCACGCCCGGCAATTCAGTATTGGCCGCATCGTTGAAGATCACCAGCAAACCTGGCGACAGCTCCATGTCCTGGAACTGTGAACGCGGGATGATCTGCAGGTTTTGCGGGTTGGGCTGGCCAAAAGCGTTTTCCGGCTCGATGCTCAGCGTGCGCTTGTCACCGGCCTTGAAACCGAACAGCGCCGCTTCGAAACCTGGCAACAGGTTGCCGTCACCGACCTTGAAGGTCGCCGGGGCTTTATCGAAGGTGCTGTCCACCGTGTCGCCGTTCTCCAGGCGCAATGCGAAATGCAAGGTGACTTCCGTGTTCTGGCCGATGCGTTGCTCAGCCAATACCTGTTCAGTCATGAACGGTTTCTCCGGTCTTTTTACTTTTGAACATATCCAGTGCCAGCATGACAGCACCAACCGTGATTGCGCTGTCGGCAAAGTTGAACGCCGGGAAATACCAGCGATTCTGCCAATGCACCAGAATGAAATCGATCACATGGCCCAGGGCAATGCGGTCATACAGATTGCCCAGCGCGCCGCCGAGCACCAGTGCCAGCGCAACCGCCAGCCAGGTCTCGTTGCGCCCCAGACGCTTGAGCCACACCACCAGCACCGCACTGACCACGACAGCGATCAACGCGAACAGCCAGCGCTGCCAGCCGGAGCTGTCAGCCAGGAAGCTGAACGCCGCACCCGTGTTGTAGGCCAGGGTCCAGCTGAAGTAATCGGGGATGATTACGATCTGCTGGTACATCTGGAGCTTGCCTTCGAAGTAGAACTTGCTGGCCTGGTCGATGACCAGGACCAGCAAACTCAACCAGAGCCAGCTCAGCCGTCCGAAACGGCCAACGGCATTAGGCATAGTGACGGACCTCGCCAGCGCCGCTGATGTTGTCGACGCAACGGCCACAGATTTCCGGATGTTCCGGGTTCACACCGACGTCTTCACGGCAGTGCCAGCAACGGGCGCACTTGGCGTGGCTCGACTTGACGATTTTCAGCTTCAGGCCGCTGACTTCAGTGACCACTGCATCGGCCGGTGCCTGCACCAATGGCGCAACACTGGCGGTCGAAGTGATCAGTACAAAGCGCAGTTCGTTGCTCAACTTGGCCAGGTCGGCGGTCAGCGCGTCTTCGGCGAACAGCGTCACTTCGGCCTGCAGGTTGCCACCGACAGCCTTGGCTGCACGCTGGATTTCCATTTCCTTGTTGACCGCGACCTTGACCGCCATGATCCGGTCCCAGTAAGCGCGATCCAGCTCGATGCCTTCCGGCAGTTCGCTCAGGCCTTCGTACCAGGTGTTGAGCATGACAGACTCGTTACGCTCGCCCGGCAGGTACTGCCACAGTTCGTCGGCGGTGAACGCCAGGATCGGCGCGATCCAGCGCACCAGCGCTTCGGAGATGTGGAACAGCGCGGTCTGGCACGAACGGCGGGCCTTGCTGTCGGCGCCAGTGGTGTACTGACGGTCCTTGATGATGTCGAGATAGAAGCCGCCCAGTTCCTGCACGCAGAAGTTGTGGATCTTCGAGTACACGTTCCAGAAGCGGTATTCGCCGTAGTGCTCTTGCAGTTCGCGTTGCAACAGCAGGGTACGGTCCACGGCCCAACGGTCCAGTGCCAGCATTTCTTCGGCCGGCAGCAGGTCGGTGGCCGGGTTGAAGCCGGTCAGGTTCGAAAGCAGGAAACGCGCGGTGTTACGGATACGCCGGTAGGCGTCCGCACTGCGTTGCAGGATCTGCTCGGAAACCGCCATTTCACCCGAATAGTCGGTCGAAGCGACCCACAGACGCATGATGTCGGCGCCCAGGGTGTCGTTGACTTTCTGTGGCGCGATCACGTTGCCCAGGGACTTGGACATCTTGCGGCCGGACTCGTCGACCGTGAAGCCGTGAGTCAGCAGTTCGCGATACGGTGCGTGGTTGTCGATGGCGCAACCGGTCAGCAGCGACGAGTGGAACCAGCCACGGTGTTGGTCCGAACCTTCCAGGTACAGGTCGGCGCGCGGGCCGGTTTCATGGCCCATCGGGTGCGAACCGCGCAGAACGTGCCAGTGCGTAGTACCCGAGTCGAACCAGACGTCGAGGGTGTCGCTGATCTTGTCGTACTGCGGCGCTTCATCGCCCAGCAGTTCGGCGGCGTCCAGCTTGAACCAGGCCTCGATGCCTTCGACTTCAACGCGCTTGGCCACGACTTCCATCAGCTCGACGGTACGTGGGTGCAGTTCGCCGCTTTCCTTGTTCAGGAAGAACGGGATCGGCACGCCCCAGTTGCGCTGACGGGAAATGCACCAGTCCGGACGGTTGGCGATCATCGAGTGCAGGCGCGCCTGGCCCCAGGCCGGGACGAACTGGGTCTCTTCGATGGCCTTGAGCGAGCGCTGACGCAGGGTGTCGCCGGTGGTCGGCTGCTTGTCCATGCCGATGAACCACTGCGCGGTAGCGCGATAGATCAGCGGGGTCTTGTGGCGCCAGCAGTGCATGTAGCTGTGTTCGATGACGGTGGTGTGCAGCAGCGCACCGACTTCGGTCAGCTTGTCGACGATGGCCGGGTTGGCCTTCCAGATGAACTGGCCGCCGAAGAACTCCAGCGACGGCACGTAAACGCCGTTGCTTTGTACCGGGTTGAGGATGTCATCGTTGACCATGCCGTACTTCTTGCAGGTCACGAAGTCGTCCACGCCGTAGGCCGGAGATGAGTGAACCACACCGGTGCCGGCGCCCAGTTCAACGTAGTCGGCCAGGTATACCGGCGACAGACGGTCGTAGAACGGGTGACGGAAGTTGATCAGTTCCAGCGCTTTACCGGTGGTGGTCGCAACGACCGAGCCTTCCAGCGAGTAGCGCGCCAGGCACGACTCGACCAGCTCTTCAGCCAGCACCAGCAGTTTGTCGCCGACGTCGACCAGGGCGTAGTTGAATTCCGGGTGAACGTTCAGCGCCTGGTTGGCCGGGATGGTCCACGGGGTGGTGGTCCAGATCACGATCGAGGCAGGCTTGGCCAGCGATGGCAGACCGAAAGCGGCAGCCAGTTTGGTTTCATCGGCAATCGGGAAGGCCACGTCGATGGTCGAGGACTTCTTGTTTTCGTACTCGACTTCCGCTTCGGCCAGGGCCGAACCACAGTCGAAGCACCAGTTCACAGGCTTCAAGCCCTTGAACACGAAACCGCCCTTGACGATTTCGGCCAAGGCACGGATTTCACCGGCCTCGTTCTTGAAGTCCATGGTCTTGTACGGGTTGGCGAAGTCACCCAGCACACCCAGGCGGATGAACTCGGACTTCTGCCCTTCGATCTGCTCGGTGGCGTAGGCCCGGCACAGTTCGCGGGTCTTGTCCGCGCCCAGGTTCTTGCCGTGGGTCACTTCGACCTTGTGCTCGATCGGCAGGCCGTGGCAGTCCCAGCCCGGAACATAAGGCGCGTCGAAGCCCGACAGGGTCTTCGAGCGGATGATCATGTCCTTGAGAATCTTGTTCAGCGCATGACCGATGTGAATCGAGCCGTTGGCGTACGGAGGGCCGTCGTGCAATACGAACTTCGGACGATCCTTGCCAATCTCGCGCAACTTTCCGTACAGGCCAATACTGTCCCAGCGCTGCAGGATCTGCGGTTCGCGCTGTGGCAGGCCGGCCTTCATTGGGAAGGCGGTGTCCGGAAGGTTTAGCGTGGCTTTATAGTCGGTCATTTAAGGCTCTTCATTAGCGATGGGCGCTAGGTGCGGCTAGTGCACGGGCGGCGGCGACATCCGCGTTGATCGCCGTTTTCAACGCCTCCAGAGAGGCGAAACGCTGCTCTTCACGCAGCTTGTGGTGGAAAACCACCGTTAAACGCCGGTCATACAGATCGCCGGCAAAATCTAAAAGATGTATTTCGAGGTGGGCCTTGCCATCACCTTGTACCGTAGGCCGCACGCCGATATTGGCGACGCCTGGCCAGGTCTTGCCGTCGATGTCGACGTTGACCAGGTAAACCCCGGAAAGCGGAACGCGACGGCGCTTGAGTTGTATGTTGGCCGTGGGCGTACCCAACTGGCGAGCCAGCTTCTGGCCGTGGAGTACCCGCCCGGTAATCTGGAACGGGCGACCTAGCAGTCGCTCGGCCAAGGCAAAATCAGCTGCGGCCAGGGCATTGCGGACCTGAGTGCTGCTGACGCGAAGACCATCCAGCTCAACGGTTTGCGCCGCCTCGACGGTAAAACCCTGAACGATGCCGGCCTGTTGCAGGAAATCGAAATCTCCCGCGCGGTCACAGCCGAAACGGAAGTCATCCCCGACCTCCAGGTGCTGGACGCCAAGACCATCGACCAGAATGGTATCGACGAACTCACTGGCACTGAGCTTGCTCAGGCGCTGGTTGAAAGCCAGGCACAGAACACGGTCGACGCCTTCGGCAGCCAGCAATTGCAGCTTGTCCCGCAGACGGGCCAGACGGGCCGGCGCGGTGTCCGGAGCGAAGAACTCTCGCGGTTGCGGCTCGAAAATCACCACGCAGCTGGGCACGCCCAACTCGAGCGCACGCTCACGCAGGCGCGCCAGGATAGCCTGGTGGCCGCGGTGTACACCGTCAAAGTTGCCAATAGTGGCGACACAGCCCCGATGCCGGGGGCGCAGATTGTGGAGGCCTCGAACCAGCTGCATAACGCGCTTCTTGCTCATAAAGTGGTCGATTATAACCACACCCGGCGGCCGACGACAGGCAACACCGTAACCCAAAGTGATCGAGCCGACAAAACCGCCGGCTCGCCCGTGTTTATCAAGGCCAGAACCTCAGCCCAGCGCCTTGCGATTGAAGTCACGCAAACGGAAGCCCATCAACACTAACATGCCGAAATAAGCCACCACACCGGCAACGACCAAGGCACCCAGACGCAGGAAACGCTCAAGCATCTGCCCCTCGCCCCAGGCCGGCATGAAATGCATCCCTGCCAGCAACACGCCAGACATCACCGCTACCGCAACCACCAGCTTGAAGCCGAACTTTGCCCAGCCCGGTTGCGGCTGGTACATCTGCTGTTTACGCAGCTGATAGAAGAGCAGCCCTGCATTGAGGCAGGCACCGGCGCTGATGGCGAGCGCCAGGCCCGCGTGAGCCAGCGGACCGATCAGCAACAGGTTGAACAACTGAGTGACGACCAACGTGAAAATTGCGATTTTTACCGGCGTACGGATGTTTTGTTGCGCATAAAAGCCTGGCGCGAGCACTTTGATCACGATAATTCCGAGCAAACCGACGGAATATGCGATCAACGCGCGCTGAGTCATGGCCGCATCATGGGCATCAAACTGGCCGTACTGGAACAGCGAAACCGTCAACGGCTCGGCCAGAATCCCCAGCGCGAAGGCGCAAGGCAATACCAGCACGAAGCATAGACGCAGGCCCCAATCGAGGATGCGCGAGTATTCGTGGCGATCCTTGCTGGCGTAAGTCTTGGCCAGAGTCGGTAGCAGAATCGTCCCCAGCGCCACGCCCAGCACGCCGGATGGCAACTCCATCAAACGGTCGGCGTAGTACATCCAGGACACGGAACCTGCGACCAGGAACGAAGCGAAAATGGTATTGATGATCAGCGAGATCTGGCTCACCGACACCCCGAGAATCGCCGGCAACATCTGCTTCATCACCCGCCAGACGCCGCTGTCGCGCAGGTTCAGGCGCGGCAACACCAGCATGCCGATCTTTTTCAGGTGCGGCAGTTGATAGAGCAACTGTGCCAGTCCACCCACCAGCACCGCCCAACCGAGCGCCATTACGGGCGGATCGAAGTACGGTGTCAGGAACAACGCAAAAATAATCATGCTGACGTTGAGCAGCGTCGGCACGAATGCCGGGACCGAAAAACGGTTCCAGGTGTTGAGGATCGCACCCGCCAGCGACGACAGGGAAATCAGCAATATGTAAGGAAAGGTCACCCGCAACAGACTCGTGGTCAGCTCGAACTTCTCGGGCGTATCGATGAAACCCGGCGCGGTCACCCAGATGACCCACGGGGCGGCAATCATGCCCAATGCCGTGACGAGCGCCAGTACCAGCGTCAGCAGGCCGGAAACATAGGCAATGAAGGTTCGCGTCGCCTCATCCCCTTTCTGACTTTTATATTCGGCAAGAATCGGTACGAATGCCTGGGAAAACGCCCCTTCGGCAAAAATCCGCCGCAACAGATTGGGCAGTTTGAAGGCGATGAAGAAGGCGTCGGTCGCCATTCCCGCGCCGAATGCACGTGCAATTAGGGTGTCACGAACAAATCCCAAAACCCGGGAAAGCATCGTGATAGAGCTGACGGCGGCCAACGATTTGAGCAGATTCATTGAAAGAGTTTGTGCCTGTCGATAAACAGCAGGCGAACTACGCGCCCACTTATGCGATACTCCGCGCCGCAACAGCACAGAGCCAAAGCTCGCGAGTTTACAGGTCGCACGCTGGAAAGAAATATCCAGAGGTGTAGCGCCTACCACTTAGCGGAACGTCTCAACCGCCCTTGACAAGACCTCAACTCATCGGCATGATTCGCGGCCTATTTTGTTTGCTATTTCCTAAAAAGTCTTTCGAGGAGCTCGACGGTGGCCAACTCACCTTCCGCCAAAAAACGTGCAAAACAGGCTGAGAAGCGTCGCAGCCACAACGCCAGCCTGCGTTCCATGGTTCGTACCTACATCAAGAATGTAGTTAAGGCCATCGACGCAAAAGACGCTGCCAAAGCTCAAGCTGCTTACGTTCTGGCTGTGCCAGTTATCGACCGTATGGCCGATAAAGGCATCATCCACAAGAACAAGGCCGCTCGTCATAAGAGCCGCCTGAATGGCCACGTGAAGGCCCTGAACGTTGCCGCTGCTGCCTAAGCGACTCGTTCATTAAAAAACCGACCTCAGGGTCGGTTTTTTATTGCCTGCGATTTGATGAGCGCGACACAAAAAAATGTGGGAGCGGGCCTGCTAGCGATAGCGGATATCCAGCCAATGTAAATGCTGAATGTTAATCCGTCATCGCGAGCAGGCTCGCTCCCACAGTTTGACTTGCGTGAAATTACTGAGCGTGCGCCCAAGGCAAAATCGGAATCGCCGTCACCGCATTCTGCGGACTGCCCTCGATCAGGCGATCGCTGTACACCAGGTACACCAGCGTATTGCGCTTCTTGTCGAGGAAGCGCACCACCTGCATGGTCTTGAACACCAGGGACGTGCGCTCCTTGAACACCTCGTCACCATCCTTGAGCTCACCCTTGAAGCTGATCGGTCCGACCTGCCGGCAAGCGATAGACGCTTCGGCACGGTCCTCGGCCAAACCAAGACCACCCTTCACCCCGCCGGTCTTGGCGCGCGACAGATAGCAGGTCACGCCGTCGACCTTGGGATCATCAAAGGCCTCGACCACGATTCGGTCATTCGGCCCGACGAACTTGAACACCGTCGACACCTGACCGATCTCTTCGGCCGACGCCAGCAGCGGCATCGCCACCAGCAATCCCAACAATCCTTTTGCCACGCGCATTCAGGTATTCCTTCAGACCAGGATCAGGTTATCGCGGTGAACCAGCTCCGGTTCCGCCATGTAACCCAACAGACCGACAATCGCCTCAGACGACTGACCGATGATTTTTTGCGCCTCCAGCGCACTGTAGTTGGCCAGGCCACGGGCAATCTCGCGACCGTCCGGCGCCACGCAAACCACCATCTCGCCGCGACGGAAGCTGCCCTGCACCAATTTGACCCCAACCGGCAGCAAGCTCTTGTTGCCCTGAGACAACGCAGTCACCGCACCCGCATCCAGCACCAGAGTGCCACGGGTTTGCAGATGACCGGCCAGCCACTGCTTGCGCGCCGCCAACATGCCGCGCTCCGGCGACAGCAGGGTGCCGATGCGCTCGCCCGCCTTGAGGCGATCCAGCACACGCTCAAGCCGCCCGCCAACGATGATGGTGTGAGCACCGGAACGGGCCGCCAGACGCGCAGCACGCAATTTGGTCTGCATACCACCACGTCCCAGCGCACCACCGGTGCCACCCGCCACCGCGTCGAGCGCCGGATCATCGGCGCGCGCTTCGTAAATCAGCTGGGCATCCGGATTGTTGCGCGGATCAGCATCGAACATGCCGTCGCGATCCGTCAGGATCACCAGCAAGTCCGCCTCGACCAGGTTCGCCACCAGCGCCGCCAGGGTGTCGTTGTCGCCAAAACGGATTTCGTCGGTGACCACGGTGTCATTCTCGTTGATCACCGGGATAACCTTCAGCTCGACCAGCGCACGCAAGGTGCTGCGGGCGTTCAGGTAGCGCTTGCGGTCGGACAAGTCATCGTGAGTCAGGAGAATCTGCGCGGTATGCCGGCCATGCTTGGCGAAGCTCGACTCCCAGGCCTGCACCAACCCCATCTGGCCGATTGCGGCGGCAGCCTGAAGTTCGTGCATCGCACTGGGTCGCGAGGTCCAGCCCAAACGGCTCATGCCGGCCGCCACCGCCCCGGAGGACACCAGCACCAGCTCGACGCCCGCCTCATGCAAGGCCACCATCTGCTCAACCCAGACACCCATTGCCGCGCGATCCAGGCCTTTGCCGTCCGCCGTCAGCAAAGCGCTGCCGATCTTCACGACCCAACGCTGCGCACCTGTCACCTTGCTCCGCATCATCTTCAACCTTAGCTTGAGGGCAGCGCGACCTAGCACTGCCCGTGACGTTATTCGTGGTTACTCGTGGCCAACAATCGATTTCCAGATACCAAAACGCCGCTCGATTGAGCGGCGCTTAAGTTTATCGCAACGAATCAGTCACGCACGTAAATGATTTCCGGACCATCTTCGTCATCCACATCTTCTTCGTCCCAGTCATCGTCGCCGATGTCGTGGACCGACTTCACGCCGCTGCGACGCAGGGCACGCTTATCATCCAGCGCCTGCAGTTGCGCGCGAGCTTCGTCTTCGATGCGCTGATCGAGATCAGCCAGCTCTTCCTTGTAGGCCGGGTCATTGGCCAGGCGATCGGCACGATCTTCCATGTAACGCATGATGTCGTGGCACAGACGCTCGGTACCGAGCTTGGAGATGGCCGAGATCACGTAGACCGGACCAGTCCATTCCAGGCGATCAACGATTTCCTTGACGCGAGCATCATGCTCTTCATCAAGGATCTGGTCGCACTTGTTCAGGACCAACCAGCGATCACGCTCCGCCAGGGACGGGCTGAACTTGATCAGCTCGTTGACGATCACTTCAGCAGCATCCGGTGCGCTGGCATCATCCAGCGGCGCCATGTCCACGAGGTGCAGCAGCAGACGCGTACGCGCCAAGTGCTTGAGGAAGCGAATGCCCAGACCAGCACCTTCGGAAGCGCCTTCGATCAAACCCGGAATATCGGCAATGACGAAGCTCTTCCAGCGATCGACGCTGACCACACCCAGGTTCGGCACCAGCGTGGTGAACGGGTAGTCGGCAACTTTCGGCTTGGCAGCCGAAACCGAACGGATAAAGGTACTTTTACCGGCGTTCGGCAAACCCAGCAGACCTACGTCAGCCAGTACTTTCATTTCCAGCTTCAGGTCGCGCTGCTCGCCCGGCTTGCCCGGAGTGGTCTGGCGCGGCGCACGGTTGGTACTGGATTTGAAACGGGTGTTGCCCAGACCGTGCCAGCCGCCCTGCACCACCATCAATTTCTGACCGGCCTTGGTCAGGTCGCCGATGACTTCCTGAGTCGCGGAGTCGATCACCGTGGTGCCGACCGGAACACGCAGGATCAGGTCTTCACCCTTCTTGCCGGTGCAGTCGGTGCTGCCGCCGTTGGAGCCACGCTCGGCATCGAAGTGCCGGGTGTAACGGTAGTCCACCAGGGTGTTGAGGTTTTCGTCGGCCATCATGTAGATGGAACCGCCGTCGCCGCCATCACCGCCGTTCGGGCCACCGTTCTCGATAAATTTTTCCCGACGGAAACTCATGGCGCCATTGCCGCCATCACCAGCCTTTACGCGAATCGATACTTCATCAACAAACTTCATAACAAACGCCTCTCGCCATACGGACGAGCCGAAAAACAATCAAGACATAAGACTCTTGCAAAAATGAGCGCAGCGACCCTGAACCACGATACCTACATCGTACGCCGACAGCCCATACAAACAGCTTTGCAAGAGACTCACCCCACAAACGAAAAAGCCCCGTCGCGAGACAGGGCTTTTCCAGCGATCGCGCAATTAAGCTGCGACTACGCTCACGTAACGACGACCGAAGGCGCCTTTTACTTCGAACTTGATCACGCCTTCGACTTTAGCGAAGAGGGTGTGATCTTTACCCATGCCAACGCCGTAGCCAGCGTGGAATTGGGTGCCGCGCTGACGCACGATGATGTTGCCTGCTTTGATAGCCTGGCCGCCATACATCTTCACGCCAAGGCGTTTGGCTTCTGAGTCGCGACCGTTACGGGTACTACCACCAGCTTTTTTGTGTGCCATGAGTTCAATTCTCCTAGTGAGGAATTAGGCTGTAATTAAGCCTGAATACCGGTGATTTTGATCTCGGTGTACCACTGGCGGTGGCCCATACGCTTCATGTGGTGCTTACGGCGACGGAACTTGATGATGCGGACTTTATCGTGACGACCTTGGGAGATCACTTCAGCCACAACGGTAGCGCCAGCAACAACTGGAGCGCCGATATTCACGTCGTCACCGTTGGCAACCAACAGAACGCGATCAAAGGTAACGGATTCGCCGGTAGCGATTTCCAGTTTTTCGATCTTCAGGTATTCACCTGGGGCGACTTTGTACTGCTTGCCGCCAGTAACGATTACTGCATAAGACATGGTATTTCTCCGATAATCCTGCTCACCCAGCTCTTTATAAGAAGAGGTATTGGCTGGCATGGCTGCATGGGGCTGGAGGCCCGCTTGCAATTGCGTAAGGCAGGTGCTGCCCAGGAAGTTCAGGGTGCGCGATTGTACGCAAGCCACGCTAGCCTTGCAAGAGGCCGTCCATCGCGCCTTGACACCTGCAAGCGTGGGTCCTAGCATGCCGCGCAACCCTTCTGGAGCGACTGTCGCTGATGCAACCCCAAGCTTTCTACCGCGCGGTGGCGGACGATTTTAGCGCCGTCGACGGCATCATCAAGAAGCAGCTGACTTCCCGAGTGCCGCTGGTATCGAAAATCGGCGATTACATTACCTCGGCCGGCGGCAAACGCCTGCGCCCTTTATTGGTGTTGCTGTGTGGCAAGGCCCTGGGCCGCGAAGGCGATGACCTGCGCCTGCTGGCCGCGACCATTGAATTCCTGCACACCGCCACCCTGCTGCATGACGATGTGGTCGACATGTCCGGCATGCGCCGTGGCCGCTCGACCGCCAACGCCATGTGGGGCAACGCACCAAGCGTACTGGTCGGTGACTTCCTGTATTCGCGCTCATTCGAAATGATGGTCGAACTTGGCTCGATGCCGGTGATGAAGATCCTTTCGCAAGCCACGCGCATCATCGCCGAAGGCGAAGTATTGCAGCTGTCGAAGGTGCGGGACGCCAGCACCACCGAAGAAACCTACATGGAAGTCATCCGCGGCAAGACCGCGATGCTTTTCGAAGCCTCGACCCACAGCGCCGCCGCCCTGTGCCAGGCCACGCCGGAACAGGCCGAAGCCCTGCGTACATTCGGTGATCATCTGGGCGTGGCCTTCCAACTGGTCGACGACCTGCTCGACTACAAAGGCGACGCCGAAACCCTGGGCAAGAACGTCGGTGACGATCTGGCCGAAGGCAAGCCGACCCTGCCACTGATCTACACCATGCGCGAAGGTACGCCGGAACAGGCCGCCCTGGTGCGCAAGGCGATCCAGAAAGGCGGAATCGAAGACCTGGAAAGCATCCGCGAAGCCGTGGAAGCCTCGGGCTCGCTGGAGTACACCGCGCAACTGGCACGCGACTATGTGGCACGCGCAATCCAGTGTCTCGAAGCGCTGCCTGCCAGCGAGTACCGCGATGCACTGGTTGAACTGAGCGAGTTTGCGGTCGCGCGTACGCACTGACAACACTGCAAGCCCCCTGTGGGAGCGAGCTTGCTCGCGATTAGGCACTTACATTCAACATTGTTGTTGACTGAAAGGACGCCATCGCGAGCAAGCTCGCTCCCACAGGTTTGCTCCCCACAGGTTTTCCTGCGCTGCACCCCTCCCGGCTAAAACCCTATACAATGTGCGCTTTTTAGCGATCCTGAATCCAAGGAGCCTTAGTGAGCACGTTGCCACCCTGCCCAAAATGCAATTCCGAATACACCTATGAAGACGGCGCCCAGCTGATCTGCCCCGAGTGCGCCCACGAATGGTCCGCCAGCGGTGAAGCCGAAGCTGTGTCCGATGACACAGTGAAAAAGGATTCGGTCGGCAACGTCCTGCAAGACGGCGACACCATCACCGTGATCAAGGACCTCAAGGTCAAGGGTACGTCTTTGGTGGTCAAGGTCGGCACCAAGGTCAAGAACATCCGCCTGTGCGATGGCGATCACGACATCGACTGCAAGATCGACGGCATCGGCCCGATGAAACTCAAGTCCGAGTTCGTCAGAAAAGTCTGAGCCTGCTGTTATCCATCCCGCGCCTGGCGCGGGATGCCCTCCCTCCCCGCTTCACCCAATAAATCCTCGCAATAGCCAAACGCCGGTCGGTTTGACCTGACGCAATCTTTACCCGGAAAAAAGCGCAAACCGCCAATAGGCCCTTGCTATTTTATGAATAAGAATTATTCTCATCAAACCTTCAATGGAGATGAGAACCATGACTTATCTGATCGATGCCTGGCTGGACCGCCCACACCCTTACCTCAGGATCCTGCATCGGGAAACCGGGGAAGTCTGTGCAGTGCTTGAAGAAGAAGCCTTGAGCGAACTGCAGGACCAAGGTGATCTTGACCTCAATGGCCTGAGTTCCAGTGAGCCGGTGGTGCTCAAGGAACTGGTGCGTAATCTGTTTCTGTTCTGCTATGCCCGGGCGTTGCGCCCGCACAGTGAACTGCACCACAAGATCGAAATATGAAAAACGCTGCAAAACTTTGTAGGAGCGAGCTTGCTCGCGAAGAACTCAAACACACCGCGTTCATTCAGGATGGCCGCGTTATCGTTAACGCCCATCGCGAGCAAGCTCGCTCCTACAGGTACAGGTAATCAGCGGGTCTTACAGAACGTCGAGCAGTTCGACGTCGAATACCAGTACGCTGTGCGGCGGAATGCTGCCAACGCCTTGAGCGCCGTATGCCAGCTCGCTCGGCACGTACAGGCGCCATTTGCTACCGGAGTTCATCAGTTGCAGGGCTTCGGTCCAGCCAGCAATCACGCCGCCAACCGGGAATTCCGCAGGCTGGCCGCGCTCGTAGGAGCTGTCGAACACTGTGCCGTCGATCAGGGTGCCGTGGTAATGAGTACGCACGGAGTCTTCACGGGATGGCTTGGCGCCTTCGCCAGCGGTCAGGACTTCGAACTGCAGGCCGGAAGCCAGAGTGGTGATGCCTTCACGCTTAGCGTTTTCAGCCAGGAAGGCCAGGCCTTCGCCAGCAGCCGCTTCAGCCTTGGCTGCAGCTTCGGCCTGCATGATTTCGCGGATGACTTTGAAGCTGGCGGACATTTCTTCCTGACCTACACGGCTTGGTTTGCCGGCGAATGCGTCGGTCAGACCTGCCAGGATCGCGTCCAGGCTTACGCCCGGTGGCGGGTTGTCGCGCAGTTGGTCGCCCAGCTGACGGCCAATACCGTAGCTGACGCGGGTTTCGTCGGTGGACAGATTTACTTCGGACATGACACTGCTCCGCTGTGCGGACGGCTCGGGAACTTGCCATGCGTGCACAGCACGTCCCGGAGCGCCCGGAACCAAAAGGGCCAGCAGACTAGCACAGATGTCATGCCTTTGATGAGGGACCTCAGGCGATCGGCACCTTCAGGTTTTCCTCAACATCGGCAACCAGACCGCACATTTCGTCGTGCACGACCGTGTGCACAAGGTTGAAGTGCAACTTGGGAAAGGAGCGCAGCACATCACGGGCATGCTCCACCGAACGCAGGCTCATCATGTGTCCGTGGGTATCGCTCAATGGATACGCCGCGCCATGCATCCGCGCCTCCAACAGGTAGATGCCCCCCTCCATCGAGATCAGGTTCAGCTCATCGACCTTCCCGGCGACGGCATACGCATTCAACTCATTCAGGGTCATGAACGCACCTCACGCAGTGGCGAACCAACATACTTACAGGGATAGGCCTCGGCGCATCAAAGCACAAGCCACAAACGACGCCGCCCGTCTGTTTCATCGCGCCCCTCTGTAGGAGCGAGCTCGCTCGCGATGGTCGCCAACGATGACGCGGGAAACCTGACACCCCGCGGCGATCTTGAGTCCATCGCGAGCGAGCTCCCTCCTACAGCAGATGGGTAAATCAGTGCTTGGTGACTTTATCCAGGTAACCCATGGCAAATGCGGAGACCACGAAGGTCATGTGGATGATCACATACCACTGCAAATGCTCGGGATCGACGTTCTTGGCGTCCATGAAGATGCGCAGCAGGTGAATGGACGAGATCGCCACGATCGATGCGGCCACCTTCATCTTCAGCGACGAAGAGTCCATGGTGCCCAGCCAGTTGAGCTTTTCCTTGCTGTCGTCGATGTCCAGTTGCGAGACGAAGTTTTCGTAGCCGGAAATCATCACCATCACCAGCAAACCGCCCACCAGGGCCATGTCGATCAGCGACAGCAGCACCAGGATCAAGTCCGATTCGGCCATCGAAAACACGTTCGGGATGACGTGGAAGACTTCCTGGAAGAATTTCAGTGCCAGCGCCAGCAGCCCGAGGGACAGGCCGAAATAGATCGGCGCCAGCAGCCAGCGCGAGGCGTACATTGTATTTTCGATAAAGCGTTCCATTGAATCTCACACGTTGGACTGGAAATGGCGGCGAGTATACCAGCCCCCCGTCCATACCCAGAAGCAGCCAGAAACCGTCGAGAAATCCGCCACCTGCGCCTGTGTATCAAAGTTTTTCTGCTAGTGTCCAAATCATTGACTGCTCAGTGATGTCGGACAGGAAGACTGGAAATGGATGTGCAATTGCCTTTGACGAGTGCCGGAATTTGCCTGGCGCTGCTGCTGAGCGGCTGCTCACCCAGCGAAGAAAAACGCCAGGTCAGCCTCGAAGAAAAAACCGCGCAGTTCGAAAAGTCGCTGGACGCCATTCAGGATCCGAAGCTCAAGGATGCCGTGTCGGAACTGGGTGGCTCACTGCTGCTGCTCGAACGCGCGCAACTCAAGCTCGACAGCAAGCCGGTGGAAACCGAATACGGCGAAGACGCCCTCGCCATGCTCAAGCACTACCCGAGCCCGCAGGCCCTGGTCGACACCTACATCAACGGGTTGTTCGTGCTGCAAAAGGACTCCAGTTCCGACTATCTGATCGATCTGCAGCCAGTGTTCCCCTTCACGTTCAGCGTTCCTGCCGCGTTTTTGTTTCCCCATGGCCTGGAATGGCAGTCGGTCACGCTAAGCAACAAACGAGTGATTCCCTTCCAGCCGGAATGGTCGGAAACCGACCCCGGCATTCAGCTCAGCCCATCGAGCTCCAACCTGACCAACCCCGATGACCTGACCGTGGCCTACCCCTTCATCGAAGGCCTCGACATTGACAGAAAGCAGCAACCGCAACCGGTGAGCCTGCAAGGTAAAGTCGAAGTCATCGCGCCACGCCGCCTCTACAGCTTCGACCTGACGAAAAAGGACGTAGGCCAGACCCGCACCAATGACAACCTGAGCGTCACCCTCCTCACATTGACGAACAACTACGCGGAAATCGAATACAACAACAGCACGCCGCTGGCCTCCGAAGTCAGTGAAACACCGCTCAACCCGCTGATCGTCCAGGCCAGGGACAGCAACGGGCAATTCATCGCGCGCGCCGGTTCAATCAACGAAACCTCGGTACAAATTGCCTTCTATCAGCAGCAACTGGCCAAGATGCAGCAGCAAAAGAGCTGGAGCGAGTCCCTGGAAAAACAGCTCGATGAAGAACAACGCAACTTTGAGAAACAGCAGGCTCGACATTATTCGAAGGTGTACTTCAACGGGACGATCGAAACTCTCGAAGTCAGCATGCTGGATTTTTCCGCCGTCACGGTCACCCGAAAGGACCTCGACCTGCCGATCCGGCGCTTCGATGCCTATACCACGGACAAGTCCATCCAGCCCTTGAACCTGTCCGTGGTGGTCTATGACGACCAGGCGGCGGGCTGGCTGAAAGGGGCAACGCTGAGTGAGGATCAGCTGAAAAAGAACGTCAGCATCAGTCAGTCGGTCGACGACCCCAGCGCTGCGCGAATCGAATTCACTCACCTGCGTACCTTCAACGATGAGCTGCTCGGTACATCGTTCAACCCCGGTGAAAGTCCGGTGAGCTTCTTTACCGAAGACACTCGTGGCAATCGCGACGAGCCGATCGAACTGCCGTCAGAGGCGTACCAGATCGATCCCCTGCGCGGCACGATCACTTACGATATGAATCTGTTTCCACAAACCCCGGCCTATGCGGTGGGCTCGATGCCGATGTTCCTGGCCACGGTCGACAAGCAAACCGTCGAAGCCCGTCAACTGCCCAAGGGCCTCGCGCTCAAAGACAATGCACTGGTAGTGGACCTGAAGGTATTTCCCGCCCAGGACTGGCGCTTTTTCGCCAAGGACGACAGCGGTAGTTACTTGAAGGAGATTCTATCGGTCAGTCATGGCGCGAGCGCACAGGGGCCGGCGCAGTTTGCCGTGCATTACTTCTACGGGCAGCCTACGCGCCTGGAAACCTATCAGCGCACTGATCTCACCACCGTGCAATATGGTTTCGAAGTCAAACTCGACAAGGCCGACATGACGCGCCTTGATCAATAGTGCCACTCAGTGCTCGGGGTGAAACTCGAAGCCGCCCATGTTCCGGCAGCGACCACCGTTGATTTCCCGCAGTTGGGCTTGCAGGTGCAGGCACCAGATTTGCGGATCGTCGGCCAACTCGTAGCCGTGCAGGGTCAGGCTTTCAACGATGGTGTCGAGGATTGATTCAGCGACGAACGGACCGTGGAACGGGCCTTGGGCCTTGATGGCCGAAGGTTGTTCACCGGCCATTCCGGCGGCGAACAGCAAAGTCCACATGCCCGTATCTCCCGCCAATGGACGGATGGCACATTCGATACGGGTCACAAGGCCCAGGCATTGACGGGTGAGGCAGAGGTTGCGCGACATGGCGGCGACCCTCGGTAGATCCGGTGTTCAGCCCCCATGGGAAGGCTGTTTCGATCCTGTGATTACGTCGATATCCTTGAGCAGAGAATAGAAGAAAAGTCTGCCTTGCAGGCCGAGACAAGACCGAAAGGCGCCGAATGGTCATAGTGTGAATATTGACGTCAGTTCGACGACGCTTTTCCAGGGTTCACACAAACAAATGTGGGAGCGGGCTTGCTCGCTCCCACATGAGTTACTGCATCAGGCCGGCTTGGTTTCCGCCAAAGCCTCTTGCGCCAACTCCTTCTCGGCTTCCTTGAGATCATCTTCGCTGATCATTTCCGCGATAACCCTCAGGCGCTCCACGACCCGCGCGTTCACGCTGCCTTCAGGGAACTCGCCATTCTCGTCCGGTTCGCCGGCCGGCTCGCCGACCAGCAGACTCAAGGCTTCGTCGGCCTGACGGACCGCGTAGACATGGAACTGACCCGCACGCACCGCCGCCAGCACCTTCTCATCGAGCATCAGGGTGGCGACGTTGGCGTGAGGAATGATTGCCCCCTGCTCGCCGGTCAACCCGCGGGCTTCGCACAAACGGAAGAAGCCCTCGATCTTCTCGTTGACTCCGCCGACCGCCTGCACTTCGCCGAACTGGTTGATCGAACCGGTGATGGCAAAGCACTGCTTGAGCGGGGTTTTCGACAAGGCCGAGATCAGGGTGCAAGCCTCACCCAAAGAAGCGCTGTCGCCATCGACATAACCGTAGGATTGCTCCAGGGCGATGCTCGCGGAAATCGCCAGCGGAAACTCCTGGGCGTAACGGCTGCCCAGATAGCCGGTAAGGATCATCACGCCTTTGGAGTGGATCGGCTGCCCGAGGTTGACCTCGCGCTCGATGTCGACGATACCGCTGCCGCCCGGGTACACCGTGGCGGAAATCCGCGCCGGTATACCAAAGGCCGAGTCGCCGACTTCCAGCACCGTCAAGCCATTGCACTTGCCGACCGCCGCGCCCGCGGTGTCGATCAGGATGATCCCGGCCAGCATGTCATCGAGAATCCGCGCCGACACACGACCGGTGCGGGTAGCCTTGGCCTTGAGCGCGCGCTCGATGTGCCCGGAGTCGGTCCTTTCATCGCCGGCCAGATGGCGGATGAAGTCCGCCTCGCTGACCAGCTGGAACAAGTCACCGATACGCGCCGACAAGCGCCCCTGGTGCTCGGCCAGACGTGCACTGTAGGTCGCCAGGCGTGCCACCGCATCAGCGGTCAGCGGTGCCATGCCTTCTTCGGAAGTACGGGTCTTGAGCAACTGGGCGAACTGCTCCAGGCTCTCGTCGACCATCGGGATGTCTTCGTCGAAATCCACCAGGACGCGGAACATCTCCTGGAAGTCCGGATCGAGGTCTTGCAGCGTGTAATACAGCTGACGGGCACCGATGATGACGACTTTGACCTGCAACGGAATGTGTTGCGGAGTCAGGGTCACGGTGGCCAGGCGGCCCAGTTCACCCAGCGGTGATTCCATTTTCAGTTTGCGTGATTGCAGGGCGCGTTTCAGTGCATCCCACACGAACGGCTCGCTGAGCATTTTGTCCGCTTCAAGGATCAGGAAACCGCCATTGGCCCGGTGCAAGGCACCCGGCCGCAGTTGGCGGTAGGTGGTGTAAAGCGCACCCTGATCGGTGCTGTATTCGATCCGGCCAAAAAGGTTTTCGTAGGTCGGGTGCGGCTCGAACACCACCGGCGCACCGCCGCTGGCCGAGTGACCGACCACCAGGCTCGGCGCGTATTGTTCTTCCAGCAACTTGCGGGCGACAGCGTCGGTCTTGCTATCGTCTACCAGCTGCTCGACCACGGACTTGAGCAAGTACACCTGCATCGCCTGCAGATAACCGCATACCGCCGCGTTCTCGGCGTACTTCTCCGACAATGGCGACAACAATGGCTGCAAGGCCAGGGTAATGGTTTCTTCGTTCAGATGACGCAGCTGGTTGCTCGACTCGCGTTTCCATTGCGGCAGGCTGGCGAGCTCTTCGTTCAGGCGCTCCTCCAGTGCCGAAATATCCTCGTGAAAGCGCTCGCGCTCGGCTTCCGGCAACTGGGCGAACTCAGCTTCGTCCAACGCCTTGCCGTCGCTCATCGGGGTGAAGGCGATGTTGCTGGCGTCGCGGTACAGCGCAACTTCCTTTTCCAGCGCCAGACGCTCGATGACGTCCAGGGCCTTGTCGTAGCGCTGGTTGAAGGCGCGGTCGATACTGCTTTTCTTCTGCTGGTAGGACGGATGCTCGAATACTGCCGGAAATGTCGCCAGCAGGTTGTCGATCAAACCGTTGATATCACCAATGAAGTTACCGGCAGTGCCCGACGGCAACTCCAGGGCACGTGGTTCGCGCGGTTCATCGAAGTTGTTGACGTAGACCCAGTCCGCCGGGGTCTGCAGGCGCTTGCCTTCGGCCTTGAGGTAGCGTTTGACGAACGAGAACCGACCAGTACCGGGCTCGCCCATGACGAATACGTTGTAACCGGGGCGTGGCATGGCCACACCGAACTGCAAGGCTTCGACCGCACGTTCCTGGCCAAGCACACCGCGAAAGGGCTCCAGATCATTGGTGGTAGAGAAGCTGAACTGTTCAGCGGAAAACGGACGGGTCAGCGCTTCGGGCGCTAGACGCAAGCTGGCAGCAACAGGATCAGGCATCGGGCTTCCTTAACAATCAGGCGGGGCAGATGGCAGCATTCTGGCGCCGCCCATGCCCGACTGGCAAGGAGCGCCGCAGGCCTGATCACCGTCAACCGGCCAACCCCAGGCGGGCCGGGCTTGCGCGGCCGTTTTCCATGAATGTTTTGCAAAAAATCACGGAACCCTGTGATCGTGCCTAAACTCCAAACTGCGCGGCTGGACTAATGACCGGCCCACTGGCACCGGAAGGGTCTGCAGGAAAACTCGCCGAGCGGCGATCAGGCAAGGCGAAAGCAGGCGAGGAAGCGGAGTGTAGGGGCCTACATGAGCATTCCGAGCCTGCTTTCAACGCAGCATGATCGTCGCGCAGGCAGTTTGCATGCAGAGCCGAGGCCAGACTCCCTTGTCTATTGGTACGCACACAAAGAGAACAAAGCTATGAAACGGATTCTTCTTGGTACTCTCTTCACCGCTGTATCCATCAATGCCATGGCGCAAGCGCCTGGCGGTCCGGATTGCGGTTGGGGCAACATGCTGTTCGAAGGCCAGCGTGGTACTCCAGCCCACTTCCTGGCATCCACCACCAACGGCACCTCCGGCAACGCAACCTTCGGCATGACCTCCGGCACCAACGGTTGCGCAACCAATGCGTCGCTGACCTATGGCGGCAAATCCTGGTTTGCCATGAATGGCATGATGAACGAGCTGTCCGAAGACATGGCCAAGGGTCAGGGCGAAGCGCTGACCACCTATGCCGTGGTACTGGGCGTGGCGCCGGAAGACCGTGCGCACTTCGCCGCCGTCACTCACGAGCACTTCCAGCAGATCTTCAGCAAGGCTGACGTGACCGCAGAAGACGTGCATACCAATACCCTGGCCGTGCTCAAAGCCGACCCTCGTCTGGCCAAGTACGCGACTCAGGCTTAAGCTCGACCCGCCCCGCTTCTTTCGGGAAGCGGGTTTTGTTTTTTGGACCTGCCCCTCTTTGGGTAATGTCGCTGACTGTAGGAGCTGGCTTGCCAGCGATGGTCGTTAACGATCACGCGTGTTTACTGGATAAACACAGCGCCTTTGAAACCATCGCTGGCAAGCCAGCTCCTACAGGCAAACGGCATCAACCTCGTTGGGTCTTTATTTTTCCCTGTTTAAGTTGCCTTCTATGCTCAAACGCCTTGCCTGGCTGGCGCTGTGTGTCTGCGCCCCGCTATCCGCCGCGCCTCACATCGAACCACAACGTTTGCAGCAACTGGCCAACGACCCTTTCTGGATATCCCTGGGCCATTACGAAACCGCCAAGCTCGGCGGCTGGCGCAGCTATGTCAGTGACCGCAAGTTCTTCCTCGCCGCTGACGGCAATGAGCATCCAGACCATGAACTGGCGGCGACTGTACAAGCCTTGTACGCCCCGGCCAGTGCCGGTGAAACACACGCTCAATGCGTCTACCCGGCCCGCACCCGCTGGCTGAAAGACCAACTCGGCCTGGCCGGACTGCCGACGCCGGACTGCGCCGGGTTCAAGCAATGGTTCAAGGACGTCTCGCCCGACAGCGCGGTGATGATCTTCCCGGCGGCTTACCTGAACAGCCCGTCCTCGATGTTCGGCCATACCCTGTTGCGCATCGACCAGGCCGAGGTGAAGAGCGACAAGACTTCGCTGCTCAGTTACGCGATCAACTTCGGCGCCTACATCGAGGGCTCGGACAACAGCATCATCTATGCCTGGAAAGGCCTGATGGGCGGCTATCCCGGCCTGTTCGCGATGGTGCCCTATCAGGAAAAGCTCTCGGAATACCGCAGCCTGGAAAACCGCGACCTGTGGGAGTACCGCCTGAACCTGACCCAACAGGAAACCGCGCGCATGGTCGAGCACGTCTGGGAGCTGAAGCAGATCAAGTTCGACTATTTCTTCTTCGACGAAAACTGCTCATACCGCTTGCTGGAACTGCTGCAAGTGGCCCGACCGGGCCTGCGCCTGACCGAGCAATTCCCACTCACCGCCATCCCGACCGACACCGTCAAAGCCGTGAAAGATGCCGGATTGGTGGAATCGATCCAGTATCGTCCGTCCCGGGAGCGCGAGTTGCTCAGCCGCGCCGAGCCGTTGGACCCTGAAGAGCAACAGTGGGTGCTGAAAGTCAGCGCCGATCAGAAACAATTGCAGGACCCGGCGTTCAAGGCGCAAGCCCGCGACCGTCAGGCAATGATCATCGATGCGGCCTATCGTCTGGAGCGTTACCGCGCCAATGGCCAGGAACGCGACCCGGCACGCGCCCAGCGCAGCTTCGAACTGCTGCGGGCCATCAACCAGAACCCGGCGCCGTCACTGGATATCCCGCAACCGGGCCTGCCTGAAGACGGTCATGAGTCCCGCACCTGGCAGCTCGGCCTCGGCAGCCGTGGAGATAAAGCCTTTGGCGAGTACGGCTTGCGCATGGCTTATCACGACCTCAACGACAACAACGAAAGCTTTCCCCTTGGCGCGCAGATCGAAATCCTGCAATTGAAACTGCGCCAGTACGAAAGCAATGAATGGCAAGTGCAACAACTGGACCTGGCAACGATTCGCTCCCTGACCCCGCGTAACGAGCTGCTGCAACCGCTGTCATGGCAAGTCACCGGTGGTCTGGAGCGAGTGCCGGGTAAGCACGATGACCAAACCCTGGTCAGCCACGTCAACGGCGGTGGCGGTGGCACCTGGCAACTGGGCGATGACCTGCTCGGATTTGCCCTGGGCACTGTGCGCATCGAGCACAACAACGATTTCGCCGCTTTCATTGCCCCGGCCGCCGGGTTCAACAGTGGTGTGCTGTGGAAAAACCCGCTGGGCAATTTGAGCCTGGAAGCCAAGGGCGACTTTTTCACCAATGGTGAAGTGCGCCGTAGCCTGAGCCTGAATCAGCAATGGGAAATATCCCGCAATCTCGGACTGCGCTTGAGCGCCCAGCGCGAATTCAGCCATTTGGCGACGGCCGAGAACGAAGTGATGCTTGAGCTGAAGTGGTATCACTACTGACCTGACACACCTCCCACCCTGTGGGAGCGAGCTTGCTCGCGATGGCGGCCTTTCAGCCAGCACACTTGTTGAATGTCAGTCCCTCATCGCGAGCAAGCTCGCTCCCACTGAGAATCGTCGGTTGCAGACAGGCTATCACTCGCCGTAAGTCGCTTTCAGACATCCAGTGAAACCAAATG
>NZ_JBXAJS010000007.1:0-251932 GCF_058797535.1 Pseudomonas sp. GW823-FHT02E01 | reverse complement strand
CCTCCCACTGAGAATCGTCGGTTGCAGACAGGCTATCACTCGCCGTAAGTCGCTTTCAGACATCCAGTGAAACCAAATGCCTGCGACCATGGCCCAAATCCTATACCGGGAGAATTCCATGAGCCGTGCCTTCGTCAATGAAGATAGTGCCGCCGCGCAAGCCGATCAGCCAGTCGAACGGCAGGTCAGCGCGCAGACCAATTACGTCACGCCGCAAGGCCTGAACCTGTTGCAGGGAAAAGTCGCCGAACTGCAATCCCTGCACGCCGAACAATCGGCAAAAGGCGAACAGGCCGACAAGCAGCGCCTGGCGGATCTCGAACGTGATTTGCGTTACTTCAAGCAGCGCCTGGGCAGCGCTCAAGTGGTTCCCGCCGCGACTTCGACCGAGAAAGTGCAGATCGGCAGTTGGGTGACCTACGCCGATGAACACGCCACCGAACGCCGGGTACAATTGGTGGGCGAAGATCAGGCCGATGCCGCCCACGGCCTGATCAATTGGAGTTCACCGCTGGGTCGGGCGCTGCTCGGCGCACGACTCAACGACGAAGTGCTGTGGCAGCGCCCCGCCGGGGATCAACTGATTGAAGTGATCCGTATCGAACCGACTTAGACGACGCCTTGGGCCAGCATGGCATCGGCGACTTTGACGAAGCCGGCGATGTTCGCGCCCTTGACGTAGTTGACCCGGCCATTCTCTTCGCCGTAATGCACGCAAGCGTGGTGAATCGACTGCATGATCGCGTGCAGTTTGCTATCCACCTCGCCACCGGTCCACGCCAGGCGCATGGCGTTCTGCGACATTTCCAGCCCGCTCACCGCCACGCCGCCGGCATTGGATGCCTTGCCCGGCGCAAACAGAATGTTCGCCTCGATGAACAGGTCCACCGCCTCAAGGGTGGTCGGCATGTTCGCGCCTTCGGCCACGCAGATGCAGCCGTTGCGCAGCAAGGTGCGAGCGGCTTCGGCATCCAGTTCGTTTTGCGTCGCGCACGGCAGCGCGATGTCGCAACTCAGGCTCCACGGAAGCTCACCTGCGCGGAACTCCAGGCCAAAACGGTCGGCCAGTTCACGAATACGCCCGCGCTGTACGTTCTTCAGCTCCAGCACCGCCAGCCATTGCTCCTCGGTCAAACCGCTTTCGCAATACAGCGTGCCTTCGGAGTCGGACAGCGAAATCACTTTGCCGCCCAGGTCCATGACCTTGCGCGCCGCGTATTGCGCGACGTTGCCGGAACCGGAGATCGCTACGCGCTTACCTTCCACGGCCAGGCCGCGACGCTTGAGCATTTCTTCGGCGAAGTACACGCAACCGAAACCGGTGGCTTCCGGGCGAATCAGGCTGCCGCCGTAACTTGGGCCTTTGCCGGTCAGCACGCTGGTGAACTGGTTGCTCAGGCGCTTGTACTGGCCGAACAGGAAACCGATTTCCCGCGCGCCGACACCGATATCACCGGCCGGTACGTCAACGTCGGCGCCGATGTGGCGGTACAGCTCGCTCATGAAGGCCTGGCAGAAGCGCATGACTTCCGCATCACTTTTACCTTTCGGATCAAAGTCCGACCCGCCCTTGCCGCCGCCCATGGGCAGCGAGGTCAGGGAGTTTTTGAAGGTTTGCTCGAACGCGAGGAATTTCAGGACGCCCATGTTCACCGACGGGTGGAAACGCAGGCCACCCTTGTACGGGCCGATCGCGCTGTTCATCTGGATGCGGAAACCACGATTGACCTGGACCTTGCCCTGATCGTCGACCCACGACACGCGAAACACCACCGCCCGCTCCGGCTCGCAGATACGCTCCAGGATGCCGGAGGTCAGGTAATGCGGATTGGCTTCAAGAAACGGCCACAGGGTACGCAGGACTTCTTCGACAGCCTGGTGAAATTCGGGTTGGTCCGGGTCGCGTTTTTTCAGGCGCGCAAGGAAGGATTCGACGGATTCGATCATGGAAAAGTCTCGGCAAATTTATTGTCGTTGGAGGAGATTGAGCCGGACTGTAACAAACGATTCACGCACAGGAACAGAGCAGAATGTCGCATTCATGAAATTAAATGGTGCACAGGATATAAATTATTCCGGCTTTCTGGCCTTTTTTGCACCCGAACAGGGATTCAAGATCTGGCTTTTGCACCACAACGGAGATCGCTATCGCGAGCAAGCTCGCTCCCACAGTTTGAAATGCATTCCCCTGTGGGAGCGAGCTTGCTCGCGATGAATGCGCCGCGGTATCACTGAAAAAACGCGCAAAAAAAACGGAGCCCGAAGGCTCCGCTCTTTATGCAACCAACCTGAAATCAGGCCAGCTTCTTGTGGCGTACACGATGCGGCTGGGCAGCTGCTTCGCCGAGACGCTTTTTGCGATCAGCTTCGTATTCGCTGTAGTTACCTTCGAAGAACACCGCTTGCGAGTCGTCTTCGTACGCCAGGATGTGCGTCGCGACGCGGTCAAGGAACCACCGATCGTGAGAGATCACAATGGCGGCGCCCGGGAAGTCCAGCAAGGCCTCTTCCAGGGAACGCAGGGTTTCGACGTCGAGGTCGTTGGACGGTTCGTCGAGCAGCAGGACGTTGCCGCCCTCTTTCAGGGTCAGGGCCAGGTGCAAGCGACCGCGCTCACCACCGGACAGATCCTTGACGAACTTCTGCTGATCGCCGCCCTTGAAGTTGAAGCGACCGACATAGGTACGCGACGGGATCTCGTAGTTGCCGATGCGGATCTGGTCGGAACCGTCGGAGATCTGCTGGAACACGGTCTTGCTGCCGTCCAGGTCCTCACGGCTCTGGTCCACGCAAGCGAGCTGCACGGTTTCACCGACTTCGATGCTGCCCGAATCCGGTGTTTCCTTGCCCATCAGCATGCGGAACAGGGTCGACTTACCGGCACCGTTACCGCCGATAACGCCGACGATGGCACCTTTAGGCATGGAGAACGACAGGTTGTCGATCAATACGCGATCGCCATAACCCTTGGTGACGTTCTTGAATTCGATGACCTTGTCGCCCAGGCGTGGACCGGCCGGGATGTAGATCTCGTTGGTTTCGCTGCGCTTCTGGAATTCCTGCGACTGCATTTCTTCGAAGCGTTGCAGACGAGCCTTGGATTTCGACTGGCGGGCCTTGGCGCCTTTGCGCACCCACTCCAGTTCTTCCTTCATGGCTTTTTCGTGAGCCGACTGCTGCTTGGATTCGGCAGCCAGACGATCGGACTTGGCTTCCAGCCAACCCGAATAGTTACCCTCGTAAGGAATGCCCGCGCCGCGGTCGAGTTCCAGGATCCAGCCGGCAACGTTGTCCAGGAAGTAACGGTCGTGCGTGATCGCGACCACGGTGCCCGGGAAGTCGTGCAGGAAGTGCTCCAGCCAGGCGACGGAATCGGCGTCCAGGTGGTTGGTCGGTTCGTCGAGCAGCAGCATGTCCGGAGCGGACAGCAGCAGGCGGCACAGGGCCACACGGCGTTTTTCACCACCGGAGAGGACTTCAACCTTGGCATCCCACGCCGGCAGACGCAGTGCATCGGCCGCAACTTCCAGCTGACGCTCCAGATTATGGCCGTCGCTGGCCTGCAGGATCGCTTCGAGCTTGGCCTGTTCGGCGGCCAGCTTGTCGAAGTCGGCATCCGGATCGGCGTAGGCGGCGTAGACCTCGTCCAGGCGTGCCTGGGCGTCCTTGATCACGCTGACCGCTTCCTCGACC
This sequence comes from Pseudomonas sp. GW823-FHT02E01, assembly GCF_058797535.1. NCBI lineage: Bacteria > Pseudomonadati > Pseudomonadota > Gammaproteobacteria > Pseudomonadales > Pseudomonadaceae > Pseudomonas > Pseudomonas sp. GW823-FHT02E01. Next base: position 248,239 of record NZ_JBXAJS010000007.1, on the reverse strand, counting down.
ACTTCACGCACGGTCTTGGTCGGATCCAGTTGTGGTTCCTGGGGCAGGTAGCCGATGTTCAGCTCCGGCATCGGACGGGCTTCGCCCTCGAACTCGGTGTCGACGCCAGCCATGATTTTCAGCAGCGTGGATTTACCCGAACCGTTGAGGCCGAGCACGCCGATCTTGGCGCCGGGGAAGAACGACAGAGAAATGTTTTTCAGGATTTCCCGCTTCGGCGGAACAACTTTGCCCAGCCGATGCATGGTGAATACGTATTGAGCCATGGAGAACCTAGGGTCAGTGACTGATGAATGATTGGAGCGCAGGCAATGCCCGGCCAGACTGTGCGCGTCACCCGCTTGAGGAGATCAAGACGTGCGCGCTGAAAAAAGTCTGAGTCTAGGAGCTGGAACGCTCCCGCGTAACCCGCAAAGCTACCTTAATGACCGGTGGCAGTCCAGCCGACGGACAGGGGCTGGCACTTCGCCACAACTCAAGGCATGCTAGCCGCCCTTCGGGCGTCCGGCTTATAGTGCACGTCGCGCCAGTCCAGCCAAACCGCAGGATTACAGCTTGTCCATTGCCCCTCCGCCTCCGACTTCCAGTGCGCCGGCCACAGCGCCCGGCTCCCCCCTGCGCGGAACTTTGAAGGGCACCTTGGCAACACTCGTATTATTGCTGCTGGCCCTGCTGTTCTGGCAGTTGCTCGACCAGTTGCGCGAAACCCAGAAGAACCAGCGTCAGTACACCATCGACTACACCGCCGATCTGGCCGCGCAGGTCAGCCTGAACATGGCGCTCAACGCGCAGATCGCCCTCAACCTGTTGCCGATCGTCGAGCAAACGCAGGGCGCCGATGAACTGCAGGCCCTGTTGCGCAAGCTGCAACAGTCGCTGCCTGATCTGCGCAGCCTGGCGTTGCTCAGTCCCTCGGGAAGAGTCATCAGTGACAGCGCTCCCGACAGCGATGACAACAACTACCTGGGTGAACTGGTACGGCGCAGCCACGCCCAGGCGCACTACTTCAGCAATGCCACCGACGGTTCCGTGGTGCATTTATTGTTGCATCAGGCCAGCGGCAGTTCCCGAGGCTATTGGGTCCTGCGCCTGACGCCCACCTTCTTTTCGTCCCTGACCAAGCAACGCGAGGCCGGTGGCCGCCCGTTGTGGCTGGTGGAGAACCGCATCAGTCATCAGATCATCAGCCGCGACGAAGCGCTGCCTTCGGTCAATCCGGGCACGCTGACCGAGGACGATGTCGCCAACAGCGTGCTGACGGTTCCGCTGAGCAGCAGCGATTGGCAATTGCGCGGCCTGTTCGACCGTCAGCGCGTGCTGGAAGAGCTGCTGCCGGCGTTCATCGGCAAATGTCTGCTGGGCCTGGCGTTTTCCATGCTGCCGTTCCTCGCCTTGCTGAACACGCGCCGGCGTCAGCGCCAGTTGAAGGAAGGCCGCCGGCGTTACCAGGACATTTTCGAAGGCACCGGCGTGGCCTTATGCGTCCTCGATATGTCCGGGCTCAAGGTCTTTTTCGACAAGGCACAACTGCAGGGCAGTGAGCAACTGCAAGCGTGGCTGGCGATCCCGGAGCAACGCCGACCATTGCTCAAGGAACTGCGGATCACCGAGGTCAACCAGGTAGCGTTGCAACTGCTTAATGTCGATAGCGCCGACAAAGCCTGGAAATTGCTGATCGACGGTAATCCGCAGGATGGCACCGCCATCGGCAACCAGGTGCTCGACGCGATGCTCAACCAGCAGCAACAGCTTGAGCTGGAAATCAAGCTGCAGGACGCCAGCGGCCGCATCCAGCACCTGTGGCTGGTGCTGTGTCTGCCGCAAACCCCGGACGACTACAATGCGGTGATCCTGAGCATCACTGACATCACCAGTCGCAAGCTCATCGAGCTGTCGCTGCAGGAGCGCGAAGGGTTCTGGTCGGACGTGGTGCGCACCGTGCCGGATCATCTGTATGTGCAGGATGTGATCAGCCAGCGCATGATCTACAGCAACCACCATCTGGGCCAGACCCTGGGTTACAACCGCAACGAACTGCACCAGATGGGCGAATACTTCTGGGAAATCCTCCTGCATCCCGAAGACGCCGACTATTACCACCGCTCTCGCCAGATCCAGCGCCAGGCCGGTTATCGCCAGTTAATGCAGTGCCAGTTGCGCTTCCGCCATCGGGACGGCCAGTGGCGACGCTTCGAGATTCGCGAGCAGGCACTGGCGCGGGACAAGGACGACCAGGTCACGCGGATCATCGGCGTGGCCAAGGACATCACCGACCAGATCGAAGCCAGCGAATCGCTGCGCGACAGCGAGCAGCGCTACCGCATGCTTGCCGAAAGCATCAGCGACGTGATCTTCTCCACCGACAGCCGCCTTAACCTCAATTACGTCAGCCCTTCGGTGCTAGCAGTGCTGGGCTACGACGCCGAGTGGATTTTCCAGAACGGCTGGCAATCGACCATCGCCAACCCGCAACAGCTGACCGGCATCTACCACCTGATGGACCGGGTCAGCAAAGCGCTGGATCAACCGGACCAACTGGCGCTGTTGCGCAGCCAGGTGCAAACCCAACTGTTCCTGTTCGACTGCCTGCGGGCCGACGGGCGCAAGATCCCGATCGAACTGCGCCTGGTATTGGTCTGGGACGAATACGGTACGTTCGAAGGCGTGCTCGGCGTCGGCCGCGACATCAGCCAGCAACGCCGGGCCGAAAAAGATCTGCGCATGGCCGCCACGGTATTCGAACACTCGACCTCGGCGATCCTGATCACCGACCCGGCCGGCTACATCGTCCAGGCCAACGAAGCCTTCAGTCGTGTCAGCGGTTACGCCGTGGAGCAGGTCCTCGACCAACTGCCGAACATGCTGACCGTCGACGACCAGCAAGAAGCCCATCTGCGTTACGTGCTCAAGCAATTGGGCCAGCACAGCACCTGGGAAGGCGAAGTCTGGCTCAAGCGTCGCAACGGCGAGCACTACCCGGCCTGGGTCGGGATCACCGCCGTACTCGACGACGAAGGCGACCTGGCCAGTTATGTGTGTTTCTTCAGCGACATCAGCGAGCGCAAGGCCAGCGAGCAACGGATTCACCGCCTCGCCTACTACGACGCCCTGACCCACCTGCCCAACCGTTCACTGTTCCAGGATCGACTGCACACGGCACTGCAATCGGCCGAACGGCAGAAGTCGTGGGTGGTGCTGATGTTCCTCGACCTCGACCGTTTCAAGCCGATCAACGACTCCCTGGGCCACGCCGCCGGCGACCGCATGCTCAAGGAAATGGCCACGCGCCTGCTCGGTTGCGTCGACGATGACGACACCGTGGCGCGCATGGGCGGTGACGAATTCACCTTGCTCCTGCAACCGCGAGCCAACCGTGAAATCGCCCTGAACCGGGCGATCCATGTGGCCGAACAGATTCTCGCCAGCCTGGTGAAACCATTCGTGCTCGAAGGCCGCGAGTTCTTCGTCACCGCCAGTATCGGCATCGCCCTGAGTCCGCAGGACGGCAACGAACTCAGCCAGTTGATGAAGAATGCCGACACTGCGATGTACCACGCCAAGGAGCGTGGCAAGAACAACTTCCAGTTCTATCAGGCGGACATGAACGCCAGTGCGCTGGAACGTCTGGAGCTGGAAAGCGACTTGCGCCATGCCCTGGAACAGAACGAATTCGTGCTGTATTACCAGCCGCAGTTCAGCGGTGACGGCAAGCGCCTGACCGGTGCCGAGGCACTGTTGCGCTGGCGTCATCCACGCCGCGGGCTGGTGCCGCCGGGGGATTTCATTCCGGTGCTCGAAGAGCTCGGGCTGGTGGTGGATGTCGGCGACTGGGTGATCAGCGAAGCCTGCCGTCAACTCAAGGCCTGGCATCAGGCCAGGGTACGGGTGCCGAAGGTGTCGGTGAACATCTCGGCGCGACAGTTCTCCGACGGCCAGCTCGGTACGCGCATCGCCACCATCCTCAAGGAAACCGGCCTGCCACCGGCGTGCCTGGAACTGGAACTGACCGAAAGTATCCTGATGCGCGAAGTCAGCGAGGCGATGCAGATCCTCGACGGCCTGAAAAACCTCGGCCTGAGCATTGCGGTCGACGATTTCGGTACCGGTTACTCATCGCTCAACTACCTCAAGCAGTTCCCGATCGACGTTCTGAAGATCGACCGCACCTTTGTCGATGGCCTGCCCAGCGGCGAGCAGGATGCACAAATTGCCCGGGCAATCATTGCCATGGCCCACAGTCTCAACCTGGCAGTGATCGCCGAAGGCGTGGAGACCCATGAGCAGCTGGATTTCCTGAGGGAGCACGGTTGCGACGAGGTACAGGGTTATCTGTTCGGTCGGCCGATGCCGGCGGGGCGGTTCGAAGGGCAGTTCAGCAATGATGCCCTGTTCATGCTCGATTGAGATTTGCGGCGCGGCAATTGGCCTCATCGCGAGCAAGCTCGCTCCCACAGTGGATCTACAGTGTTCGCACACTTTGTGTACACCCGAGAGCCCTGTGGGAGCGAGCTTGCTCGCGATGAGACCGGCACGATCACCGCTGACCCCGTCATGAAGCCCGCTTGTCTGCGACATGATGCCGTTTCATATGCCATCTAAAACCCATTAGGTTAGAATGCCCCCCTTTTCCGCCCCCGATCCTTGAGGACCGCCATGTTCAGCCGTGATTTGACTATTGCCAAGTACGACGCCGATCTCTTTGCCGCCATGGAGCAAGAAGCTCAGCGCCAGGAAGAGCACATTGAGCTGATCGCTTCGGAAAACTACACCAGCCCTGCGGTGATGGAAGCTCAAGGCTCGGTACTGACCAACAAGTACGCCGAAGGTTACCCGGGCAAGCGCTACTACGGTGGTTGCGAGTACGTAGACATCGTCGAGCAGCTGGCTATCGACCGCGCCAAAGAGCTGTTCGGCGCCGACTACGCCAACGTTCAGCCGCACGCAGGCTCGCAAGCCAACAGCGCCGTTTACCTGGCCCTGCTGTCGGCCGGCGACACCATCCTGGGCATGAGCCTGGCCCACGGTGGTCACCTGACTCACGGTGCCAGCGTTTCGTCCTCCGGCAAGCTGTACAACGCCATCCAGTACGGCATCGACGCCAACGGTCTGATCGACTACGACGAAGTCGAACGCCTGGCCGTTGAGCACAAGCCAAAAATGATCGTGGCCGGTTTCTCTGCCTATTCGCAGATCCTCGACTTCCCGCGCTTCCGTGCAATCGCCGACAAGGTAGGTGCCTACCTGTTCGTCGACATGGCCCACGTGGCCGGCCTGGTTGCCGCTGGCGTCTACCCGAACCCGGTTCCATTCGCTGACGTGGTGACCACCACCACCCACAAGACCCTGCGTGGTCCACGTGGCGGCCTGATCCTGGCTCGCGCCAACGCCGACATCGAGAAGAAGCTGAACTCCGCGGTATTCCCGGGCGCCCAGGGCGGCCCGCTGGAGCACGTGATCGCAGCCAAGGCGATCTGCTTCAAGGAAGCGCTGCAGCCTGAGTTCAAGGCTTACCAGCAACAAGTGGTGAAGAACGCCCAGGCCATGGCCGGCGTGTTCATCGAGCGCGGCTTCGACGTAGTGTCGGGCGGTACTCAGAACCACCTGTTCCTGCTGTCGCTGATCAAGCAGGAAATCTCCGGTAAAGACGCCGATGCCGCTCTGGGCAAAGCGTTCATCACCGTGAACAAGAACTCCGTACCAAACGACCCACGCTCCCCGTTCGTCACCTCCGGCCTGCGCTTCGGCACCCCGGCTGTGACCACTCGTGGCTTCAAGGAAGCAGAGTGCAAGGAACTGGCTGGCTGGATCTGCGACATCCTGGCTGACCTGAACAACGAAGCGGTGATCGATGCGGTTCGTGAGAAGGTCAAGGCTATCTGCAAGAAGCTGCCGGTATACGGCGCTTAATCAGCCCCGCTAAACCGCAGTCATAAGAAACCGGCCAGAGATGGCCGGTTTTTTTTTGCCCGGTTTTTTATTCAGCCGTGTGAAAGGCTCTAAACCGGACTCGCCTAGCAACTGGTAAGACCGGTCATGCCAATTTTCTAATTTTTACTTGCGAACACCTAAAAATAGCGCCTAGACTGAGCCTGCACTGGACATACCGGTAAGACCACAATAATTAAGTCCTGAAGTCGATGCGCCTTGCGCACGGCAGCCAGGACGCCGACCAGGATTCCTCCCATGCTCAGATGGTGCTCGCGTTCAATCTTCCTCCAAGTGGTTCTCGGACTGGTGCTCGGCATCGTCTGTGGGCTGACCCTTCCCGAATACTCCGCTCAGCTCAAACCGCTCGGTGACGGTTTTATCAAGCTGATCAAAATGCTCATTGGCTTGATTGTGTTTTGCGTAGTGGTCAGCGGCATCAGCGGTGCCGGCGACCTGAAGAAGGTCGGCCGTATCGGCCTCAAATCGGTGATCTACTTTGAAGTGCTGACCACCATCGCCCTGGTGATCGGCCTGGTGTTCGCCTTCAGCACCGGCATCGGCAGCGGCGCGAACATTCACCTGGAGCAGCTTTCCGCAGCCGACATGGGCGACATTGCCCAGCGCGGACAGCACATGCACACCACCACACAGTTCCTGATGGACCTGATTCCGACGTCGGTGATCGGTGCCTTTGCCGATAACAACATCCTGCAGGTCCTGTTGTTCTCCGTGCTGTTCGGCAGTGCACTGAATCTGGTGGGCGAGGCGGCATCGGGTATTTCGCGGCTGATCAATGAACTCAGCCACGTGATTTTCCGCATCATGGGCATGATCGTGCGACTGGCACCGATCGGCGTATTCGGCGCGATCGCCTTCACCACCAGTAAATATGGCCTGGACTCGCTGCAACACCTGGGCAGCCTGGTCGGCCTCTTCTACCTGACCTGTGTGGCCTTCGTGGCCCTGATTCTCGGCCTGGTGATGCGCCTCTCCGGCTTGAAGATGTGGCCATTGCTCAAGTACCTGCGCGAAGAGTTGCTGATCGTCATGGGCACCGCTTCGTCCGACGCCGTGCTGCCACAAATCATGCGCAAGCTCGAACATCTGGGCATCGGCAGTTCGACGGTGGGGCTGGTGATTCCAACGGGTTACTCGTTCAACCTCGACGGTTTCTCGATCTACCTGACCCTGGCCATCGTGTTCATCGCCAACGCCACCGGCACGCCGTTGGCCATGACTGACCTGCTGACCATTTTGCTGGTGTCGCTGATCACCTCCAAAGGTGCCCACGGGATTCCCGGCTCGGCACTGGTGATTCTGGCGGCAACCTTGACGGCGATCCCGGCGATTCCGGTGGTCGGCCTGGTGTTGGTGCTCGCGGTGGACTGGTTCATGGGCATCGGCCGCGCGCTGACCAACCTGATCGGCAATTGTGTCGCCACCGTGGCCATCGCCCGCTGGGAGAAGGACATCGATATCCAGCGTGCGAACAAGGTGCTTTCCGGCCAGATGGGTTATACCTTCCAGCCGAAAAAACCGGTCGCGCCGGCGCATCAGCAGGAGTTTTGAATCATGTGGGAGCCCGCCAGATGGCGGGTTCCCCTGCCTTTATCCATGGAGCACACAGTGATTACCACCTCAACGGTCGTCAATTCAGTCGTAGAAAAGCTTCGGGCCGCGCTGGCCCGTGGTCAGTGGCGCTCCGGCGAAATGCTGCCGGGGCAACGCGAGCTGGCCGAACAACTGGGTATCAGCCGCCCAAGCCTGCGTGAAGCGGTCATCGTCCTGGAAACCCTTGGCCTGGTGCGTTCGATGCCGGGCAAAGGCGTCGTCGTACTTGAGGCCAGTCTCAGCGATGAGCAGCCCTACGACAGCGCGGTGGCCGCCGCGAGCCTGGAAGACGTGCTGCAACTGCGCTACACCCTGGAACCATTCATCGTCGGCCTCGTGGCGCAGTCGATCAGCAGCAAGGAAGTCGGGCAACTGCGCCTGACCCTGATGGACATGCGTGAAGCCCTGGAGGCCAATGACAGTGAAGCCGGCGTAAGCGCCTACATCGCGTTCCACGAAGAGCTGTTCACGCTGACGTCAAACCCGATCTTCCAGAGCGTGGTCCAGCAAACCAGCAATGCCCTCAAGCAAAGCGCCGAAGTGTTGCGCAACTCCCCGGAGCATCTGGCTGAACGCCTTGAAGAAAACGAAGCCGTGGTGCGGGCGATCCGCAGCAAGAACAGCGCCCAGGCCAGCGCCGAGATGCGTCGGCACATTTTGCGCGAAGGCCAGCGCATGGGCATCGAACTGAACATCCCGGAAGACAACCTCGGCAGTTGAAACCTCTTCGAACTGGAGATTGGCCATGAACAGCTTCGCTTCGCCACAAACGCTCGCTACCCTGCCCGTCCGCCCTTCGGTGGATGATCTGTATTCGCGGGTCCTCGATGCCATTTTCGAGCAGCGCATCCATTCAGCCAGTCGCTTTACCGAAGAAAGCCTGGCGCAGATGTTCGGTGCAAGGCGCAGCGACATGCGTGATGTGCTGACGCGACTGTCCCACCAGCAAATCATCATCCTTCGAGTCAACCATCGTCCCCGCGTCGCCGAACTTGATGCCGAGCAGACCCGGCAGACACTGCATGCCCGGCGTCTGGCCGAGATCATGCTGGTACGGCTGGCGTGTCAGCGGCCATGCGCGCAAGACTTGAAGCGCCTGCGGACACTGGTCGATAACGAGCGTCAATGCGCCGAGCGTGGCCAGGCGATTCGTTTGTCGGGAGAGTTTCATTTGCAGTTGGCCGAAATGGCTGGAAATGCACCGCTGGCGCATTTTCTTGGCAGTCTGGTGCCGCTGACGTCATTGGCGATTGCGCAGTGTGAGGAGCAGACGCACAGTTTTTGCGCGTGGCAGGAGCATTTGGCGATTGTTGATGCTGTTGAACGTGGAAATGCTGCGACAGCGGTCATGCTGATAAACCGGCATCTGGATCATCTGGAGCAGACACTGCTCAATACACCCCGTGAACATTGTGTTGCCGGCTAGATCGCATCGCGGGCAAGCCCGCTCCCACAGTGTTCGAGGCCAAGCACAGACTTTGTGTTCAACCAGAAACCTGTGGGAGCCGGGCTTGCCCGCGATGGCGTCCTCACAGACGCCATAAAACTTCAGACCGCCGCCACCCGCGCAAATCCCTCGCGAATCTTTTCCTCCGGCAAGTCATCGGCAATGAACACGATCACGCTCTCGCGCACTTCGTCTTCAGCCCACTCGGTATCCCAGTCGAAACCATAAAGTTTCAGCACCCCCTGAAACACCATGCGACGCGATTCGCCGAGGATGTTCAACACGCCTTTGTAGCGCAGCAACTGCTTGCCATGCTCCTCCAGCAACTCGTTCATGAACTCGCTGAGCTTGTCGATATCCAGCGCTTTTTCAGTGCGCAGCACCAGGCTGGAAATGCGGTCGATGGACGGGGCCTGGCTGACCGGGCGCAAACTCACGCCGCCACCGAGGTCGGCATTGAGGTTGAAGCCGCGCACGTCGAGCAATTCGGCCAGGTCGATCTTTCCGTGATCAACCACGCGGATCGGGGCGCGTCGGTTGATACGGGTCAGGCGCTCGCTCAACGCGGTGAATTTTGCTTCGTCCACCAGGTCACGCTTGCTCACCAGCAAGCGGTCGGCGAAACCGATCTGCGCCTGGGCGATGGTCTGGGTCAGGTGCAAGTCGGCATGTGCCGCGTCGACCAGGGTGATGATGCCGTCGAGGATATAGCGCTCGCGCAACTCTTCGTCGATGAAAAAGGTTTGTGCCACGGGCGCCGGGTCGGCCAGGCCGGTGCATTCGATCACCAGGCGGTCGAAGGCGATGTCGCCCTGGTCCAGACGCTCGAGCAACAGATAAAGCGCTTTGGTCAGGTCCGTGTGGATGGTGCAGCAAACGCAGCCGTTGGACAGTGTCATCACTTGTACCGGCTCATCGCCCAACAACTGGGTATCGATACCGGCATCGCTGAATTCATTCTCGATCACGGCGATTTTCAGGCCGTGCTCGGCCTTGAGCAGGTGACGCAACAAAGTGGTCTTGCCGGCGCCGAGGAAGCCGCTGAGGATCGTGACCGGGATGGGAGAGGACAAACTGGATCTCCTTTTTCACACAGTGAAAAAACAACACAAAACAAATGTGGGAGCGAGCTTACTCGCGATAGAGGCTTAACATTCAACATCACTGTTGATTGACAGTCCGCCATCGCGAGCAAGCTCGCTCCCACAGGTATGGCTGTTAATCCGACAACCGGATCAACAGCATTTCGGCCCACCCTTGCCACCGTAACGGGCTTCCTGACGCTCCCGAAAGAACATCTCATAGCTCATCACCGGTTTGTCCGGGTGCTTGGTCTGCATATGCTCGACGTAGTTGTCGTAGTCGGGCATGCCGACCATCAGGCGCGCGGCCTGACCGAGGTATTTACCGAGGCGACTCAAGTCATTGAACATGCTGCAATCCTCTGGTTACGCATCCGGCAGCGCCTGGAATGGCGATTCTTTGTCCGTACGTTCCTTTTTACCCCAGGCGGCAATGCCGACCTTGAGTGCATAGAACAGGATGCTGAATACCACGAACAGGAACAGCGCAGTCAGCGTTGCGTTGGTGTAGGCGTTGAAGATCACGTGCTGCATCTGGGTGATGTCCTTGGCCGGGGCGAGGATCTGGCCGTTGGCCAAGGCATCGCTGTATTTCTTGGCCAGCGACAGAAAGCCGATCGCCGGGTTGGCGTCGAACAGCTTGATGAAGCCCGCTGTCGTGGTGCAGATCAACAGCCATACCGCCGGCAACATGGTGACCCAGACATAACGCTGGCGTTTCATCTTGATCAGTACCACGGTGCCGAGCATCAGCGCGATACCGGCCAGCATCTGGTTGGAGATACCGAACAGTGGCCACAGGGTATTGATGCCACCCAACGGATCGATCACACCCTGGTACAGCAACCAGCCCCACATCGCCACGCAGCCTGCGGTGGCGATCAGGTTGGCGGTCCAGGATTCGGTGCGTTTGAGCGCCGGGACGAAAGAGCCGAGCAAGTCCTGGAGCATGAAGCGACCGGCACGGGTACCGGCATCCACTGCGGTCAGGATGAACAGCGCTTCGAACAGGATCGCGAAGTGGTACCAGAACGCCATGGTGTTCTCGCCCGGCAGAACACTGTGCAGGATCTGCGCGATACCGACCGCCAGGGTCGGCGCACCACCGGCACGGGCCAGGATGGTGGTTTCACCAATGTCGTGGGCCACCGCTTGCAGGGCTTCCGGGGTGATTGCAAAGCCCCAGTTGCTGACGGCTGTCGCAACGGCCACCACATCACCGCCGACCACGGCCGCCGGGCTGTTCATGGCGAAGTACACGCCAGGCTCGATCACGGAAGCGGCAACCATGGCCATGATCGCCACGAACGATTCCATCAGCATGCCGCCGTAACCGATGTAGCGAGCGTTGGTTTCGTTATCCAGCAGCTTCGGCGTAGTGCCGGAGGAAATCAGCGCGTGGAAACCCGACACCGCGCCACAGGCGATGGTGATGAACAGGAACGGGAACAGACCACCCTTCCATACCGGGCCGGTGCCGTCGACGAACTGGGTCAGGGCCGGCATTTTCAGCTCGGGCATGGTCACCAGGATGCCGATGGCCAGGGCAACGATGGTGCCGATTTTCAGGAAGGTGGACAGATAGTCACGGGGCGCCAGGATCAGCCACACCGGCAATACCGCCGCGACAAAACCGTAGCCGATCAGCATCCAGGTGATCTGGATACCGGTAAAGCTGAAGGCCTTGGCCCACACCGGATCGGCGGCGATCTGCCCCCCGAGCCAGATCGAGCCCAGCAGCAGCAATACGCCGATCACCGAGATTTCACCAATGCGACCCGGGCGGATGTAGCGCATGTAGATGCCCATGAACATCGCGATCGGGATGGTCGCCATCACCGTGAAAATGCCCCAAGGGCTTTCGGCCAAGGCCTTCACCACGATCAGCGCCAGCACCGCGAGGATGATGATCATGATCAGGAAGCAGCCGAACAGCGCGATGGTGCCGGGGATGCGGCCCATTTCTTCGCGGACCATGTCGCCCAGGGAACGACCGTTGCGGCGGGTGGACATGAACAGGACCATGAAGTCCTGCACCGCACCGGCCAGCACCACGCCGGCGATCAGCCACAGCGTGCCGGGCAGGTAGCCCATCTGCGCCGCCAACACCGGACCGACCAAAGGCCCCGCGCCGGCAATGGCCGCGAAGTGGTGACCAAAAAGAATGTGCTTGTTGGTCGGCACGTAGTCCAGACCGTCATTGTTGAGCACAGCGGGAGTGGCCCGTCGCGCATCGAGTTGCATGACATTGTTAGCGATGAACAGACTGTAGTAGCGGTAGGCAACTAGATAGATGGCCACGGCAGCGACCACAATCCACAAGGCGTTGATTGCCTCGCCTCGGCGTAATGCCACGACACCCAGCGCACACGCACCTACGATTGCCAGCACCAGCCAAGGCAAATGGCGTAGCGGGCTATTATTATTTTTCATTTTATTATTCCAGCCAGAGTGGACAAGAAAGACAGCAATCCCGAGTTTAGCTCTCCTGACGGCAATGGCCATAGCCCGACATTGGTCTGGACACCTGCACGCGCTGGCAGCCTTTGATCATGCGGGTCTATAGTCAGCGTACATTTCCGAGGATCGCGCCATGAGCGAGTACCCTGCCGAACGTCGCCGCTTCAAACGTATTGCGTTCGATGCCCGAACCGAGCTGAGTCAGGGGGAGTCCACTTGGCCGGTGAAGTTGATTGACCTGTCGCTCAAGGGCTTGCTGATTGAACGACCCGAACACTGGCAGGGCAATCCGCAGCAGGATTTTCTGGTCGACATTCATCTGAGCGAAGAAGCCGACATCACCATGGATGTGCAACTGGCCCACGACGACCATGGTCAGCTCGGCTTTGTTTGCCTGCACATCAGTCTGGAGTCCATCGAGCGCCTTCGGCGATTGATCGAGCTCAACCTCGCTGATCCGCAGGAACTGGAGCGCGAATTGGGTGCGCTGATCGAGATCTAGCCGCCACCGGATGCCCTTGTGGGAGCGAGCTTGCTCGCGATTACGATCTGACAGCCGACATTGCGGCTGGCTGACACACCGCTATCGCGAGCAGGCTCGCTCCTACAGGTTTTGAGTTTCGTCTGTGAGTTACTCGAACAACGCGTCCAACGCCTGCTCCAGACGCGTGACGGCAATGATCTGCAACCCGGCCGGCGCCTCTTTCGGCGCATTGCCCTTGGGTACGATGGCCCGCTTGAACCCGTGCTTGGCGGCTTCCTTCAATCGCTCCTGACCGCTCGGCACCGGACGCACCTCACCGGAAAGCCCGACCTCACCGAACACCAGCAGATCGTGGGGCAACGGTCGGTTACGCAAACTGGACATCACCGCCGCCATCAACGCCAGGTCGGACGCCGTTTCCAGCACCTTGACCCCGCCGACCACGTTGAGAAACACGTCCTGATCGTGGGTCGGAATGCCACCGTGACGGTGCAGTACCGCCAGCAACATCGCCAACCGGTTCTGATCCAGCCCCAGCGTGACCCGACGCGGATTGGCCAGGTGACTGTCGTCCACCAGCGCCTGTACCTCCACCAGCATCGGCCGCGTGCCTTCCCAGGTTGCCATCACCACGCTACCCGGGACTTCCTCCTGGGCACGGGTCAGAAAAATCGCAGAGGGGTTGGAGACTTCTTTCAGGCCCTTGTCGGTCATGCCGAACACACCCAGCTCATTGACTGCACCGAAACGGTTCTTCACCGCCCGCAGCAGACGCAGGCGCCCGTCGGACTCGCCTTCGAAATACAGCACGGTGTCGACCATGTGTTCCAGCACCCGAGGGCCAGCCAGCGCGCCTTCCTTGGTGACGTGGCCCACCAGGAAAATCGCCGTACCGCTCTGTTTGGCATAACGCACCAGCAAGGCTGCGCTCTCACGCACCTGGGACACACCGCCCGGTGCCGATTGCAGTTGCTCGGTAAAGATCGTCTGGATCGAGTCGATCACCATCACCTTGGGCTTTTCCTGACGGGCCGTGGCAATGATGGCTTCGATGCAGGTTTCGGTCATGACCCGCAGTTGATCCTGGGGCAACCCCAGGCGCCGCGCACGCATGGCCACTTGCTGCTGGGATTCCTCACCGGTGACGTACAGTGCCGGCATGCTCTTGGCGAGGTTGCACAAGGTTTGCAACAGAATGGTCGACTTGCCGATACCGGGGTCGCCACCGATCAGCACCACCGAGCCATCCACCAGACCACCACCCAGAACCCGGTCGAGCTCGCTGGAAGCGGTGGAGAAGCGCGGAATTTCTTCGACACTGACTTCGGCCAGGGTCTTGATTTGCGCCTGCTGGCCGGCCCAGCCGGTACGACCGCTGGAGGCGGCTGCCCCGCCGCTTTCCACCATGGTTTCGGTGAGCGTGTTCCAGGCTCCGCACTCACCGCACTGGCCGGCCCATTTGGGGAAGGTTGAGCCGCACTCGGTGCAGCCGTACATGCGCTTGGCCTTGGCCATCGGAACTCCCGGAAAAAAACGCGATGATAGCTCAGCTCAAGCGCGCGAGTGCGGCCGGATACTTCGCAACCCTTTTGATGATTACAAATACCCCCATAAAAAATCAGGTATATTGATAAACACCCGCCAAACAAAACCTTGTATAAGTTTTTCGTTCAATATACTCAACAAACTCTAAGGGCATGCCTGTCTGAACAACCTGAAAACTTATACAAACTTTATTCACTTACACACTTAATGTACAACTCTGAAACACTCACACAGAGCACAGTGATTAATTCAGGGAAGCACGCTACTTGTTAGCCTCCCAAAACTAACGAAACAGTTAATATCGCTACAACTGCAATCAATTTCAATACCGCCCCTGACCACTAACTACCCGATCAACTTTAACGTCCCGTTTCAGGGGTAGCCTCCCTCAACCTTGGTTTGCTCACACAAACGAAGCCATATCGTTGAAAAAACATCGCATGCAAAACACCGCGCAAGGCCTGGCCGCTCCACAGATGAGATCCATCGGTGAATTTTTCAACACCACCCGGTGTCGGTTGCTGGCGAGCACGGCAGGCAGTTGATTCAAGCAGAATGCGATTTGCTGATTTACACTGCGCTCATCAACCTCATCTGTAACAAGGAAATAACTATGGGCGTGCTAAATGAGTTCAAGGCCTTCGCGGTCAAAGGCAACGTGGTCGACATGGCCGTCGGCATCATCATCGGTGCGGCCTTCGGCAAGATCGTTACCTCGTTTGTCGGTGACCTGGTCATGCCGCCAATCGGGATGCTGATCGGTGGCGTGGACTTCAGTGATCTGGTCATAACGCTCAAGGCAGCGGACGGCGAGATTCCGGCGGTGGTGCTCGCCTATGGCAAATTCATCCAGACCATCATCGACTTCGTCATCGTCGCTCTCGCGATCTTCATGGGCGTCAAGGTCATCAACCGCCTGAAGCGCGAAGAGGCCGTGGCCCCTAGCCTGCCGCCGGTTCCAAGCAAGGAAGAAGAGTTGCTGGGCGAGATCCGCGACTTGCTCAAGGCCCAGAACAACCGGCCTTGACGGCATTAGCAAAAAAACGGCGCCTTCGAGGCGCCTTTTTTTACCAGAAATTTTCCACCGCCACCTGACCAGGTCGCCGGCTGAGGCTCAAGTGCATGTCCCGCTGTTTAAGCAGCTTGCGCGTATCATCGATCATCTGCGGATTGCCGCACAGCATGACCCGTGAATGCTCAGGCGTCAGCGCAACACCCGCGACCCGCTCCAGTTCGCCGTTTTCAATCAGCGCGGTGATCCGCCCGTTCAATGAGCCGGGATGCTGTTCACGAGTGACCGTGGTGATCAATTGCAGTTTATGGGCGTACTCCGCCAGATAATCACGCTTCGCCAGCCCTGCGATCAGCTCCTGATACGCCAGTTCCCGCGCTTCGCGAACGCTGTAGACCAGAATGATCCGCTCGAATCGCTCCCAGACTTCGAAATCCTGGAGTATCGACAGGAACGGCGCGATGCCCGTGCCTGTGGATAACAACCACAGATCACGCCCATCGACAAACCGGTCCAGCGTCAGATAACCGAAGGCCTGGCGGTCGACCAACAATGCATCGCCAACACCCAGTCGGCTCAGCTCGCTGGTGAACTCACCGCCCGGTACGACAATGGAAAAGTACTCGAGGAACTCGTCAAAAGGCGAGGACACCATGGAATAGGCGCGCCATACCGTGCTGCCGTCAGCCTTGGTGACGCCCAACCGGGCAAACTGCCCCGCCCGAAAACGAAACCCTGCATCCCGGGTGGCACGCAAGGTAAACAGGCTCTGGGTCAGCGGATGAACCTCAAGCAAGGTCTGACGGGTAAATTTTTCTTCACTGACGGACATGGAAGGCTCCAATCGAAAGACACCCCAGTGTCCCGCAAAGAAAGCAGCGTAACCACCGACAGTTTGTAGTGACATTAATCTGCACTAGTGACTGTTTACCAAATGTGGCGCACACCCATCATTATAAAATGACATATGGCATTTTATATCCCATCGATTGCCTAAGAACCTGAAATACACTTTTCCAACAGTCAAAAGAGCAAAATTGTCGCAGCATCACCGTAGGAATTATCCTACACTTCGTGACGTGCCGAATCTTGGATCCAAGATCGCGCCCAGAAGAAACGGTGATGGAGAGACCCTTGTATGGAAATCTGGAAGGAGTCACAGCTCAAGCAATTGTCACACACGCAAGAGATCAAAACCGCCTATCGAATCGCGCTCAACTTCGCTAGAAACCTTGGATATAAATTTTGTGGCTTTTCAATTACTTCGAACTCAGTCGGAGTCGATAGCAGTGCGGTGAACCTGAATAATTTCCCCCATGAGTGGAACACTCAATATGAAAAAAACAACGCCACGCAAATAGATCCGATAGTGGCGCATTGCAATCGTTCAACGCTGCCTGTTCTCTGGAGCGAAGAGCTTTTTTCCAAGACGCCATGGCTATGGCACTTGCTGCAGCAACAAGGTTTGCAGCATGGCTGGTCCCAGGCGATCTTTGATGAGGAAACCGGTCAGCGCAGTATTCTCAGCCTGGCCAGAAGCCACTGCCCGATTTCAGCCTATGAGCTGTACGAGCATCTTGGATTCTCGGTGTTCATCACTCGCCATTTGCACGCGCTGGCGATCGCAAGGCAACCGAGAAAACCGGCTCGCCCCCAGGCTCCCCCCTTGTCACGGCGGGAACTCGAAGTATTGAAACTGTCGGCCGATGGCAAGACGGCCTATGAAATTGCCAGGATCCTCAGTTTGAGTGAGCGCACAATCAACTTTCATGTGCACAGGGCTATCGAGAAGCTCGGCGTCAACAACAAGATGGCGGCCGTCATTGCCGCGGCCCGGTCCGGAGCCATCTGAAAGCGCCCGGCTGCGGGAAAACCTGCGAGTAATCCAGGCAAAAAAAACGTACCATTTGCGGTCCCTCCTGAGTGATGGCGTGTAAACCTTCACGACGTATTACACTCGGACGGCTCCGCCCGCTCCACCGCCTTCGGGCAGCGGGACATCCGTTGATTACCCAGAGCCCCGCCCCATGCCTTTGCTCGAAACACCCTTCGCCAGCCTCGACCTGATCCGCCAGCCCGAACAGCAGAATGAACCGCTGCAAGCTTTCGATGCGGCCGATGAATACCTGCTCAATCATCTGGCCGAACAGCAGCCGGCTTCGGACACCCGGGTATTGGTGCTCAATGACAGTTTCGGCGCGTTGGCGGCCAGCCTGGTGGGCAAGGTACGGGTGGTCAGCAGCGGTGATTCGTTCCTGGCTTTCCAGGGTCTGGAAAAGAACCTGGTGCGCAACGGCCTGGCCTTTGATGCCGTGCCGAGCGTACCCGCCAGCGAAACCCCTGCCGGGCCGTTCGACTGCGTGCTGATCCGTGTACCGAAAACCCTGGCCCTGCTGGAAGAACAACTGATCCGCCTGCAAGGTCAACTGGCACCTGGCGCCCAAGTGGTTGCCGCAGCCATGATCAAGCATCTGCCCCGGGCGGCGGGCGACTTGCTGGAGCGTTACATCGGCCCCGTGCAAGCCTCGTTGGCGGTGAAGAAGGCGCGGCTATTGATTGCCACCGCTGAAGACAAAACTCCGGCGGTGTCGCCCTACCCAACGCGATACAGACTCGACGAACCGGCCATCGAACTGCTCAACCACGCCAATGTGTTTTGCCGCGAAGGCCTGGACATCGGTACCCGGGCGTTTTTGCCACACCTGCCGAAAAACCTCGGTTCGGCGCGGGTCGCCGATCTCGGTTGCGGCAACGGCGTCCTGGCCATCGCCAGCGCCCTGCAAAACCCCGAGGCCCACTACACACTGGTGGACGAGTCGTACATGGCCGTGCAATCGGCCGCCGAAAACTGGCGCGCAGCGTTGGGCGAACGGGAAATGATCGTGCGTGCCGGCGATGGCCTGGCCGGCCAGGAACCGCAATCGCTTGACGTCGTGCTGTGCAATCCACCGTTTCACCAGCAACAGGTGGTGGGCGACTTCCTGGCCTGGCGGATGTTCCAGCAGGCGCGCGAAGCGCTGGTGGTAGGCGGCGCGCTGTACATCGTCGGCAATCGTCACTTGGGTTACCACAGCAAGCTGGCGCGATTGTTTCGGGGTGTGGAGCAAGTGGCGGCCAATCCGAAGTTCGTGATCCTCAAGGCGCGCAAGTAACAGGAAAAAAAACCCTCCGGCAGGAGGGTCGTAAATCCGTGCCTCGAGGCCACGGGAGAGATATTCAGTGCGTGGTCAGGCCGGCTGCGCTCATGAACAGACGCATCAGGCTGGCGACGATGAACAAGGCGCCCACGCTGCCGACCCAGATCAGGGCCAACCAGCCGAGCCGCTGCCACAGCGGCTTTTTTTCGGCTTCTTCAATGTCGTGCAGGGAATGTTTGCCGTTCATTGATAAATCCTCCGATGTAGATCAATGGCGTCTGTCAGGACGCCATCGCGAGCAAGCTCGCTCCCACAGATTCGTTGTGCAGCAGACTAGTGGTAACCATCTTCATGGGTGACCTTGCCGCGGAACACGTAGTAGCTCCAGAAGGTGTAGCCCAGGATGAACGGGATGATGAACAGCGTGCCCACCAGCATGAAGCCCTGGCTTTGCGGCGGCGCGGCGGCGTCCCAGATCGAGATCGACGGCGGGATGATGTTCGGCCACAGACTGATGCCCAACCCGCTGTAACCGAGGAAGATCAGCACCAGAGTCAGCAGGAACGGCGTGTAATGCGCGTTGCGGGCCACGGCGCGAATCAGTCCGTACATCGTCACCAGCACCAGGATCGGCACCGGCATGAACCAGAACAGATTCGGCATGGTGAACCAGCGTGCGGCGATATCCGTGTGGGCCAACGGGGTCCAGATGCTGACAATGCCGATCACCGCCAGCAGCACGAAGGCCAATGGCCGTGCCAGGTCATGCATCTGCTCCTGCAACTTGCCTTCGGTCTTCATGATCAGCCAGGTGCAACCGAGCAAGGCATACGCCACGACCAGCGCCGCACCACAGAACATCGTGAACGGTGTCAGCCAGTCCAGTGAACCACCGGCGAACTGCCGATTGACCACAGGCAGCCCGTCGATGAACGCGCCAAGCGCAACGCCCTGGAAGAACGTCGCAGTGACCGAGCCACCGATGAACGCCTTGTCCCACAGATGGCGCTTGTCGTCCCTGGCCTTGAAGCGAAACTCGAAGGCCACGCCGCGGAAGATCAACCCGATCAACATCAGGATCAGCGGCAGGTACAACGCCGAGAGCACCACCGAATAGGCCAACGGAAACGCGCCGAACAACGCCGCGCCACCCAACACCAGCCAGGTCTCGTTGCCGTCCCAGACCGGGGCGACGGTGTTCATCATCACATCGCGATCGGTCTTGCCCGGAATGAACGGGAAGAGAATCCCGATGCCCAGGTCGAAACCGTCCATGACCACGTACATCATGATGCCGAAGATGATGATCACGGCCCAGATCAGCGGAAGATCAATACCCATGATTCAAATCTCCTTGGTCAGGCTGTGGCCGGCATCGGCGTGATCGTCGTCGGCGGCGGACAGCGGACGGGCCGGTGTGCGTTTCTGGCCGGGGCCACCGTCGTTGGTTTCCTTGCCTTCGTCGATCTTCGGCCCCTTGCGCACCAGGCGCATCATGTAGCCAAGACCGGCGCCAAACAGCGCGAAATAAACCACGACAAACAGGATCAGGGTGATGCTCATCTGCATGAAGCTGTGGTTGGACGACGCATCCGCCGTACGCATCAGGCCATAGACCACCCAAGGCTGACGGCCGATTTCCGTGGTGAACCAGCCGGCGAGAATCGCGATCAGGCCGGACGGCCCCATCCACAGCGCCAGGTACAGGAACGGCCGCGAGGTGTAGAGGGTGTCGCGCTTGCGCAGCCACAGACTCCACAATCCGGTGAAGATCATCAGCAAGCCCAGCCCCACCATGATCCGGAACGACCAGAACACGATGGTCGAATTCGGCCGGTCTTCAGGCGGGAACTCCTTGAGCGCCGGCACCTGTTTATCCAGGGAGTGCGTGAGAATCAGGCTGCCCAGGTACGGGATTTCGACAGCGAATTTGGTCTTCTCCTCCTTCATGTCCGGCCAGCCGAACAGGATCAGCGGCGTCGCCTCGTCGCCCTTGTTTTCCCAGTGGCCTTCGATCGCAGCGATTTTCGCCGGCTGATGCTTGAGCGTATTGAGACCGTGGAAGTCGCCGATGACCGCCTGTATCGGCGCGACGATCAATGCCATCCACATGGCCATCGAGAGCATTTTGCGGATCGCCGGATTGTCCTTGCCGCGCAGCAAATGCCAGGCCGCGGAGGAGCCGACGAAGAAGGCCGTGGCGACGAAGGCTGCCGTGGCCATGTGCATCAGGCGATACGGGAACGAAGGGTTGAAGATAATCGCCAGCCAGTCGGTGGGGATGACCTGACCGTTGACGATCTCGAAGCCCTGAGGGGTCTGCATCCAGCTGTTGGAAGCGAGAATCCAGAACGTGGAGATCAACGTACCAATGGCCACCATCACGGTGGCGAAGAAGTGCAGGCCACGCCCGACCTTGTTCCAGCCAAACAGCATGACACCGAGGAACCCGGCCTCGAGGAAGAATGCAGTGAGCACTTCATAGGTCAGCAACGGCCCGGTCACGGAACCGGCGAAGTCCGAGAAGCGGCTCCAGTTGGTGCCGAACTGATAGGCCATTACCAGCCCGGAAACCACCCCCATGCCGAAGTTGACGGCAAAGATCTTCGACCAGAAATGGTAGAGGTCGCGGTAGGTGTCGTTATGGGTTTTCAGCCACAGGCCTTCGAGTACCGCCAGGTAACTCGCCAGGCCGATGGTGATGGCCGGAAACAGGATGTGGAACGAGATGGTGAACGCGAACTGAATTCGGGCGAGATCAAGTGCCTCTAAACCGAACATAAGTCTTCCTCTGTCAGGTAGTACGGCTGCGGGCTGGAAGCCTGCACCCACGGCCCCCACGGATATGGAGTGTGGCGAATCTCTGTTTGTTCTTTTTTTTTGCACGCATCACAACGCAGGGAGTCTGGCCTTGCGGCCGCCGGATCAATTCCTTTTGTGGGTTTTGATCTGGATCAATCAACGTTGAAAGAGTAGTCCCAATTTCGGGGATGAACCGCGTGGTCTTTTGCCGCGTGACAAGTTGCCTCACGGCCTGGGTAACAGGCAGAAACATATCTCCTTGTGGGAGCGAGCCTGCTCGCGAAGGGGGCATCAGCTTCAACATCAATGTCGACTGACACTCAGCCTTCGCGAGCAAGCACGCTCCCACATGAAAATCAATGCCTGGCTAACTAAATCTTTTGTCACGGCAACTTTTTGTTACAGGTTGGTGATAATCTCGCCACTCCCCTCTCCCCAGATCTTCCCGCAGATGCCCAGCCAAGAGCCCTTGCTGTTACGTCACCATCGCCCTTTTCTCGCGTTCTGGCTGGCCCGGGTATTTACCGCCAGCGGCTTCCAGATGCTCACCGTGGCCATCGGCTGGAACCTGTATCAACTGACCGGCAATGTTCTCGACCTGGGTCTGGTCGGCCTGGTCGAGTTCGCCCCGCGCGTACTGTTCATGCTGCACACAGGGCACGTCGCCGACCGTTATGACCGGCGCAAGGTCGCGGCGATCTGCCAGTCCCTCCAGGCATTGATCGCCCTGTCGCTGGCCATCGGCAGCGCCACCGACCATGTCACCCGGGAAATGATCTTTATCCTGGCCTTCCTGCTCGGTGCCGCTCGCTCCTTTGAAATGCCGACCACCCAGGCCCTGTTGCCCAGCATCGTGCCCAGCGCGTTGTTTCCCCGTGCAGTGGCCGCCGCACAATCGGCCCAGCAATCGGCAACCATCGTCGCTCCAGCCCTCGGCGGCTTGCTCTACGCCTTCGGCAGCGTCTGGGTGTATGGCCCGACGGTGCTTTTGTATGTCATCGCCTGTTCGCTGATGCTCAACCTGCCGGCCCGACAAACCCCGCTGAACAAGGGCAAGGCCACGCTGGACTCACTGCTGGCGGGCATTCGCTTCATCCGCAGTCGTCCGGACATTCTCGGGGCGATCTCCCTCGATCTGTTTGCGGTGCTATTGGGTGGCGCCACAGCGCTGCTGCCGGTGTTCGCCAAGGACATTCTGCTGACTGGCCCGTGGGGGCTTGGCCTGCTGCGCTCGGCGCCGGCGGTAGGCGCGCTGCTGATGTCGCTGTTCCTGGCGCGGTTTGCCGTGGAACGCAACGTCGGACGGGTGATGTTCACGGCCGTGGGCATCTTCGGCGTGGCGACCATCGCCTTCGGCCTGTCGACCTCGTTCTGGTTTTCCCTGGCGGTGTTGGTGGTGTTGGGCGCGGCAGACATGATCAGCATGGTGATCCGCGCCTCGTTCGTTCAACTGGAAACCCCGGACGAAATGCGCGGCCGGGTCAGCGCCGTCAATGGACTGTTCATCGGTGCCTCGAACCAGTTGGGCGAATTCGAATCGGGACTGACTGCCCACTGGTTCGGCACCGTGCCAGCGGTGGTCATGGGCGGGATCGGCACGCTGGTGGTGACCGGGGTGTGGGTCAAACTGTTCCCG
The DNA here is from genome assembly GCF_058797535.1 of Pseudomonas sp. GW823-FHT02E01. NCBI lineage: Bacteria > Pseudomonadati > Pseudomonadota > Gammaproteobacteria > Pseudomonadales > Pseudomonadaceae > Pseudomonas > Pseudomonas sp. GW823-FHT02E01. The sequence continues at coordinate 225,095 of NZ_JBXAJS010000007.1, read as the reverse complement.
ACACTGGCCAGCCGCGATCGCATGCACGTGGCTAAAGATGAAGAGAAGGAAGAGGCGAAGGTCTGACACTCTCTAAACGAGCAACTCCCCCGCCACGGCCATACGAGTGGCTTTTCCGCAGAGTTGTTCCACCAGCGCCAGGGCAAATGCCAATGCGCCAGCCGAGCCCTGGGCGGTGATGCAGTTGCCATCGACCACTACCGGTTGATCGACGAAGTTACAGCCCAGCAGTTGATGGCTAGCCAAGGGCAGGCAGGTCATGCGCCGCTGACGCAATACGCCAAAGGCCTGCAGTGCCACGGCGGGCGCTTCGGCGATGCCGGCGAACAGGCGACCGGCCGCCGCCTGATCCTTGACCAATTGTTGCAGGGGTTGGTGGGCTGCCAGGTGCTGCGAACCCACCGCTCCACCGGGCAAGGCAATCAGGTCGAAGGGTTGCGCCAGCAAGTCCACCAACATCGCATCGGACGTCAGGCGAGTGCCGCGGGCGCAAGTGAGCATGCGCCGCCCTTCGATACTGGCCACCACCACTTCTATTTTGGCGCGGCGCAGCACGTCGATCAGGGTCACGGTTTGCAGGTCGTCGGTGCCCTCGGCAAGGGCAATCAAGGCTCTAAAGGTCATCGGGTACTGTCCACGGAATGATCTTTTAAGCGTAGTCAGCTTTCTGACCCTTGTTCGATACGTGCGGTTACTGGATATAAAGCTGCGTCGACATCGTATTGCCGGGCGCGTTGATCGAGGTATTGCTGAAGGTCAGCGTGCCTTCCTGCTTGCCCGCCAGATCGAGGGCATACAAATAGCCGACGGTTTTTTCCCCGGGAGTGCAGCTGGTCAGGTTGCCGTTCTTGAACGCACAAACTGGTGTGCGGGTGCCATTCACCTCGAAACCGTCCAGGGCGACATGGGCCTCACGCCCATAACCCACTTCCAGCACGTAGACCATGATGTTCGGGCCAATGTGATCGCAGCGAGTTCGGGTTTGCCCTTCGTCGATGCTCTCGACACCACAGGACGGCGACGCGACCTTGAGCACTTTCAATTGCGTCAGAGGTGGAGCCGAGGCCGCCATGGCCGTTTGCGCCCCGAGAAACAACGCCCACCCTATTCCGAGGGCGGCAACCAGACGCTTTTTCATGCAGGACCCATCCACCCCAAAAAACCAGCGCGCAGTATGGCGCACTTGGCTTTGTCGCAAAACATCGACGACGATCACCGCCAAAGCAGCCATATTCCCAAGCTACTGGTATGATGCGCGGCTTTTTCCGGCCCACAGTAATTTCCAGGCGCGTTCTGCTGCCTGTGCTTTGCTGTTGAGGTCGATACATTCACGGCGCCCGGCGCGCCACGGGGAGCAGACATGCTGGAAAGGCTGTTTCAACTCAAGGCACACAACACCAACGTGCGGACCGAGATTCTGGCGGGCGTCACGACCTTTTTGGCCATGGCCTACATTCTGTTCGTCAACCCGAGCATCCTCGGCGAGACCGGCATGGACAAGGGCGCAGTGTTTGTCGCCACCTGTCTGGCAGCTGCCATCGGCTCGACGACCATGGGCCTGATCGCCAACTACCCGATCGCCCTCGCACCGGGCATGGGCCTTAACGCCTTCTTCACCTACACCGTGGTCCTGCACATGGGCCATACCTGGCAAGTGGCGCTGGGCGCGGTGTTCATCTCGGCGGTGTGCTTCTTCCTGCTGTCGATCTTCCGCATCCGTGAATGGATCATCAACAGCATCCCGCTGCCGCTGCGCTCGGCGATTGCCGCCGGCATCGGCCTGTTCCTGGCACTGATCGCCCTGCACAACGCCGGCATCGTGGTCAGCAACCCGGCGACCATGGTCGGCCTCGGTGACCTGAAACAACCGGCCCCGATCCTCGCCACCCTCGGTTTTGCCCTGATCGTCGCCCTCGAAGCCCTTGCCGTGCGCGGCGCGGTGCTGATCGGCATTCTGGTGGTGACTATCATTTCCATCGTGATGGGCTTCACTCCGTTCGGCGGCGTGATGTCGATGCCGCCGTCCCTGGCACCGACCTTCCTGCAACTGGACATCAAGGGTGCGCTGGACATCGGTCTGGTCAGCGTGATCTTCGCCTTCCTGTTCGTCGATCTGTTCGACAACTCCGGCACCCTGATCGGCGTGGCCAAGCGCGCCGGTCTGATGCGCAAGGACGGTCACATGCCGAAAATGGGCCGCGCGCTGATCGCCGACAGCACCGCCGCCATGGCCGGTTCCCTGCTGGGTACCTCGACCACCACCAGCTACATCGAATCCGCCGCCGGCGTGAGTGCCGGTGGCCGCACCGGCCTGACTGCCATCGTGGTGGCGTTCCTGTTCCTGCTGGCGCTGTTCTTCTCGCCACTGGCCGCCAGCGTTCCGGCCTTCGCCACCGCGCCGGCACTGCTGTTCGTCGCCGTGCTGATGACATCCGGCCTGGCCGAAATAGACTGGGACGACATTACCGTCGCCGCGCCGGTGGTGATCACCGCGCTGGCAATGCCGTTCACTTACTCCATCGCCAATGGCATCGCCTTCGGTTTCATTTCCTGGACCGCCATCAAGCTGATGTCCGGTCGTGGCCGTGAGCTGAACCCGGCGCTGGTGATCCTGTCGATTCTGTTCGTGATCAAGCTGGGTTGGTTCAACGCATGACTTTTGATTCCCAGGCCTACGCCGTTCAGCTCGAAGAAAAGGTCACGCGCCTGCGTGACCTGCTGGCCCCGTTCGATGCACCGGAGCCAGCCGTTTTCGATTCGCCGCTGAAAAACTTCCGCCTGCGCGCCGAGTTCCGCCTGTGGCGCGAGGCCGGCGAGCGTCACTACGCGATGTTTTCCCAGGAAGACAAACGCACGCCAATCCTGATCGAAGAGTTCCCGATTGCCAGCCTGCGCATCAACCAGTTGATGCCGCAGCTGAAGGCAGCGTGGCAAGCCAGCGCGCCCCTGAGCCACAAGCTGTTCCAGGTGGAGTTCCTGACCACTCTGGCCGGCGACGCGATGATCACCCTGTGCTATCACCGCCCGCTGGACGAGCACTGGCATGCAGCGGCGTCGAAACTGGCGACGGACTTGAACGTCAGCATCATCGGCCGCTCCAAGGGCAAGCGCGAAGTCATCGGTCACGATTACGTGGTCGAGAAGCTGGAAGTCGGCGGCCGCACCTTCAGCTATCGCCAGCCTGAAGGCGCGTTCACCCAGCCCAACGGCACGGTGAACCAGAAAATGCTCAACTGGGCATACGATGCGCTCGGCGATCGCTCCGATGATTTGCTGGAGCTGTACTGCGGCAACGGCAACTTCACCCTGCCCCTCGCCACCCGCGTGCGCAAGGTGCTGGCCACCGAAATCAGCAAGACCTCGGTCAACGCGGCCTTGAGCAATCTCAGCGAAAACGCGGTAGATAACGTCACCCTGGTGCGTTTGTCCGCCGAAGAGCTGACCGAAGCCCTGAACGAAGTGCGTCCGTTCCGCCGCCTGCACGGTATCGACCTCAAGAGCTACGAGTTCGGTAGCGTCTTCGTCGACCCGCCCCGCGCCGGCATGGACCCGGACACCTGCGAGCTGACCCGGCGCTTCGACAACATCCTGTACATCTCCTGCAACCCGCAGACCCTGGCAGCCAACATCGCCCAACTGCACGACACCCACCGCATCAGCCAATGCGCGATGTTCGACCAGTTCCCGTGGACCCATCACATGGAATCCGGGGTGATGTTGACCCGGCGTTGATGACACCTGCCAGGCACAAAAAAGCCGTCTTCACGACGGCTTTTTTGTGGGTACCGGCAAGACAACATCGACCTTGCGCGGGCGCCCGCCCTTCTTGCCATTGGCCCGCGCAGCTTCAGACTTTGCGGCGCTGCTCTGGCGACCATTGCGCGAAGCAACGACCGACGCCGCCATGGCCATCAGGGGCTTGCTCGCAGAAATCAACCCGGCAATAGATACATGCAGGTCCTTGCCTTCATGGCACAGGGCAGTACCCGCGTAGCCAACAGTCAGACTGGCAAGTTCCTCGCCCTCAAAATCATCGAACTCCGGATAGTTGGCTACGGGCAACAATACGCCGCTGCCGTCTTCAAAGCTGACGGCCAGACAGGGGGGCAGGTAGGTAACCGCCGTCGCTTGCAGGCTATTTTTTCTACGTAACTCGCCACGTTCAATGGCTTTGTCCAGGCTGCTTTCCGTTACGGGATTATCGGCCTGAACCTTGGCTTTTATCGTTTTCATAACTCGATCTCTACACTTTCCTGTGTGCCTATCAGGGACAGCAACGTCTTGTTCGATTCAGGTTCGTAGCAAGCCGACCCAATCATGTTGGTCGTACTGACAACCCTTTTCACCACAACGACTTCATTGCTTTGCCAGTCCCACAATTGATTATCAAGACAAGCCGTTTGCAATTTTCGCCACCAGATGCCCCGGGCGCGCCGCAAATGGGCAGGCTGCTGGAGCGATTGGCGCAATCCCTCAAGCACTGCCAACGGTGGCCGACGCGAAAGCGGAACTACATCCCAGAGCTCGACACCGTTGTGCCAAAAGCTGAACCTGAACCTCGCACTCCATGTACCCGCCTCCACATGCGCATGAGGCGGACAATGCTCGTCTCGCAACATGATCACCACCGACAGTCCCTTGTGATTACATACCTTCATGCTAACCCATCCGTTAGGTTTATGAGTCCGAGGATTCGACATTCCCTGGAGAATCCGACCGTTGGCATTGGCCGTCGAATCAATTCTTGCGTCCTCAGACTAGCGTCCTGGCGTTACCCGGCCCTGAGGAACACCGCGTGCAATGGTAAGAAAACCTTTCATTACGACGCTGGCACCTGATAAATACTGGTCCAGCTTCTTCATCTGATCCCCGGTGTAATCAATCATGCAGCGACAATTCGACGATCTTCAGTTGGGTAGCATCGAGCTGTTTTGCCTGGCCGCCGAGGCCGGCAGTTTTACTGCCGCGGCGCTGGTGGCCGGTGTCACCCCCGCTGCCGTGAGCCGTTCGGTGTCGCGCATGGAAGAACGCCTTGGTGTGCGCCTGTTCGCGCGCACCACACGTAGTGTGAAGCTGACCGACAGTGGTCGCCGTTATTACGAAGAATGTCGCCAGGCCCTTGCGCAACTGGTCGAGGCCCAGCGCGAGGTGATGGGCCAGCAGCAGGTGCCGTCCGGTACGTTGCGCATCAGTATTCCGACCACCTACGCGCATCATCGAATTCTGCCGCTGTTGCCCGAATTTCGGGCGCGCTATCCGGCGGTGAAGGTCGAGTCGCACATCAGTAATCGCAACATCGATTTCGTCGGCGAAGGCTACGACATGGCGATTCGCGTGCGAGCCATCCCGGATTCCGGCCTGATCGCCCGACCGTTGGAAGATGCCGCCCTGGTGATGATCGCCAGTCCTGATTACCTGAAACGGGCCGGCACTCCGCAAACCCTCGACGACCTCGAAAACCACGAATGCATCCAGTACGAATTGCCCAGCAGCGGCCGACGCATTGCCTGGCTGTTCAACGATGAAGGCGTGCCCCGGGAGATTCTGGCCGAGGGCAACCTCAGTTGCTCCGACGATGTGCTGGGCGGTGTGACCCTGGCCAAACACGGTGCGGGGTTGTTTCAGACCTACCGTTTTATCGTGGAAAAGGAACTGGCCGACGGCTCGCTGGTGGAAGTGCTCAAGCCCTATGGCGGGCGATCGCGGCCGTTTACCTTGCTGTACCCGCAAAGTCGCCATGTACCGCTGCGCTTGAGGGCGTTTATCGATTTCCTCGTGGAGCACCTGCCGCGCTGACCTGCGAAAGTGTCCGATCACCGCCCACAAACAGCCTGCATACCTTCACTTCAATTGACCAAATTAACTAGTTAGTACAATTTATCTCCACAGGCTGAAGCCCTCGGCCGATTCCAAAAATAACAAGTGGAGAGATTCCGATGCCCCCTATCGTTCTGGTGCTCAACGGCCCGAACCTGAACCTGCTCGGCACCCGTGAACCGGCGACTTACGGCCACGAAACCCTGGCAGACATTTCGACCCTGTGCGCACGCGCCGCCGAAGAGTTCGGCCTGGCGGTGGAGTTTCGCCAGACCAACCATGAAGGCGAATTGCTCGACTGGATTCACGCCGCCCGCGGTCGCTGCGCCGGGATCGTCATCAATCCTGCCGCGTGGACCCACACCTCGGTCGCCATCCGCGACGCCCTGGTCGCCAGCGAACTGCCGGTGATCGAAGTCCACTTGTCCAACGTGCACGCCCGCGAGCCCTTCCGCCACCATTCGTTCGTATCCGCCATTGCAACGGCGGTGATGGCCGGTTTTGGCAGTCATGGCTATCGCCTGGCGCTGGAACACTTCAGTCATCGTTTGAAGGGGTGATCGCCGTGACTCAGAACCACGTGATACTGGCCGGGCTGATTGGCGCCGGCATCCAGGCGTCCCGCACACCGGCCATGCACGAGCATGAAGGCGATGCCCAGGGGCTGCGCTACCTGTATCGCCTGATTGATCTTGATCAGTTGAAGCTCGACAGCAACGCCCTGCCCGACCTGTTGATGGCTGCCGAGCGCATGAACTACACCGGGCTGAACATTACCTTTCCATGCAAGCAGGCAATCATCCCGCTGCTCGACGAACTTTCGCCGGAGGCCCGCGGTATCGGTGCGGTCAACACGGTGGTGCTCAAGGATGGCAAACGCATCGGCCACAACACCGATTGCCTGGGCTTTGCCGAGGGGTTTCGCCGGGGTTTGAAAGGCGTTGCCGTTGAACGTGTCGTACAGATGGGCGCTGGTGGCGCAGGTGCGGCGGTGGCCCACGCGTTGTTGAGCGAAGGCGTACAACAGCTGAGCATTTTTGACGTGGACATCCGCCGCGCCCAGGATCTGGCTGACAACCTCAATCAGCATTTCGGCGTCAGTCGGGCGGTGGCCGGGTATGACCTGCCCGATGCCATGGCACAGGCTGACGGCCTGGTGAACACCACGCCGATGGGCATGAAAAAACTGCCGGGCATGCCCGTGCCGGTCGAGCTGCTGCGGGCCGAATTGTGGGTGGCGGAGATCGTTTACTTCCCACTGGAAACCGAACTGCTGCGCAACGCCCGCGCCCTCGGTTGCCGGACGCTGGACGGCGGCAACATGGCGGTGTTTCAGGCGGTCAAAGCATTCGAGTTGTTCAGCGGCGTAGTCCCGGATGCCCAGCGGATGCTTGAGCATTTCCAGAGCATGAATGACTGAATGAGTGAAGTGAGGGGGCAACCCCCTCACCTCGCCTCAGGCTTGCAGGTACCGCAGAACCGACTCGCAAATCATCTCCCGATGACGCAGCTTGATACGTTCGTCCGGCAGGTCGATCTGAAAAATCTCACCAAAGGTGTGGCGGTTCGAGACGCGATAGAAGCAGAACGAACTGATCAGCAAATGCACGTCCAGCGGATCAAGCCCCGTACGGAACAGCCCCTGCTCGGCGCCGCGACGCAGAATCTCGCCCAGTGAATCGAGGATAGTGTTGTTCATCGCCTTGATCGCATCGGAGCGCTTCACGTACTCGGCGTTGTGAATGTTCTCGATACTGACGATGCGCACGAAATCGACGTTGCGATCATGGTGATCGAAGGTGAACTCCACTAGCCGCCGAATGGCTTCGACCGGCGCCAGCTCTGCCAGGTGCAGGCGGTTTTCGGTGTTGCGGATATCGCCATAGAGTTTCTCCAGCACCTCGACGTAGAGCTGTTCCTTACTGCCGAAGTAGTAATAGATCATGCGCTTGGAGGTGTGGATGCGCTCGGCGATGGCATCGACACGGGCACCGGAAAGCCCCTGCTGGACGAATTCGACAATCGCCTCCTGCAGGATGTTTTCGCGGGTCTTTTCCGGGTTGTTCTTGCGACTCTTGCGCGGCTCGGCACCAGGTTCTACGGAGGCTGCGGGGAGTTCTGAAGTCATTGTCATTGCGGGCTCACGGCCATCACTGCACAGGCTGGCGATTATGGGCTGCGCGGCACAGTGAAGGAAGCCGCGCGGCCCACGTTTAATCCCGCGTTTACGAATTACCTACAACTTCGCCTGGCGCAATGCACCGCTACGGGATTTGGCCATGGCCGCCAGGCGCACCGCGACGTTGGCCGCGCCATAGCCGGCATAACCGTTTTTACGCTGGATGATCTCGAAGAAGAACCGCCCCTCGAACGGCTCGGTATACACATGAAACAGTTCACCGCCCTGGGCGTCGCGGTCGTACAACACATTGTAGTAGGCCAGTTCACTGAGGAACTCGTCGTCGAAATCGAACCGCGCCGCCAGGTCATCGTAGTAGTTGAGCGGAATATCCAACAGCGGCACGCCCGCCTCTTTTGCACGGCTGACCTGGGCAAAGATGTCATCACAATCAAACGCGATGTGGTGCACGCCGGAGCCGCGATAACTCGACAGCGCGTGTGAGATTGCGGTGTTGCGGTTCTCGGAAATGTTCAGTGGCAGGCGGATCGAACTGTCCCGGCTACGCAAGGCACGGCTCTTCACCAGACCATAAGGATCCGGCAGCACGACTTCATCGTCTGCCTCGAAATCCAGCAGGCTCTTATAGAACAGCACCCAGCTGTCGAGGCTGTCGGCCGGCAGCGCCATGGCCATGTGGTCGATGCGCTTGAGGCCACCGCTGACCGGTGCATCCGCCAGCAGATTGAAGTCGGTACCGTAGACGTCGGCATCCTGGTCCACCAGATAAATCAGGCTGCCATCCGGCGCACGCACCGCCGCCAGTTCCAGTTCATTGGGGCCCACCAGCCCGCGATAGGGTTGACCCTTGTAAGCCACGGCTCGTGCCAGCGCACTGGCGCTGTCCTTGACTCGCACGGCGGTAGCGCACAACGAAGGGCCGTGGGCTTCGAAAAAGCTGTGGCCGAAGGAGTAAGGTTCGGAGTTGAGGATCAAATTGATATCGCCCTGGCGCATCAGGCTGACGCTCTTGGAACGATGCTGCCCGGCCTTGGCGAAACCCAGTCGCTCAAGCCAATGCGAGAGCTTCGCGCCGAGGCTTTCGTCCACGGCGAACTCGAGAAACTCGATACCGTTGTATTCACTGGCCTTGGGCGTTTCGAACAGAATCTCAGCGTTGGCCGCAGGCTTGGCTTCCTGGGCCAGACGCTCGCGGGTTTTCTCTTCCAGATACAGCAACGAACGCAAGCCGTCGGCGGCGTTGGCTCGTGGCGGCGCGGCGCGGAAGCCATCGTTGAAGATTTCCAGCGACAGAGGCCCGGTGTAGCCACTCTTGATGATCGGCGCGAGGAAGCCCGGCAAGTCGAATTCACCCTGACCCGGGAAGCAGCGAAAATGCCGGCTCCACTCCAGCACGTCCATGGCCAGGATCGGCGCGTCAGCCATTTGCACGAAGAAAATCTTGTCGCCGGGAATCTCGGCGATAGCACTTGGATCGCCCTTGAGCGACAGGGTGTGAAAGCTGTCCAGCAACACGCCGAGGCTTGGGTGATCGGCCTGACGCACGATGTTCCACACCTGTTGCCAGGTGTTCACATGCCGGCCCCAGGCCAGCGCTTCGTATCCGATGCGCAGGCCACGTGCCCCGGCGTGCTCGGCCAGCAGTCGCAAGTCGTCGACCAGAACCTGTTCATCACCGATGGACTCCGCCGAGGCATTGCTGCACACCAGCACCAGGTCAGTGCCCAGCTCCTGCATCAGGTCGAATTTGCGCTCGGCGCGCTCCAGGTTGCGCGACAGGCGATCGCGGCGGCAGCCTTCGAAATCACGGAACGGTTGAAACAGGGTGATGGCGATCCCGAGATCGGCGCACATCTGTTTAATTTCCCGTGGACTACCGTCGTAGTAGAGAAGGTCGTTCTCGAAAATCTCGACGCCGTCGAACCCGGCGGCGGCAATGGCTTCGAGTTTTTCCGGCAGGGTACCGCTCAAGGATACGGTGGCAATGGAACGCTGCATGTTTCGGCTCCCGGTGGAGGCTTCGGCTACAGGGAATTTGCGCCGCTTTTAAAAGAGTGGACGGATTATTGAGCTGGTCGATGCATTGAGCAATTTAAAGTGTACTACCCAGTTAGTTTTGCGTGCGATTATCGAACACAATGGCCGATAGCGAATTGACGATTTTTTGTTCACTGCGCAACATCAACACCACATTGGGTCCGGTCTTGAAATCGTCGGCCCCGGTCAACAAGACCCAGAACACCACATAAAAATTTCAAAAAACGGGTATACGCTCATGCGCTCATTCAACGCCTTGCTCACTCGCTCTACCGTCATTACGCCTTGCCTGGCGTCCATCCGAACCCCGCGCTCCGCCGGCACAACCGTGCCGCTCGCTGAATAACCCGTCAGCCGACGAACACAGCCGATCAGCCCTTTCGCGCACGCCGCGACAGACCGATTGATCACGCGCCCTTGAAGTCACGACGAGCCCCGCTTGTCAGTCATTGAACGGATGGCACACATGATTCCTTCTCAAAGTTCTCGCATGGCACCTGCCATGAGCACCGCCACAGGTGGCATCGGCGACAAGATTCGCGGCGCCATGGCAGTCGGCAAAACCCGTTGGGGCATGCTGGCGCTGGTGTTTTTCGCCACCACCCTGAACTACATCGACCGCGCCGCCCTGGGCGTGATGCAGCCTATCCTGGCCAAGGAAATGAGCTGGACGGCGATGGACTACGCCAACATCAACTTCTGGTTCCAGGTCGGTTACGCCATCGGTTTCGTGCTGCAAGGCCGTTTGATCGACCGGGTCGGCGTCAAGCGCGTGTTCTTCTGCGCCGTGCTGCTCTGGAGCCTGGCGACCGGTGCCCACGGCCTGGCCACTTCGGCGGTCGGCTTCATGGTCTGCCGATTCATCCTCGGCCTGACCGAAGCGGCCAACTACCCGGCCTGCGTGAAAACCACGCGCCTGTGGTTCCCGGCCGGTGAACGTGCGGTAGCCACCGGTATTTTCAATGCCGGGACCAACGTCGGCGCGATGTTCACGCCGATGCTGCTGCCACTGATCCTGCACGTCTGGGGTTGGCAGGCCGCGTTCCTGTGCATGGCATCACTGGGCGGGATCTGGCTGTTGTTCTGGGGTTTGAAGTACTTCAACCCGGAAGACCACCCGAACGTGAAACAGTCCGAGCTGGACTACATCCAGAAAGAAGTCGAGCCGGAACAAACCCGCGTGCCGTTCTCGAAAATCCTGCGCATGCGCGGCACCTGGGCCTTCGCCCTCGCCTACTCGATCACTGCGCCAGTGTTCTGGTTCTACCTGTACTGGCTGCCACCGTTCCTCAATCAGCAATACAACCTGGGCATCAACGTCACCCAGATGGGTATCCCGCTGATCATCATCTACCTCACTGCCGACTTCGGTAGCGTTGGCGGCGGCATCCTCTCCTCGTTCCTGATCGGTCGCGGCGTCAACCCGATCAAGGCGCGACTGATGTCCATGTTCCTGTTCGCCTGCTGCATCATCGGCGTGATCATGGCGGCCGGTTCCAGCAACCTGTGGGTCGCGGTGGCCGCTATCTCCCTGGCCATCGGCGCGCACCAGGCCTGGACCGCGAACATCTGGAGCCTGGTGATGGACTACACGCCCAAGCACATGATGAGTACGGTGTTCGGCTTCGGTGGCATGTGTGCGGCGATTGGCGGGATGTTCATGACCCAACTGGTCGGCCACATCCTGACCATCACCAACAACAACTACACCGTGCTGTTCACCATGATTCCGGCGATGTACTTCATCGCGCTGATCTGGATGTACTTCATGGCACCGCGCAAGATTCCGACCGTCACTGACTAAAGTTAAGCGCAATGCCCCTGTGGGAGCGGGCTTGCTCGCGAATGCGCAGTGTCAGTCGATATTTATGGTGACTGACACTCCGCTTTCGCGAGCAAGCCCGCTCCCACCGTTGTTTTCCGGTTACTTTCTACTTGCGGCTTTGCTGCCAGGCCGCCGCCAACCCGCTGCAGCAGATCACGGCGATGCCGAGCACGGTGGTCAGTGTCGGCGTATGGGAAAACAGCAGCCAGCCCAGCAGGCCGGCGAAGATGATCTGGCAATAGCTGAACGGTGCCAGCAGTGCCGGTGCCGCGAGGCGGAAAGCCTGGGTCAGGAACAGGTGAGCCGTCATCCCGCAAGCCCCCAGCGCCAGCATCATCGCGCCATGCACCAGGTTCGGCGTCTGCCAGAAGAACGGCACCAGCGCACTCATCACCAGCGTGTTGCACAAGCCTGCGAAGAAGTTACTGGTGGTCGGGCTGTCGATCTCGCTGAGCTTGCGGGTCAGCAGTTGGTAGAAGCAGAAAAACAGCGCCGAGCAGAACGGCAGCAACACCGCCGGGGTAAACAGATCGCCCCCGGGGTGAACGATGATCAGCACTCCGCTAAAACCGAAAATCACCGCCAGCCATTGCCCCCGGGTCACCCGCTCGCCAAGCAGCGGTACCGACAGCGCGGTGACCAATACCGGAGCGAGGAAGTTGACCGACGTGGCCTCGGCCAGCGGGATGTACATCAGCCCCGTGGTGAAAAACAGACTGGTGCCCAGCAGGCACAGCGCCCGGATCACCTGCAGCAATGGCCGTTTGGTGCGAAGCACCCGCAACCCGGACTGCGGCAGGAAAATCCCGGCCATCAACAAGGTGTGAACCACGTAGCGCGCCCAGACCACCATGACAATGGGATAGAAACCGGAGAGGTATTTGGAAAAGGCGTCGTGGGTGGAAAACAGGAAGGTTGCGACAATGATCAGCAGGATCCCTTTGAAGGGCTGATTGACGCCGGAAAGCGGAGTGCTGACGGTCATTGGGTTTCCTTTATTACATCCTTATTTTGTAGGAGCGAGCTTGCTCGCGATGAACCTGAGGGCGCCATGTTTTTCCAGGCAGCCTTCATTATCGTTGACGACCATCGCGAGCAAGCTCGCTCCTACCAGTGAAAGGTGCGCAGCACCGATTACAGCCGCGCAAACAATTCCCGGGTTTTATCCAGCGCCATCTGTGCCCGCTCCAACCCACTCACGCCCTGCTCCAGCAACTGCACGGTGGGAATCTCCAGGCTCAATGGAATGTCAGCCGGCAAACCGCGCAACAACCCCGGCAGGTCACAATCGCCATCGCCGGGGAAACGCCGCTCGTTACGCGCCTGACGCAAGATCTCCGCCATATCCACCGGCCGTGGTCCTGCGACGTCACACAACTGTGCATACCGTAACCGTGAGGGGGCAACTTTGACCAGTTCTTCCAACAGCGATCCAGAGCGGTCGAAGTGAAAGGCGTCCACCAGTACGCCACCGTTTTCACGCCCGGCGTTTTCCACGATTCGCGCGGCTTGTTGAAGATTGCGCGCATCGGTCCAGGGCATGAACTCCAGATGCGGGTGCAGCCCATAGAGTGCCGCCAGATCACAGAGTTCGGCAAAATGTTCCGTCAGCCGTTGTTCATCAGGGTCGTTGCCGGCCACCAGCAATTCACTGGCACCCAATTGGGCACCCACCGCCAGGATTTTCTCGAAGTCGGTAACAACGGTCTCCGGCTTGAGACGCAGAATTTCGACGTCCAGCACCCGAATACCGGTATCGCGCAGACGCGCCAGGGTCTGGCGCCGCAGTTCGTGGTCGGCCACCAAGGCAAAATGGTGCTCTTCCGGGGTTGCCGGTACCAGACGCAAGCCGACATGGCTGTAACCGGCCCGCGCGGCGACCTCGACCATGTCGGGCGGTGATAACTCCAGCACGGTCAGGCTGGCCAGGGAGAAGATACGCTCGCTCATGCTCACCCCTCGATCAAGGATGGCGCGCAGGCACGCCCGGTTTCGGCGGCTTCGCGGATGGCTTCGATCAGCGCCAACGTACGCGCGGCATCGGCGGCACTCACCAGCGGCTCGACCTCCCGGCGCGCAACTCGCACGAAGTGCTGCAACTGCAGACGCAGGGCTTCATCGGCACTGAAGTTTTCCTGGGTTGCCAGCAACGGTTGATGCCAGCCGCCATCGACATCGTTGTAGTGCCAGCGTTTAAGCTGCGGAATGCTCAGCGCCCCACCTGTCCCGGCCAGCAAGTAGCACGGTTGATCAGGATGACGCGGATACACCGGGTTCTCCCCCGAATCCAGCTCCCAGCTCCAGGGCGCAGCCACCGCATCGGAGCCGGTCAGGCTGCCCAGTGCACCGTTGTCGAATTGCAGCAGTACCGCCGCGCAATCTTCGTTGGCAAACCCGCGAATGGCGTTGCTGGTGATGGCCTGAACCTGGCGCACTTCACCGCACAAATGCCGCAGCAGATCGAGGTCGTGGATCAGGTTGGTCAACAGCATCCCCGCGCCGGCCTCGCGACGCCAGGGTGTTTCAAAATAGCTGTCGGGCTTGCGCAACTGCCAGAGCGCCGTAACCGTGGTCAACCGACCCAATGCGCCGCTGTGGACAAGCTCGTGGGCGCGGACGATCAGCGGATTGTGGCGACGATGATGTCCGACCAGTACCGGAACGCCACTCGCCTTCGAGGCAGTCACCAGCTCCCTGGCTTCATCCAGGTGCACGCCCACCGGTTTTTCCAGCAATACCGGCACGCCGGCCGCGAGGCAATCGAGGGCCGTGCTGACGTGCAGCGTGTTCGGGTTGGCAACTATCACGGCGTCCGGTTTCGCCTGCTCCAGCATCTGACGATGATCGGTGAAACAGGCTACGCCCCATTGCGCCGCAAGACTGGCCGCCTGCGGTCCCGGATCGGCCACGGCGCACAACGTCGCTTCAGTCAAGGATTGCAGATGCTGGTAGTGCTGCTGGCCCATGTTGCCAGCACCGATCAGGGCGATGCGAAGTGGCGAATTCAAGATACGGTCCTCTTGTGAGTTTTATTGGAGCGATGAACTCCAATAATTTAGAACCTGGTTCCAGATTCTTACACAGACCTATCCTGAAAGTGTTCGAACAGCGCACAGCTTCTCAAGCTGGACACTGTTCAAAATGTGGGAGCGGGCTTGCTCGCGAATGTAGTCGATTTGCACAGGCCTTAGTTGAACAACTCCGACGCCAGGCTCGCTGCACTCAACTCCTCGGTGTACGCCAGCAACAACGGCGCCAGCTCATGCAGCCGCGCCCCCGGCATCCGTGCACTCGGCCCGGCGACGCTGAGCACGCCGATCACCCGCCCATCGGCGGGATGGCGCACCACTGCCGCAATCGCCGAAGTGCCGACCGCCGAGCTCTCCTCGACCCAGGCGTAGCCCTGGTCCCGCGCCAGACGCAGGCGTTCGAGCAATTCGATGTTCGAGCGCGGCGCGTTCGGCCCCACATGTTCCGGCACTTTTGCGCCCTGCCGCTCCACCAGCGACAAGGCTTCGGCATCGCTCATGCAGGCCAGCCACGCATGCCCAGAGGCTGTGTAAAACAACGGCGCATCGCGGCCCATGTCCGGGTCGTAACGCAGACCGGAGCGCGCGCCCTGGGACTTGGCGATCCAGATCTGACGCTCACCGTCGATCACCCCGAGACGCACCAGTTCGCCGGTTTCCTGCGCCAAGCGGTCAAGCACTGGCTGCACGATGTCGGCACCGCTGCTCGACAGGTAACGGAAGCCCATCGCCACCAGTTTGGTCGAGAGGTGATAACGCAGATTATCCGGATTCTGCCGCACGTAACCGAGGCGGATCAGCTCGGCCAGCAGGCGATGGGTCGCGCTCTTGGGGATATCCAGTTGCTCTGCCAGGGTCTGCATCGGCAGGCCACGGGGATCGCTGGTGAGGCTTTCGAGCACACTGAAAACACGTTCGATCTGACTGCCGGCCATGGTCGCTTCCACGCAAAATTTGCTCGATTCTAGAAGACATCTGAACGAATGCGAAATCTGGAACTGAACGTTCGATAACCGCCCGTTTTACACCCTCAAGACTTGTTCGGCTTCACCTGATTCTTATATTTTCTGGAACAAGATTCCAAAACAATAAAACACCGGAGTTCAAACAATGCCTGCCGAAGCGTACTTTCTTCCCGACATCGACTGCGATGTGCTGATCGTTGGTTCCGGTGCGGCGGGACTGTCGGCGGCCGTGACCGCCGCATGGCATGGACTGAAAGTCATAGTGGTAGAAAAGGACCCGGTGTTCGGCGGTGCCACGGCCTGGTCCGGTGGCTGGGCCTGGGTGCCTTGCAACCCGCTGGCCCGACGCGCAGGCATCGTCGAAGACGTTGAACTGCCGCGCACTTACCTGAAACACGAACTGGGCGAGCGCTTTGATCCGGCGATGATCGACGCTTTCCTGGAAGCCGGCCCGCGGATGGTGTCGTTCTTCGAGCAGTACACCTCGCTGCAATTCGCCGACGGCAACGCCATTGCCGACATTCATGGCGACACGCCGGGGGCAGGCACCGGTGGACGCTCGGTGATCGCCGCCCCGTACGACGCACGAAAAGTCGGCACACTGCTCAAGCGTCTGCGCAAAACCATGCGGGAAACATCGTTCATGGGCATGCCGATCATGGCGGGGGCGGACCTCACGGCATTCCTCAACCTGACCCGTTCACTGTCGGCGGCCTGGCACGTTACGCGGCGTTTCAGTCGTCACCTGTTCGATCTCGCCGTACATGGCCGGGCGATGCAACTGGTCAACGGCGTGGCCTTGGTGGCGCGCCTGGCGAAATCCGCCGATGACCTCGGTGTGTTGCTCTGGGAATCAGCGCCCGTGAGTCGATTGCTGCGCGAGAATGACCAGGTACGAGGTGCGGTGGTCAACACCGCCAAAGGCTCGGTGCGCATCCATGCACGCAAGGCCGTGGTGCTCGCCGCGGGTGGTTTCGCCAATGACATCGACCGCCGCAAGGCACTGTTCCCCCGCACACCGACCGGGCATGAGCATCTGGCCTTGCCGCCCCTCGGCGTTTGCGGCGATGGCCTGCGCCTGGGCGAAAGTGCCGGTGCCCGGGTCAATAGCGACATGGCGTCCGCCGTCGCCTGGGCACCGGTTTCGCAGGTGCCGCACAGCGACGGCAGCACGGGACACTTCCCGCACATCATCGAGCGGGGCAAGCCGGGCATCATCGGGGTGCTGAGCAACGGCCAGCGCTTCGTCAATGAAGCCAACGGCTACTACGACTACGTCACGGCCATGGTCGCCGCCGCCCCACCGGGTGAAGAAGTGGCGTCGTGGCTGATCTGCACCCATGGCTTTCAGCGTCGATATGGCCTGGGCATCTCTCGGCCATTTCCGGTGCCGCTGTCATCCTTCATCCGCAGCGGCTATCTGAAAGCCGGCAACACCCTTGAGGAATTGGCTGCAGCCTGCGGCATCGACCCGGTTGGCTTGCGCACCACCGTGTCGGACTACAACCGCCACGCGCGCAACGGCGAGGACCCGCAATTCGGCCGTGGTTCCACACCCTACAACCGCAAGCAGGGTGACGCACTGCAACAGCCCAACCCATGCGTCGCACCGATCGAACAAGGCCCCTTCTATGCCGTGAAAGTCCAGCCGGGCTGCTTCGGTACCTTCGCCGGGCTCAAGGTCAACCAACATGCCCAAGTCCTGGATGGCGCGGCGCAACCCATCGCCGGGCTGTACGCGGCGGGCGGCGACATGGCCAGCATCATGGGCGGTCACTACCCCGCTGGCGGCATCAATCTCGGCCCGGCGCTGACCTTCGGCTACATCGCCGCGCGCCATATCGCAGGTGTCACTGCTTATGAAAAGGAGATCGACCATGCAGCACATCATTAACGCTCAGGGTTTGAACATGCCGAAACTCGGCCTCGGCACCTGGCCAATGCTCGGCGAGGAATGCACCCGAGCAGTGGAGCAGGCTCTGGCCCTGGGTTACCGGCACATCGACACGGCAGCGGCCTACAACAACGAAGACGCGGTCGGTCAGGCGCTGGCGAACAGTCCGACACCCCGCGAGCAGATCCACGTCACGACCAAAGTCTGGTGGGACCAACTGCAACCCGACGCCATGCGTCACTCCATGGACCGTAGCCTCAAAGCCCTGCGCAGCGAATACGTCGACCTGTTCATGCTCCATTGGCCAACCACCGATTGGGATTTGCCGCGCACCATAGAAACCCTGGTGTCGTTCAAGGAGCAAGGCCTGGCGCGCAACATTGGCGTGGCGAATTTTCCACTGCCCCTGCTACGCAAAGTCGTCGAAGAACTGGGGGCGCCGCTGTCGGCGATCCAGGTCGAGTACCACGTGCTGCTTGGACAAAACGCCCTGCTCAACTACGCCCGTCAACAGGATCTTGCGCTGACAGCCTACACGCCACTGGCACGCAACAAGGTATCCGACATTCCGGCCATCCGGCGGATCGCCGCGAAACACGGCGTACTGCCGACGCAGGTCGCGCTCAAATGGCTGCTCGATCAACCCAACGTGGCCGCGATCCCCAAGGCCAGCAGCGAGCCCAATCAACTGGCCAATCTCGCGGCGCTGGATGTGCGACTGGATGATGAAGACCGTGCCTTGATCGCCAGCCTGTCCAAACGCGAGCGCCAGGTCAGCCCTGACTTTGCGCCAGTGTGGGATGCATTTGACGAATAATCCGCAAGACCGGCGATCGCCCTCACGATAAAAACCCATCGCCCAACGGAATTCGATGGGTTATCCGTGTTCAATACAAGCCTGAAACCTTTTCGGCAACTCTTCACGAGTAGCCGGGAATCAACCTGTGCGCGAAAAAAAGACGGACGATCGGACTGGCGCCGCTCCCACTTGGCAGCAACACTCATCGCACGGAGCTTTACCCGGAACAGAAGAGGATTCCCACATGCTATGGAAAAAAGGCCGACGCAGCGACAACGTGGTCGACGCCCGTGGCGATGATGTCGGCGGTGGTGGCGGCGGCATGCGTTTTGGTGGTGGCAAGGGTTTGAGCCTGACGGCGATCCTCCTGATTGTCGGCATCGGCTGGATCACCGGCCAGGATCCACTGCAGATCCTCGGACAACTGACCGGGCAAATGGAGCAGCAATCGGCGCCCGCCACCAACCAGAGTCGCCAGGCACCGCCGGCCAATGATGAGAGCGCGGAATTCGTGCGCTCGATCCTCGGCGATACCGAAGACACCTGGGGCGCGATATTCCAGCAGGCCGGTCGCCAATATAAGGACCCGACCCTGGTGTTGTTCAGCAACCGCGTGAATTCGGCCTGCGGTCTGGCCACCTCGGCGACCGGCCCCTTCTATTGCCCGGGCGACCAGAAGGTCTACCTGGACATGGCATTCTTCCAGGAGATGTCCCAACGCTTTTCCGCCGCGGGAGACTTCGCCCAGGCCTACGTGATCGCTCACGAAGTCGGACACCACGTGCAGACCCTGCTTGGGGTGTCCACGAAAATTCAGGCAGCGCGCCAACAAGGCCGGCAGATGGAAGGTGACGGTGGTTTGCTGGTTCGCCAGGAACTTCAGGCCGATTGCCTGGCCGGCGTCTGGGCCAACAATGCGCAGAAGCGCCTGAACTGGCTGGAACCGGGCGACATCGAAGAAGCACTGAACGCCGCGAACGCCATCGGCGACGATCGTTTGCAGCAACAGGGTCAGGGCCGTGTAGTCCCGGACTCCTTCACCCATGGTACGTCGGCGCAACGGGTGCGCTGGTTCAAAACCGGTTTCGCCCAAGGCCAGGTTGGCCAGTGCGATACCTTTGCGGCGAAAAATCTGTAAATGAAGAAGTGGTTGTTGGTTGTTCTGTTTACTTGCGCAACGTCCCAAGCCGCCGAGCATGGGGTCAAGGAACTCAGCTCAGGGCGCCTGCTGTTGAAGTCAGGTGAAATCGCGGTGGGCATCAGCCCCGCCCCGGCAAAAATCGAACGGGTGCTGATCATCCTCCACGGTCGCTTGCGCAATGCGCAAACCTATCTGCAGAGTGGTGAGCACGCGGCCGAACTGGCGGGGCAAAGCGCAACGACCCTGGTGATCGCCCCGCAATTCCTCAATGAAACCGACGTTGCGGTCCATCCGGTGGCCGACACCGTTTTGCGCTGGCAAGGCAATGAATGGATGGCCGGCGGCGAATCCACGGCACCCTTTCGGCTGAGTTCCTACGCGGCGCTCGACGAAATCATCGCCCGCTTGGGTGACCGTCAGCAGTTTCCGGATGTGAAGCAAATCGTCATCGCCGGGCACTCCGGCGGCGCGCAGGTGGTTCAGCGCTATGCGTTGCTCGGTCACGCGCAATCCGACCTCGATGCAGCCGGCGTGCAGGTGCGCTACGTGATCGCCAATCCGTCCTCCTACGCTTATTTCGATGAGCGCAGGCCCGTGGCATTCAGCCACGCCGGTTGCCCGAATTTCCATCGCTGGAAGTACGGGCTGGCGGATTTACCGGCTTACGCCGAAGGACAAACCGCAGCACAGTTGCAGGAAAGTTACCTCAAGCGTGAAGTCGTTTATCTGCTGGGGCAGCAGGACACCGACCCGAATCATCCGGCGCTGGATAAGAGCTGTGAAGCCAAGGCGCAAGGGCCGTCTCGATTGGCCCGCGGGCGTTTTTACTTTGACTACCTGAAGCGGCTGGCACCCAAGGGGTTGAACCAGCAACTGATCGAAGTGCCCGGGGTCGGGCATAACGGGGATGGGATGTTTACCTCGCCAGAGGGACAAAGGGCGTTGTTCAGTCAGTAAGTTTTGCAGTGCCGCATCTGACGCCATCGCGAGCAGGCTCGCTCCCACATTGGAATCAATGTGAACACATGATTTGTGAACACCAGGGAATCATTGTGGGAGCGAGCCTGCTCGCGATGGCGATTTACCAGGCAACCACCTGATCAGGCTGAAAGCATCTGCCGCAACTCGACACAATCCGCCGCATGCCAATCGGTCAATTCCGGCCATGGATTATCCGGCAGATTCACCAACACAGTCCGCGCTCCCGCCGCCCGCCCACAATCGAGATCGAAGCGGTAATCACCGACCATCACCATCTCGCTCGCCGGCACCTTCCATGCTTCGGCCAGTTTCAGCAACCCGCCCGGATGCGGCTTGGGCGGAGCATCATCGCGGCCCAACACATCCTCCAGCGCAAAGCAGTCGGCCAGGCCAATGGCCTCCAGCGTGACATGCGCCAGCTCCCGGGCGTTGCGCGTGAGAATGCCCAGGCGATAACCACGCCCGGCCAGTTCGCGCACCAGTTCCACCGCGCCCGGCGCCGGTTGCGAACCAAGGGCCAGGTCCCGCTCGTGCTCCAGCAGCCACGCATGTTTGGCTGCGGCTTCATCGGCCGGCAGTGCGGCGAGGTGGGTCAGGATGTCGTGTTCGGCAGGAATCGCCAACGCCACGCGAATCGCCGCGAAGTCGTGCACGGCCACCGTCAGGGTGCCGTCCATGTCGAACACCCAGTGACGCACGTCGGCCAGGCTCATGCCCAATCCTTGCGGTGACGGATCAAGCCTTCCTGGGTGACCGATGCCACCAGTTGCCCGGCGCGGTTGAACACGCTGCCACGGGAGAAGCCACGGGAATTGCCCGCCCACGGACTGTCCATCGCATAGAGCAACCAGTCATCGGCACGCAGATCCTGGTGGAACCACAGCGCGTGATCGAGGCTGGCGACCTGCATGTCCTTGTGCCACACCGACTTGCCGTGGGGCTGCATCGAGGTAACCAGCAGACCGAAGTCCGATGCATAGGCCAGCAGGTATTTATGCAGCGCCGGCGAATCGGCCAACGCCCCGTCGGCGCGGAACCAGACGTACTTGACCGGATCGGAGGGCAGCGGGTTGTAGGGATCTTTCTCGGTGACCGGGCGAAATTCGATCGGCTTCGGGCACAGCAGTTTTTCGCGCATTTTCTCGGGGATCAGGTGCGCGCGCTGCTGGGTGATCTCCAGTTCCGATGGCAGGTTTTCCGGACCGACCACTTGCGGCATTTCGGTCTGGTGCTGAAAGCCTTCTTCGTCGTACTGGAACGACGCACTGCACGTGAATATCGGGTGGCCCTTCTGGATCGCCGTCACCCGACGCGTGCTGAAACTGCCACCGTCACGCACCCGGTCAACCTGATACACCACCGGCAACCCGGCATCGCCTGGGCGCAGGAAATAGCCGTGCATCGAATGCACATGGCGCGCCTCTTCAACCGTCTGACTGGCCGCCGACAGCGACTGACCGAGCACCTGACCACCGAACAGCTGACGAAAACCCAGGTCTTGGCTACGGCCACGGAACAGGTTTTCTTCGATCGGCTCCAGCGTCAGCAGGTCGACCAGATCTTCCAACACTTGGCTCATTCAGACTCTCCTCACACAACGCAATACCGCGCAGTCTTGGCTGCGGCGGTCGATTCAGTTTCTGGCCCGGGCCAACATGTGGTCCATTGTAAACGTCCGTGTCAGGTTATCCATGCAAGGTTTGCAGCCATTGTTCACGGCTGATGCGGTACAACACGTGGTGATGCAGGGGATGATCGACGGAGAGCTTGGGATGATCGAAGTCATCGGCCGGATCGTGATGCATGCCAATCGCCTGCATGACTTTCTGCGACGGCAGGTTACTGTCAGCGGTAAAGGACACGACTTCGCTCAGCAGCAAGCGGTCAAACCCGCAGCGCAGAGCGGTCCACGCCGCTTCACTGGCGTAACCCAACCCCCAGTGCTCGCGGGCCAGGCGCCAGCCGATTTCCGTGGCCGGGGTGAAAGGCGCGTCGAAACCGACCACACCGAGCCCGGTAAAACCGATGAATTGGCCGGTGTCCTTGCGTTCCAGAGCCCATAGGCCGAAACCATGCTCGGCGAAATGACCACGGATTCGCCCGATCAATGAGGCGCTCTCCAGCCGACTCAAGGCTGCCGGGAAATAGCGCATCACCTGCGGATCGGCACACATCGCCGCAAAGTCAGGTAAATCTTCATCGCGCCACTGGCGCAACAGCAGCCGAGCGCTTTCAAGTTCCAGTATTGGCTCCATCGTGCCCCGCCCCTCCATTTCAATGTCGCCAGTCTACAACGCTGGTAGGATCCGTCTCTCATTCCTACATGAAATGACCATGCCACTGCCGCTGATTTATCACGAAGACTACAGTCCAGAGTTTCCGGCGGATCACCGCTTCCCCATGGACAAGTTCCGCCTGTTGCGCGATCACCTGGTGGCCAGCGGCCTGACCCGCGACGCCGATCTGCTGCGCCCGGACCTGTGTCCCGCAGAGATTCTCGCCCTCGCCCATGACCCTTCGTATATCGAGCGCTACATGAGTGGCGAATTATCCCGCGAAGACCAGCGCCGCCTCGGCCTGCCCTGGACCGAAGCCCTGGCCCGACGCACGGTGCGGGCGGTGGGCGGTTCGTTGCTGGCGGCCGAGCAGGCGCTGGAGCATGGTCTGGCCTGCCACCTCGCGGGCGGCACCCACCATGCGCACTACGATTACCCGGCCGGGTTCTGCATCTTCAATGACCTGGCGGTGATCAGCCATTACCTGCTGGAAAGTGGTCGGGTGAACCGCGTGCTGATCTTCGATTGCGACGTGCATCAGGGCGACGGGACTGCACGAATACTTCATAACACCCCGGAAGCGGTGACCGTTTCCCTGCACTGCGAGAAGAACTTTCCCGCACGCAAGGCCGAAAGTGATTGGGACATTCCACTGCCCAAAGGCATGGGCGATGCCGACTACCTGAAGGTGGTGGACGATGCACTCAACTACCTGCTGCCGCTCTACCAGCCGGATCTGGTGCTGTATGACGCCGGGGTCGATGTGCATAAGGACGACGCCCTGGGTTATCTGAAGCTGACAGACGAAGGCGTCGCCGCCCGCGATGAAAGCGTGATGCGCCATTGCCTGGGCCGTGACATTCCGGTGGTCGGGGTAATCGGCGGCGGCTACAGCAAGGACCGCCAGGCCCTGGCCCGCCGTCACGGCATCCTCCATCACAGCGCGCAACGCGTCTGGCAGTCATCAGGTTGTCACTGAGCTGTGGATGCTTTACCCACAATGCCTGTGGAGCTGCCTGTGGATAACCTGAGTGAAAGGGACTACAGGCCATGCGGGGCTTGGGCTACAGAGCGGTGGTTGTTTTTTAACCAACCCTCGAATTCACCAAAGATCCCTGTAGGAGCGAGCCTGCTAGCGAAAAACGCAACGTCGCCGCCGGGCATCCGGTTTCCCGCGTAATCGTTCAAGACCATCGCGAGCAGGCTCGCTCCTACAGAGGTCTGGGCTGGTAGAATGCCCGGCTTCATTCGCCAAAACCGCAGCGCACTCCATGACCCGATCTTCGACCTCCTCCCCTTCCCGCGTCGCCATCATCGGCGGCGGCCCCGCCGGTCTGATGGCGGCCGAAGTGTTGAGCCAGGCCGGGATCAAGGTCGACCTGTACGACGGTATGCCTTCAGTGGGGCGAAAATTCCTCCTGGCCGGCGTCGGCGGCATGAACATCACGCACTCCGAAGCCTACCCGGCATTTCTCTCACGCTATGCCGAACGCGCCCCGCAGATCGCCCCGCTGCTGCGCGGCTTCGGCGCCGAAGCGTTGTGTCAGTGGATTCATGAACTGGGCATCGAGACCTTCGTCGGCAGTTCCGGCCGGGTATTCCCCACCGACATGAAGGCCGCGCCGCTGCTGCGCGCCTGGCTCAAACGCCTGCGCGACAGTGGCGTAGTTATCCACACCCGCCACCGCTGGCTCGGCTGGGACGAGCGTGGCGGATTGCGTATCGACAGCCCGGAAGGCGAAACAACCGTGCAAGCCGATGCCACCCTGCTCGCCCTCGGTGGCGGCAGTTGGTCGCGCCTGGGTTCGGACGGCGCGTGGATGCTGCCACTGGAGCAACGCGGTGTAGGACTGGCGCCGTTGCAACCCAGTAATTGCGGCTTCGAGGTGCAGGCCTGGAGCGAATTGATGGTCAGCAAATTCGCCGGCGCGCCGCTGAAAAACATCGCCATCGGCCTTAACGATGACGTGCCGCGACTCGGCGAATGTGTGATTACCGCCACCGGGATCGAGGGCAGTCTGATCTACGCCCTGTCGGCACCGATCCGCGAAGCGATCAATCAGCACGGCTCGGCAACCATTCATCTGGACCTGTTGCCGGGCCGGCCTGTGGATAAAGTTGCAGCGGCGTTGAGCAAACCCCGGGGATCGCGCTCCATGGCCAAGCACCTGCACAGTCAGTTGGGCATCGATGGGGTCAAAGCGGCGCTATTGCGTGAACTGACCAGCGCCGACTGCTTTGCCGACATGGCCTTGCTGGCCAACGCGATCAAGGCTTTGCCACTGACACTGGTGAAAACCCGTCCACTGGACGAGGCGATCAGCAGCGCAGGGGGGGTGGTGTTTGAGGCGATGGATGAGCGTTTGATGCTCAAGCAACTGCCTGGCGTGTTTTGCGCGGGAGAAATGCTCGATTGGGAGGCGCCGACCGGCGGCTATCTGCTGACCGCGTGTTTCGCCAGTGGGCGAGCGGCGGGGTTGGGGATGGTGGAGTGGTTACAGCGCAAAGATTGAAGACCGCAGCGCGCCCATCGCGAGCAAGCTCGCTCCCACATTGGAATTGTGTCGATCACAAATCCCCTGTGGGAGCGAGCTTGCTCGCGATGGCGGCTTAACAGACGCCGAAGTTAATCAAGGCTTACGCTTGCGCGGCCCGGTATTGAACACCGGCACCTTGCGCACAGGCTTGATCGAAGGCTCCGCCGGCGCAACCTCACCGCTATCAACCCACCGACCCAGATTGCGTTTACCACCGCCACCACCGGAAGCCTTGGGCTTCTTCGGTTTTTTCGGCTTTTTGACGACCTGGCCACTGGCATCGGTGTCCGGCACGCGGTGCTCGGGTTCGAAGTCCGGCTCGTTCTGCCGCTTCAAAGTCTGGCGGGTCAGCATCTCGATGGCCGACAGCAGATTCACTTCATCGGCGCAGACCAGGGAAATCGCCTCGCCGGTCGAACCCGCGCGACCGGTACGACCGATGCGGTGGATGTAATCCTCAGCGACGATCGGCAAGTCGAAGTTGACCACCAACGGCAGGTCTTCGATGTCCAGGCCACGGGCTGCCACGTCGGTAGCGACCAGGATCTGCACTTCACTCGCCTTGAAGCGGTCGAGCGCACGCTGGCGGGTCGCCTGGGGTTTGTCGCCGTGGATGCCGTCGGCGTTGATGCCCAGGCCCTGAAGTTTCTCCACCAGCGCGTCCACGCCGTTGCGGGTCTTGGCGAACACCAGCACCTGCTTCCACTTGCCCTTGCGCATCAGGTGCACGAACAGTTCCGGCTTGCGCTTCTTGTCCACCGTCACGATCCATTGCTTGACCGTATTGGCAGCAACGTTGCGCGGGCTGACTTCGATAGTCAGCGGATCGTTGAGCATCTGCCCGGCCAGCAGGCGGATGTCATCGGAGAAGGTCGCGGAGAACAGCAACGTCTGACGTTTCGAAGGCAGCGCGCGGTAAATGTTCGCCAGTTCCTCGGAAAAGCCCAGGTCGAGCATGCGGTCGGCTTCGTCCAGCACCAGGGTTTGCAACTGGTTGAACTTCAGCGCGTTCTGGCGGAACAGGTCGAGCAAGCGGCCCGGGGTCGCCACCAACAGATCGACACCGCTGCGCAGCTTCATCATTTGCGGGTTGATGCTGACGCCGCCGTACACCGCGTAAGTACGCAGCGGCAGGTTTTCGGCGTACTGGCGCACGGCTTCGTGAACCTGCTCGGCCAGCTCGCGGGTCGGTACCAGGATCAGCGCGCGGACCGAGTTGGCGGTGACTTTCGGCCCTTCCATGGCCAGCAGTTGCAACAGCGGCAGGGCGAAACCGGCGGTCTTGCCGGTGCCGGTCTGGGCGGCGGCCATCAGGTCGCGACCGGCCAGCACCGCCGGAATGGCTTGCGCCTGAACCGGCGTCGGAGTCTGGTAGCCGAGCGTCTCGAGGGAGCGCAGCAAGGGTTCGATCAGGCCAAGGGTGGCGAAAGTCATGGGAGTACCGTAGGAAAATTCAGCGCGGTTGTGCGAAACAAGAGTGCAATGGCGCGCAGTTTACCCTAATTCACGCGGGATTCTGTCGGCACTACCGTCGGCACGACCTTCTCCACCGGCTGCTGCGGCTTACGACGCCACTGCGGCAAGCCAATCAGCACCACGGCACTGATAATCACCAGCATGGCCAGTGCTTCCTCGACTCCAATGGTCTCACCGACAAACACGATCCCCAGCAACACCGCCACCGCCGGGTTGACGTAGGCATAACTGGTGGCAGCGGCCGGACGCACGTGCTTCAACAGGTACATGTAGGCGTTGAAGGCGATGATCGAACCGAACACAGTCAGGTACGCCAGCGCAGCCCAGCCTTCAATCGGCGGAACCTTGTCCAGATGCTCACCGCTGACCGCACTGCCGATCAGCAACACCACGCCACCCACCAGCATTTCCACGGCACTGGCCATCGCCCCTTGAGGCAACGGTAAATGCTTGCTCCACACCGAGCCGAAGGCCCAGGTGGCCGCCGCAAAAATCAGCAGGGCTGCACCCAACGGGCTCGATTGCAGGTTGGAGCCGAGGTTGAGCATGACGATGCCGATCATTCCGAGCGCAACGCCAGCCCATTCGAGACGGGTATTACGCGCGCCCCAGAAATAGCCACAGAGCAAGGTAAACAGCGGCACCGTTGCCACCGCCAAAGCGGCCACTCCAGAAGCCACGCCGGTGTGTTCGGCCACGCTGACCGCTCCGTTACCGCACGCCAGCAGCAATACGCCAATGATCCCGGCAGCCTTCCACTGTGCCCAGGTCGGCGCCGGCGCCCCGCGCCAGCGCAGAAAGGCGTACATCAAAGTCCCGGCAATGACGAAACGGATACCGGCGAGCAACAACGGCGGCCAGTACTCCACGCCGATGCGGATCACCAGGTAGGTCGAGCCCCAAATCACATACAAGGCGAAGAAGGCAGCGATCAAGGGTAAAGGAAAGCGACGAAGGCCGGACATGGAGGCAGCTCACAGGCAAGTACAAGTGAACGGCTATTCTAGAAAGGCTGGAGCCGGAAAATAAGTTACAAAACCTGTTTAAAGCGCCGGTACACTTTTCAAAACACGGAGTTCAGCGCTATAAACCGTGTTTTCGAAAGTCGGCTATTTTCAGGAGTCACCCCGATGGATAAGTACGACCGCATGCTGCTCAGCGCCCTGCTGGAAAACGGTCGCGCGTCCTACGCGGACCTGGCGCGCAAGGTCAACCTGTCCGCCCCGGCGGTGGCCGAGCGCGTGGCCAAGCTTGAAGCCAGCGGCGTGATCACCGGCTATCAGGCGAAGGTCGACATGGCCAAGCTCGGCTTGCCCATCCAGTGCGTGATCGAACTGCGCCTGAACCAGCACGGCAACCAGAAAGCCTACGACGACCTGATCAAAATCCCGCAATTGACCGAATGCCATCGGGTGACCGGCGATCCCTGCGTGATCATGCAAGCGGCGGTGGGCTCGATGCCGGAGCTGGAAGAGCTGATCAACCGGATCGCCACGTTCGGGTTCAGCAAGACGTCGATTGTGTTGTCGAGCGCGATAGAGAAGCGGGTGCCGCTGGGGCACATTGAAGGGAATGGCAAATCCTGAGGCAATGATGTCCCTGTGGGAGCGAGCTTGCTCGCGATGGTCGCCAATGATAACGCGGGAAACCTGACACCCCGTGTTGTTCTCGGGTTCATCGCGAGCAGGCTCGCTCCTACAGGGGATTTGCGGTGTTTTCGGGATCAGCGATAACGCTTGAGGTGTTCGCCCACTTTCGCCGCCGGCACTTTCTGCAATTTGCACAGCAAGTCATGGGACAGCTCGCGCAAGCCGTGCTTCTGCCGCAGCTCTTCGGTCAGATGTGTGGTCAGGTTGGCCGCCATCTCGGCGTCGGCCATGGCCCGGTGGGCCTTGCCGGTGTGGGGCAGGTTGGCGAACGTGGTGAGGGTGCCGAGTTTGTGGTTCGGCGCGGTGGGCATCAGGCGGCGAGCCAGCAGCAGCGAGCAGGCAAAGTTCTGCAAGCGGGTGCGTTTGATTCGCCCCAGTTCGAAGTCCCAGAACTTCTGGTCGAACGCGGCGTTGTGCGCGAGCAACGGCGTGCAGCCGACGAATTCATTCACTTCGTTCATCACCTGCTCCGCCGACGGCGCGGTGCGCAGCATGGCGTTGCTGATACCGGTGAGTTGCTCGATGAAGGCCGGGACGCGCACGCCGGCGTTCATCAGGCTTTGGTAACGCTCGACGATGCGCCCCTGTTCAAGGATCACCACGGCGATTTCCGTGGCCCGGCAACTGCTGCTCGGTGAGATCCCGGTGGTTTCAAAGTCGATGACTGCGATGCGTTCCAAACCTGGTTCAACTCCGTAAAAATCAATTCTTGAGCAGCAACGCGCCTTCGATCGGCACGTAGCGGCTGGCGGCGCGTATCAGCGAGTTGGCGGTCAGGCCCGGTACGCCGTAGGCCACTGCTTGTACGCCGTGTTTGCTGATAATGCGTTCGAGCAGCATGTCGAAATCACCGTCGCCGGAGGCCAGGACGATTTCATCGACATGATCGGCGGCATCCATGATGTCGAGGGTGATGCCCACGTCCCAATCGCCCTTGGCTGAGCCATCGCTGCGCTGGATATAGGGTTTGAGCTTCACGGTGAAACCGAGGTTGCGCAGGATCTGCTGGAACTGCTGCTGCTTGCTGTCACCACGGTCGATGGCATAGGCGTAGGCTTCGACGATCTCGCCCTGCTTGCTGATGTCAGCCCACAGTGCGGCGTAGTTGAAGTGGCAACCATAAGCCTGACGCACGGTGTAGTAGAGGTTCTGGACATCGGCGAACACTGCGATTTTTTTCACCGGCTTTCCTCAGGGCTGAATCAGGCACCAGGCCCGAAAAGTCGCCCAGTATGCCAGCCCTGAGGATTGTTCCGCGAATAATCGGCCCGGAGCGCGGTTGCGCTCCGGACGAATGGCGTATCAGACGAAAGAATCGTCGTCGCCGCCGAATAACGAGTCATCGCTGTAGTCCGCGTCGCTGAACCCGCCCTGATCGTTGCTGTAGGAGTCGTTACCGGCCATGCGCTGGTCATCGCCCCAGCCATTGTTGCCCTGGTCGTTGACCTGGGCCGGCTCTTCCTTGATGACTTCGACGACTTCCGGTTGCTGATTGTGATGGAACAGGCTGCTGATGCCTTGTGCCAGCATCACGCCACCCGCCACGCCTGCGGCGGTTTTCAGCGCACCACCGAGGAAACTGCTGCCGGTCGCTGCCGGAGCCTGTTGCTGTGGTGCATAGCCCTGCTGGGGAAAGTTCTGCGGTGGCGCACCGAAGCTCTGCTGTTGCGGTTGCGAACCGAACGACGAGCGTCCCGGCTCGCGCCAGCCACCGCTCGAGGGTGGTGAGCTCTGGATGGGTGCAGGCTGTGGCTCACGAGAGTTGCCGCCAAAGATGCTCGACAAAAAGCCACCGCTGCTCGGCGCTGGAGCCGGGGTCGCCTGGGCCTTGGCCTGTTGCAGTTCGGCCTGCAACTGCTGGACTTGCTGGGTCAGTTGCCTGTTCTGTTCATCGAGGCTCTTGATCGCCGCCTCTTGCACCAGAATCGCCTGGGTCATGAAATAACCTGCCGCCGGCTGGCGCGTCAGGTGTTCCTTGATCCGCGCCTCGGCCTGGGCGTCGCGCGGGGCTGAGTCCGTTTCGGCCTGCTGCAGCCGGGAAAACAGTCCATCGATCAGGGTTTGTTCTTCGCTGTTCATGGCGACCTCGTAGATTGCCGGGAAAATCGTTGCCTTTATCCAATGAGGATAAGGTGCCCGACCTTAATGGAGGCTGAAACAAGATGTTTCAATGACATTTACCGAACGTTTACGTTTGCGTCTACGAGCGCTTGATCGGTTAAAGTGAGCCACTGCTTCCAACCTGCGATACCCACTGATGAATCCGTTAGATGTCCTGCGTGACTCGCTGTATTTCTTCAAGCGCAATCTGGGCCAGATCGTGCAGCTGTGCCTGCCGCTGGTGATGCTTGAGGCGCTGCTGCAACAAGTGGTCGACCACTCCACCGAGCCGGACAGTTTCCCCGGCATCAGCGTGATAGTCGGCTTGCTGGTGTACCCGCTGTACACCGCTGCGCTGATCCTGTTTCTCGACGCCCGCAGCCGCGGCGAGTCGCCGCGCAACCGCGACCTGCTGGCGATGGCGGCGAGCCTGTGGCCGCGCTTCGCACTGCTGACCGCGCTCAATACCGTGCTGATTCTGCTGGGCCTGTCGCTGTATTTCCTTCCGGGTATCTACCTGATGGTGACCCTGGCGTTTGGCGAATACCTGCTGGTGTTGCGCGGCCTGGCGCCACTGGCGGCCATGAAGGAAAGCCTGCGCATGACCCAAGGGCATTTCTTGCGCATCCTGCTGTGCATTCTGTGTGTGATGGGGCCGTTGTGGCTGCTCAAAGGCGTGACGCTGGCGGCGTACCCCGAACCTCAGAACCCGGTGGTCTCCATGCTGATCGACAGCGCCCACAGTTTCCTGCAGCTATTTACCAGCGTGGTGCTGTTCCGACTGTTCATGCTGATCAACCCGTTGCCTGAAAGAAATGACAGCTCGCTCTGACCTTGGGCGCGACCTTCGCTCTCGGGTATGCTCGGGAACAATCCTGTAACGCTAATAAGCCGAGCCATGACCCGTCTACTGCGCTACATCCTGCCGGGCCTGCTGATCGTGATCGGCCTGATCGCCGCGATGATCTACAGCCTGACCTGGCGCCCCGATGCCAAAGAAGTGTTGCCCGTCAGCTGCAGTGCCCAGGCCCCCTCCCTGGTCCCCGGGCAGGCGTTGAAGGTGATGACCTGGAACGTCCAGTACTTGGCCGGCAAGCGCTACGTATTCTGGAATGACCTGGCCGCGGGCACCGACGAACGTCCCACAGCGGAAGACATGGCTTTCAGCCTTGACGAAGTGGCGCGGGTGATTCGTGACGAACAACCGGACATCGTGCTGCTGCAGGAACTGGACGACGGCGCCAAGGCCAGCGATTACCAGCACCAGTTCAAGCTGCTGCAAGAGCGGCTCGCCGACTTGTATCCGTGTGGCACCAGCGCGTTCGACTGGAAGGCCGACTTCGTGCCGAATCCGCACATCTTCGGCAGTGTCGGCCGGCAACTGGCAACCCTGAGCCGTTACCGGATCGAGCATGCCGAACGACTGCAACTGCCAGTCGCCTCGGGCAATCCGGTCAGCCGCCAATTCA
The DNA here is from genome assembly GCF_058797535.1 of Pseudomonas sp. GW823-FHT02E01. NCBI lineage: Bacteria > Pseudomonadati > Pseudomonadota > Gammaproteobacteria > Pseudomonadales > Pseudomonadaceae > Pseudomonas > Pseudomonas sp. GW823-FHT02E01. The sequence continues at coordinate 192,960 of NZ_JBXAJS010000007.1, read as the reverse complement.
AACCCAGAGACGCCTTGCTGGTGAGCTACTTGCCATTGAGTGATGGCGGGCAAATAGCGGTGCTCAATACCCATCTGGAGCGCGCCAATCGAGCCGACAACACCTTGCAAAACCAGGTGAACGCCGTGGCCAGGGCCCTCGATAAACTCGAAAGCCGTGGCACGCCGTGGTTGATCGGTGGGGATTTCAACCTGCTGCCGCTGGGCCAGTATCAGCGCCTGCCCGATGCACAACGCGCGCCCTACTCCGCCGACAGCCTGTTACACCTGCTGTGGGACAAGTACCCGATGATCCCGACCAACAACGAAGCCAGTGGTATCGACCGCGAGCGCTGGCTGACCCACTACCCGAACGACCCCGGACTGAACGGCCCGGACCGGACCGTCGACTACCTGTTCTACAGTCCGCGGATCAAACGGGTGGAGGCGATGGTGCGGCAGGACGATACATTGCGCATCTCCGATCACCTGCCGGTGATTGCGCGGTTTCTGCTGCCGGTTGCGCCCTGACACCTCACCCCAGCCAGACACAAAACCTGTGGGAGCGAGCTTGCTCGCGATGGCGTCGTGTCAGTCGACATCAATGCTGAATGACAAATCGCAATCGCGAGCAAGCTCGCTCCCACAGGGATGGTGCACGGGCTGGAATCGGGTTTAATGCACCTCCTCCAGATCATCATGCAGCAGCCCGAAGATCTCGCGCTTCATCTCGATGAACGAGCGCTCCATGACCATGTCCAGGTTGCGTGGACGCTCGATCGGCACATCCAGAATCTGCTTGATCCGCCCCGGCCTGGCCCCCATCACATACACCCGGTCGCCCAACAGAATCGCCTCGTCGATGTCGTGGGTCACGAACAACACAGTCTTTTTGCTGTTGCCCCACACCCGCAGCAACAGCTGCTGCATTTGCAGGCGCGTCTGGCTGTCGAGAGCGCCGAAGGGTTCGTCCATCAGCAGGATCTGCGGGTCATTGGCCAGTGCGCGGGCAATGGCGACACGTTGCATCATCCCGCCGGACAACTGCTTGGCGTAGTTGTCGGCAAAGCCGCTCAGGCCCACTTCATTGACGTAGTAGTCGACGATGTCCTTGCGTTGCGCCGCCGGCATGCCACGCCGCTTGAGGCCGAACTCGACGTTCTGGCGCACCGTCAGCCACGGGAACAGCGTGTAGCTCTGGAACACCATGCCGCGGTCCGCGCCGGGGCCTTCGACCTGCTGGCCGCCAACGTAAATCTCACCCGAGGTCGGTTCGGCCAGGCCGGCGGTGAGATACAGCAGGCTCGACTTGCCGCAGCCCGAAGGCCCCACCAGCACAGCGAATTGCTGGTCCGGCACCTCGAACGACACCTCCTGTAACGCGGTAAAGGTTCCGCCATCGGGTTTCTTGTAACTCAGGCTGACCTTGTCCACCTTCAGCCGTGGCGCGTTCACCGGGGCGGCCTGGGGGGCGACAAAACGATGAGGGGCGGCGGTTACTGAGCCCATGCGGTGATCCTCAGACGAAGGAAACGGAACAGTTGATCGGTGACCAGGCCCAGCAGGCCGATGATCGCGATGGCGAGGAAAATCACATCCACCTGGAAGCCACGCATGGCCTTGAGGCTCAGGTAACCCAGGCCACTGGATGCGGCCACCAGTTCAGCCACCACCAGGTAAGTCCAGGCCCAGCCCATGGTCACCCGCAGGGTGTCGAGCACGCCCGGCAAGGACGCCGGGGCAATCACATGCAGCACCGCGTCACGACGGTTAGAGCCAAGGGTGTAGGAGGCGTTGATCAGGTCCTTGGAGATGCCTTTGGACACGTCCGCGATCATCACCAGTTGCTGGAAGAACACGCCGAAAATGATCACCGACACACGCTGCTCCAGACCGATGCCGATCCACAGGATGAACAGCGGTACGAACGAGGTCACCGGCAGGTAGCGAATGAAATTCACCAGCGGCTCAAGGAAGGCCTGGACGATGCGAAAGCTGCCCATCAACAAGCCCAGGGGCACCGCCACCAGGGACGACACGATGAAACCGACCATCACCACTTCGACACTGGCCCACACATGTTGGCCAAGGGTGCCGTCGCGGCCTAACCGCACGGCGGCCTCGACCACCGCGCCCGGCGTCGGCAGGAACATGCCCGGCACCACGCCACCGTAGGACAACCCGGCCCACAGGCCGACCAACAGCACCCAGGCCAGGCCGCTCGCGCTCCAGATCACCGAGACCGGTAATCCGGTCTTGGGCGTGATGCAGCGGCTCAGCCATGAATTGCGCTTGAACATGCAGCCTCCTAGAGCGGGGTGACGAAGCGGTTGTCGATCAGGTCGTCATTGCTGACGTTGTAGGGCTTGCCTTGCAGCTCGCTGGCGGTCTCGTTGGCCAGCTTGATCAGCGGTGCGCTGTCACCCGGTTTACCCGGCGAGCCCAGCAGTTTTTCGCTCATGGCCTGATCGTAGAAACGCACGCCCTGTGCGGCCGCTTCCATTTCCTTCGGATCGGCCAGGTAACCGCCGACACCCTTGGCCATGATTTTGTAGGCTTCCTGTGGATGATCCTTGGTGTACTGCACAGCTTTGTACAAACCGGCCACCAGGGCCTTGACGTCTTCCGGCTGTTTTTCGATCACGCTGCAGTTCAGTGCGACCACATCGACGATCACCCCCGGTGTGCTGCTGCTGTCGATCAGCACCTTGCCCTGCTTCTTGTCGCGAACCATCGACAGGTGCGGCTCCCAGGTCACGGCAGCCGGTACGCGACCGGCGATGAACGCGGTGGCGGCGTCGTCAGCCGTCATGTTCTGCACGGTGATGTCGCTCATGCTCATGCCGTGTTTTTTCAGTAGATAGGACAACCAGAACTGCGAGGTCGAACCTTCGTTGACCGCAACGGCCTTGCCCTTGAGTTCCTGCAGGCTCTTGACGTCCTTGCCCACCAGCACGCCGTCGCCACCATGGCTGTCGTCCAGCGCGGCCACGGCCTTGAAGCAGAATTGCGGACGGTACTTGAGCACCTCGTCGATGGTCGACGCCGAGCCGGACAACTCGCCGGAGGCTTGTGCGGCCATGTACATCGCCGCCTCCTCGACCACCGGCAATTCGACGGTCAAACCGTTTTCCTTGAAGTAGCCAAGGTCCTTGGCCAGGTACAGGGTGCCGTAGCCGACCCAGGTGGTATGACCGATGGACAGGGTGCCGGCCTGGGCGCTGGTGGCGACCGTCGCGGCGATGGCGGTGACCGCCAGTGGATGGGCAACGCGGGTAAGCAAGGACTTGATCATGGAGCACTCCCAAAGCTGTTGATTTAGTTTTGTCATGGGCAGTACGGCGAGCCCTGAATCGGCTGCAACCTGTGGTCTCTCGGGGACCCTTCGGTGGGCAGCATTCGGCGGGCTGGCGAGATCGATGTTGGCCCAAGGGCGGGATTAGGAAAATGAGGAAATATGTGGATGCGAACGATGAAAAAACTCGTTAGCGCGCACCGCGAAAGGGCGCTGTGGGCGGGGATGCACAGGGTGGGAGCAAGACTTGGGAAATGTGTTGTTTGAGCAATAGCTATCGCGAGCAAGCTCGCTCCCACAGGGTTTGTGCCAGCCGCAATATTTGGGCATTACACATAACCTGTGGGAGCGGGCTTGCCCGCGAAGAGGCCCGCAAGAACGCTACAAATGTCAGAGCCGGCCGTACTCCTGCGCCGTACGATCCACCGCTTTCAGGGTCTTGCTGATCAGCTCATCAATCTCCTCACGGCTGGCAATCAACGCCGGTGCCATGATCATCCGGCCTAAGGTCGAGCGAATGATCACGCCCTCTTCAAAACCGATCGTACGGCAGCGCCACGCAATGTCGTTCTCATTGGCAAAACGCTTGCGGCTGGTTTTGTCTTCGGCCAGTTGCAGCGCCGCAACCATGCCGGTGCCCTGGATGTCACCCACCAGCGGGTGCTTGCCGAACACTTCGCGCAGGCACTGCTGCAGGTACGGGCCGATGTCGTCCTTGACCCGCGTCACCACGCCTTCATCGCGCAAGGCCTTGAGGTTGGCAATCGCCACCGCCGCCGCCACCGGGTGCCCGGAATAGGTCAGGCCGTGGGCAAACACACCGCCCTGCTCCACCAGCACCGAGGCCATTTTCTTCGACAGGATCAAGCCGCCCATGGGGATGTAGCCCGAGGTCAGGCCCTTGGCGATGGACAGGGTGTCCGGCTCGAACCCGAAGTACTCGTGGGCGAACCATTCGCCGGTGCGACCGAAGCCACCGATCACCTCATCGGCGCACAGCAGCACATCGTACTTGCGGCAGATGCGCTGGATTTCCGGCCAGTAGCTTTCCGGCGGGAAGATCATGCCGCCGGCGCCCTGGAACGGTTCGGCGATAAAACCCGCGACCTTGTCAGCCCCCAGTTCGAGGATCTTCGCTTCCAGTTGCTGAGCCGCGCGCAGACCGAATTCGGCCGGGGTCAGGTTGCCTTCGTGGGCGAAGAAGTACGGCTCGTCGATGTGCTCGATGTCCGGAATCATGCCGCCCATTTCGTGCATGAACTTCATGCCGCCCAGCGCCGTCGCGGCCAGGGTCGAACCGTGGTAACCGTTCCAGCGGCCGATCATGATTTTCTTCTCGGGCTTGCCGAGCACCTGCCAGTAACGACGCACCGTGCGGATCAACACCTCGTTGGCTTCAGAGCCGGAGTTGGTGTAGATCGCGTGGCTGTAGTGAGCCGGCAGCAGGCTGAACAGCAGCTCGGACAGCTCGATCACCTGCGGGTGGGTGGTGTGGAAAAACATGTTGTAGTACGGCAGCTGTTCCAGCTGCTGGCTTGCCGCGGCGGCCAGGTCCTTGCGCCCGTAACCGAGGTTGGTGCACCACAACCCGGACATGCCGTCGAGGTAACGCCGGCCATCGTTGTCCCACAGGTGCAGGCGCTCGCCACGGACCATCACCCGTGGCCCCTCGTCATTGAGGGCTTTCTGATCGACGAACGCATGGATGTGGTGCGCAGCGTCGGCGGCCTGGTAGTCGCGGGTATCACGTGGTGTGGTCATCGCCAGTTCTCCGTTTTGTTATCAGCGCAATTGAAACCAGGTGGTCTTCAACTGGGTGTATTTATCGAATGAATGCAGGGACAGGTCGCGGCCGAAACCCGACTGCTTGCCACCGCCAAAAGGCACGGTCACGTCCAGCGCATCGACGCTGTTGACCGACACCGTACCGGCCCGCAATTGTCGCGCCACACGGTGGGCGCGGTTGAGGTCGTCGGTCCACAGCGAAGCCGCCAGACCGTAGACGCTGTCGTTGGCCAATTGCAGGGCGTGGGCTTCGTCGTCGAATGCCGTAATCGCCAGCACCGGGCCGAATACTTCATCGCGAAACAGCGGCATGTCCGGCGTCACGCCGGTGAAAATCGTCGGCTGGATGAAGTTGTCCGAGCCGTTGAAGATCGACTGCCGACCGCCACAGATCCTGGTCGCGCCTTGCTGTTCGGCCTGTTGGATGAACTTCATGATGCGCGCGGTCTGACGGCTGTCGACGATGGCCCCGGCGGCGCTCGACGGGTCCAGCGGATCGCCCGGCAACCAGCGTTCAGCCTGGGCTTTGAGGCGTTCGACAAACTCGTCATGGATCGAGCGCTGCACCAGCAACCGCGAGTTGGCCGAGCAGACTTCGCCCTGATTGAAGAAGATACCGAACGCGGCTTTCTCGGCCGCCAGGTCCAGATCCTGACAATCGGCAAACACCAGGTTGGCGCTCTTGCCGCCGCACTCAAGCCACACCTGCTTGAGGTTCGACTGGGCCGAGTACTGCATGAAGTATTTGCCGACTTCGGTGGAGCCGGTGAACACCAGGCAATCGACGCCCGGGTGCAGGCCGAGGGCCTTGCCGGTCTGCTCGCCGAGCCCCGGCAGCACGTTCAGCACACCCGCAGGTACACCGGCTTCCAGCGCCAGCTCAGCCAGGCGCAGGGCGGAAAACGGCGACTGTTCGGCCGGCTTGAGGATCACCGAGTTACCGGCGGCAAGGGCCGGGGCGAGTTTCCACGCTGCCATGTCCAGAGGGAAATTCCACGGCACCACCGCAGCCACCACGCCCAGGGCTTCGCGAGTAATGGTTGCCAGCACGTTCTGCGCACTCGGCGCGACCTGATCGTAGAGTTTGTCGAGGCTTTCGGCGTACCAGCGGAACACTCCCGCGGCACCCGGCACGTCGATGTTGTAGGCATCGGCGACGGGCTTGCCCATGTTCAGCGAATCGAGCAGCGCCAGTTCTTCACGGTTTTCGAGGATCAAGTCAGCCAGGCGCAACAGCACTTGCTTGCGTTCGGTCGGTGAGCGCGCAGCCCAGGTGCCTGCCTCGAAAACCTGCCGCGCATTGTGTACCGCCGAGTTCACGTCTTCTTCGCCGCAGGCGGCAACGTTGGCCAGGCATTGGCCGGTGGCGGGGTTGATCGCGGCGAAAGTCTGCCCCGACTGCGCCGGGCGGCACTGGCCGTCGATCATGGCCTGGTCGGGAAACCGCACGGAAGCGGCCTTGCGTTGCCAATACTCAAGCTCGAACACGTTCAGATGCTCCAGAGGACATTCTTGTGTATTGGATAGTCGCTCAGGCCCAAGCGGTGGAAAACCAGTAAAAATGTGTTCGCAGGCCAAGAAAAAACTACGTAGCCAATCTCCCTTCTGGCGCAGCATGTGGTTATTGTTCAACCACAACAAATCGCTACCCGAGCGGATAGGGGTGGCGCGCAAATTGCCAGGATGCCTGATCCGTTCTCCCCCCGAGGTTCGCTGTGGCTGCCTACAATCTGCGTCAACTGAAATACTTCATCACCACCGTCGAGTGCGGCAGCGTCGCCGAGGCCTCGCGCAAGCTGTACATCGCCCAGCCCTCGATCTCCACGGCCATCAAAGGTCTGGAAGACAGCTTCGGCGTGCAGCTGCTGATTCGTCACCATGCACAGGGCGTGTCATTGACCCCCAGTGGTGCACGCTTCTACCGCAAGGCCCAGGAACTGCTGCGCATGGCCAAGGAGTTCGAACAGAACGCCCTGGCCGACAACGATGTGGTCTCCGGGCAGATCGATATCGGCTGCTTCGAAACCGTCGCGCCGCTATACCTGCCGCAATTGATCGCCGGATTTTCGGCGTTGTATCCGGGGGTGGAAATCCGCATCCGCGACGGCGAGCAACAAGAGCTGGTGCAGGGCCTGACCTCCGGCGCTTTCGACCTGGCGATCCTTTACGAGCACGATCTGGACGGCACCATCGAGACCGAACCGCTGATGCCGGCGCAACGACCTTACGCGCTGCTGCCAGCCGATCACCGTTTTGCCCAGCAGGCACAGGTGTCGCTGCGGGACCTGTGCCTGGAGCCAATGATTCTTCTGGACGTGCAGCCGAGTCGGACCTACTTCGTCAGCCTGTTCGATGAGCTGGGCCTGACGCCACGCATCGCCTTCAGCTCGCCATCGATCGAGATGGTGCGGGGCATGGTTGGCCAGGGGTTCGGGTTCTCGATCCTGGTGACCAAACCGCATTCGGAGTGCACCTACGACGGGCAGAAAGTGGTGTGCGTGGACATCGCTGAAGACGTCACCGGTTCGGGACTGGTGGCGGCGTGGCTCAAACGCGGGCAACTGACCAAACCGGCGCAGTTGTTTGCGGACTACTGCCGCGAACAGCTCACCGCCAAATCCGAAAGATCGCAGTAACTTCATGTGGCGAGGGGGCTTGCCCCCGTTGGGTCGCGCAGCGGCCCCAACTCTTCACCTGAAAAGCAGGGCCTGCTGCGCAGTCCAACGGGGGCAAGCCCCCTCGCCACAGAGTCCGGTGTTAACCGTTATTTACGGGGTTTGATCCGCGCAGTTGCTTCGGCCACCAGCGGATCATCCGGCCAATAATGCTTCGGATAACGCCCCTTCAAATCCTTCTTCACTTCGGCGTAGGTGCTGCGCCAGAAGTTGGCCAGGTCCTGCGTTACCTGCACCGGCCGCCGCGCCGGGGACAACAGATGCAGTTTGACCACCTGCCGCCCCCCGGCAATGCGCGGGGTCTCGGCCAGGCCGAACAACTCCTGCAAGCGCACCGCGAGAATCGGCGGCTGTTCGCTGTAATCCAGACGAATCGACGAGCCTGACGGCACGCTCAAATGATGGGGCGCCAGCTCGTCCAAGCGTTGTGGCAGCGGCCACGGCAGCAGGTTGTGGACGATGCTCGACAGGTCGAGATTTGCGAAGTGACTGAGTCGCGAGACTTTGCCCAGATAAGGCATCAACCAGTGCTCAAGTCTTTTGAGCAACGCTGCGTCGCTGACATCCGGCCATTCGCTTTCGCCCTTGCTGGCCAAGTCCAGTTGCCGCAACAAGGCGACCCGCGCCTGCCACTGACGCAACTCCGGGGTCCACGGCAACAACTCCAGCCCTTTGCGCCGCACCAGGTTGACCAGCGCCTGGCTGCGGGCGGTTTCATCGAGACCGGTCAGCGGTTCACGACTGAGGATCAGTTCACCAACCTTGCGCTGACGCTCGGCCCGCAGTACGCCTTCACGTTCATCCCAATCCAGTTGATCGACGCAGCGAACCTGCTCGGCCAGCACTGAATCGAAGAGTGCCGGATCGAAATCCGTCGCCAGATAAATCCGCTCTTCACGCTGGCCCTGGCGACTGCCCAGATCGGCGATCACCAGCCACGGCTGCTTCATCAGGCTATCGGCCTCGGCGAACAGTGCGGCACGTCCGTTGGCCAAGCGATATTCCGCACCACCGGCGCGCCGTTGCTGAGCGACCCGGTCGGGATAGGCCAGCGCCAGCAATGCGCCGAGCCAGCGCGGGTGATCTGGATCGCTGACCGGCTCCGCTGCTTTGCCCCGTAGGTAACCACGATACTGCCGCGCCAGTTGCCGTGCGCGCTGCACCCCACCCTGGGCACCCCGTGCGGCGCGTTCTTCGCCAGACAGCAATACCAGTCGGCTGTGCAAGTCCGCCCCGGCGCCGCGCAAGATATCGCGCTCGCCGAGCAGTGCCGCGACGTCGCAGGCCATGTCCGCCAGTCCCAGCGCCTGGCCGCGCAACAGCAAATGCGCGATGCGCGGATGCGCCGGCAGTTCGGCCATGGCCTGACCGTGACGGGTCAGCGTTTCGCCATCCAACGCTCCGAGGCGTTCCAGCAAATCTTGAGCCTGTGCATAGGCGGCGGCAGGCGGCACGTCGAGCCACACCAACTGTTCGGGTTTTACGCCCCAACGTCCCAGTTGCAAGGCCAGCCCGGCGAGGTCCGCCGAAAGGATTTCCGCACTGCCATAGGCCGCCAGTTGCTCGTGCTGATCCTGGGACCACAAGCGATAACACACGCCCGGCTCCAGGCGCCCGGCCCGGCCCGCGCGCTGGGTTGCGCTGGCCTTGGAAATGCGCTGGGTGTCGAGACGGGTCATGCCGCTGCCGGGGTCGAAGCGCGGCACCCTAGCCAGCCCCGCATCGATCACCACGCGCACGCCATTGATGGTCAGGCTGGTTTCGGCGATGTTGGTGGCCAGCACCACTTTGCGCTTGCCCGCCGGTGCCGGATCGATGGCTGCCCGTTGCGCGGCGAGGTCCAGTTCACCGTGCAATGGGCACAGTAGAACCTGAGTGTTTTCGCCCAAGGCATCGGCCAGTTGCTGATGCACACGTCGGATTTCCGCCTGCCCCGGCAGGAACACCAACACACTGCCGGTTTCGTCGTTCAAGGCTTCAAGAATGGTCTGCACCAGACGCGGCTCGATGAATTCACCGGACTGGAACGGTCGGCCCCAGCGCATCGCCACCGGGAACATGCGCCCTTCGCTGCGCAGAATCGGCGCGTCGTCGAGCAACCCGGCCAAGCGTTCGCCTTCGAGCGTGGCGGACATCAAGAGGATTTTCAGCGGCTGATCGTCACGGAACAGTTCCCGGCCATTGAGGCTCAGGGCCAGCGCCAGATCCGCGTCGAGACTGCGTTCATGAAATTCGTCGAAGATCAGCAGGCCCACGCCCTCAAGCGCCGGGTCGTCCTGCAAACGCCGGGTGAGGATGCCTTCGGTGACCACTTCAATGCGGGTGTTGGGACCGACCTTGCTGTCGAGCCGAATGCGATAGCCCACGGTTTCGCCGACCTTCTCCCCCAGTTCACTGGCCAGCCGCTCCGCCGCCGCCCGCGCCGCCAACCGGCGGGGTTCAAGCATCAGGATGGTCTGCCCGGCCAGCCACGGTTCGTTGAGCAAGGCCAAAGGCACGCGGGTGGTTTTACCGGCGCCGGGCGGCGCTTCGAGCACGGCTTCGTGGCGTGTAGCGAGGGCTTCACGCAAGGCGGGTAAAACTTCATCGATCGGCAAAGAAATCATGCTGGCTCCCAAACAGAGCGGCGAGTATAACGGCGAACTGCAAGGCGTTCGTCAGGGTCTTAATTCATACCGACGACGTTTCGTTTCGAGATTACTCAGGAGATTTCATATGCGTGCTCCCTTTCGCCTGATTGGCGGTGTTCTGGTCGCAACCTTGCTGACTCAGGTGACCGCCTGCGGTTCGATCTTCTACCCGGATCGCCGTGGCCAGATCGAAGGCAAGATCGACCCGGCCATCGCCGCGCTCGACGCCGTGGGCCTGCTGTTCTACATCATTCCCGGCCTGATTGCGTTTGCCGTGGACTTCGCCACCGGCGCGATTTACTACGCGCCGGGAGAGACCGCACAAGTTGCACCGGAAAAACTCAAGGAAGCCATCGGCGCCGACGGCAAAGTCGATAACCGCAAGTTGCAGACTATTCTGGAAAGCGAACTGGGTCGCAGCTTCCCGCTGGACGATCCACGCCTGATCCAGAGCAAAGGCAACGCCCAGCAACTGGCGATGTTCGGCCTGCAACCCGCCGCGTAAATCCCTACGCGCGAAAGGACTCTTCAAGGAACGATGGCCCCTATGACCTCCAGCTCCGAACACGCCCGCCTGCTGCGGCTGGCGACCCGTGCCTCGGTGGCGGTGGCATGCATCCTGATCGTCGCCAAAGCCATCGCCTGGTGGTTGAGCGGCTCGGTGAGCATGCTCGCCGGGCTCACCGACTCGACACTCGACGGCGTCACGTCATTGCTCAACCTGCTGGCGGTGCATTACGCCCTGCGCCCCGCCGACAATGATCATCGCTACGGGCACGGCAAGGCCGAGTCATTGGCGGGCATGGCCCAGGCGTTGTTCATCGGCGGCAGTGCGGTACTGATCGCGTTGCAGGCCTACGATCGGTTGAAGCATCCCGAGCCCGTGGGCGCACCGTGGATCAGTATCGGCGTGATTGTGTTTTCCCTCGTGCTGACCCTGGCGTTGTTGATGTTTCAACATCGGGTGGTCAAGGCCACCGGCTCCAACGCGGTGCGCGCCGACTCCCTGCACTACCGCTCGGACATGCTGCTCAACGGCAGCATTCTGATCGCGCTGGTGTTGGCCGGGTTTGGACTGCATCAGGTCGACCCCTGGTTCGGCCTGGGAATCGCCGTCTACATTCTGTGGAGCGCGGTGCAGATCGCCCGGGAGAGCTTCGCCGTGTTGATGGATGAAGAACTGCCGCCGGAGGTCAGCCAGCACATGCTGGAATTGGCGTGCAGCGTCCCCGGCGTATTGGGTGCCCATGACCTGCGCACGCGGATCTCCGGCAACCAGTGGTTTGTGCAGTTGCATCTGGAGCTGCCGGGGGAGCTGACGCTATCCGTTGCCCATGGCATCAGCGATCAGGCTGCCGCCGCCATTCACACCGCCTACCCGCGGGCCGAAGTGCTGGTGCACGCCGACCCTCAGGAAGTGGTGAAAGCCGCGCGGGATCAGTAAGTCACCTGATAGCCGCGACTGCTCAGGCAGTTGCCCTGGGCCTGTCGGTAGGCTTGCACCACCGACGGGTCTGGCTGGTAGGTGGCGGTTCGTGGATCGAAACCACTCTGCTGCACCGCGTATTGATAACACTCGTAACCGTCCCGACTGACCTGCTCCGGCGACTGCCCGTTGGCTGGATACGCCTCCACGTCATAACCGCTGTTGCCAGCGGGTGGTTGCGGTTGGCCAACCGGCGGTTCGACCACGACGTAGTCCTGAGTGCTTTGCTGATAGGCGTAATAGGAACCGGCCGCCAGGAACAGCAGCGCCCCGCCGATCCATACCTGCTCGGCGTAATCGGGCAGGTACCTGACACGAATCCCGCGCGGTGGCTGCACCACCACGTAACGCGGGCCCAGCGGGCGATACCAGTAGCCACCGGAATAGAAGTAATCCATGCCACGGTAAGGCACGCGGTAGTCGCGCTCGGGAAAGCGGTCGATCACATGACCGGGACGATACCTGGGGCCAGGCCCCCAGCCGTTGCCGCGCCCACTCGGGCGCCCCTGCCCGTGATTGTCATAGGACGGTGCGACGGTGTAACCACTCCAGCGCTGTTTGTCATCGTTGCGACGTGGCTGGTCCTGGTAGTAACCGCGCTGCGGCTCCTGGGTCTGGCGCACGGTGTCGGGCCGGGGCTGGATTGGCATGTCAGTGGCCGGCATCTGCGGCGGTGGCGGCGGCGAGCGCACCTGGCTGTTGAAATCCGGTGCTGGACGGCTCTGCCTCTGGTCATTGTCCTGACGTTGATTCTGGGCGCCGTGCTCTTTCTGGCGGTTGTCCTTGTTCTGCGCCCGGGGCTGATTCTGCTGCTGGCCGTTTTGCGGATGCGGCTGGTCACCGCCACCACGGCCCTGGTTATCGCCCTGATGCCCACCCTGGCCGCGTTGCCCGCCATCATGGCCACGGTTTTGCGGCTCATCGGCCATCGCTTGCACCGAGACACTGACACACAACAAACCAACACCGGCCAAACGCCAGATGCGCGATTTCATGCTTTACCTCATTGCGGGCAAGGGCCTGTACTTAAGACTGGGAAAGCGCTGGCCGGTTCTGCGACAGGTTATCTGTCACGCAACTTATTTATTGAGGCCAGCGGGTCAAATTCCACGCAAGAAAAAAGGGAGACCCGTCGGCCTCCCTTTAGAGAACTTCGTCCTGGCTCGACACTTGTGGCGTCGGCTCACCTCACGCCGTCTTCTGGACAGTGTGTAGCTCGGGGGCCGGCACATCCCCGGTGGGGGTGGCGACCGCGGCGGGCCTGATTCGGCGAGCCGCACTGGACTGTTTGTCCGAGCAGTGATTCTGGTGATAAGAATAGGCCGGGAGCGCCGGCAGAGGATTGCGAAGATTGCTGAATTAAACATCACTTGCGCAATTTTTAACCCTAGATACATAATCCTCCGCAATAGTTACGACAAAGGACCGATTGATGAGCAAGCTCGACCGTTACGACCTGAGTATTCTGGCGGAATTGCAGCGCGACGCACGCATCTCCAACCAGGAGCTGGCCGAGCGCATCGGCCTGTCGCCTTCGCCGTGCTCGCGGCGGGTCAAGCAACTGGAAGACGACGGTTACATTTCCCGCCAGGTCGCCCTGCTCGACCGCAAGATGCTCGGCCTGAGCCTGACCGCTTACGTGCTGATCGGCATGGACCGTCACACGCCGGAGCGTTTCGAGAACTTCGAAGCGGCCATCCGCACCCTGCCCCAAGTGCTCGAATGCAGCCTGGTGACCGGGATGGATGCCGACTATCAGCTCAAGGTCGTGGTGCCGGACATGGATCACTACCAGAAACTGCTGCTGGGGCATCTGACGCGGATTGAAGGCGTGACCAGCGTGCGCTCGAGTTTTGTGTTGAATCAGGTGTTGAATAGCACCGAACTGCCTTTGACTCATCTGCGCAGCTGAGGACGCCATCGCGAGCAAGCTCGCTCCCACAGGTTTTGTATGGATCACGATACTGCGGTCAACACAAAACTTTGTGGGAGCGAGCTTGCTCGCGATGGGGCCGGCACAGGCGACGAATGACTGCGACACACCGACGCAGGTCAATACTGCACGAAGCCAGTGCGGCGTATACTCGCCGCGCCCTTTTAGCCTCGCCTGTGCTGGAGATGTTCGATGGATCCTGCAGTATTCGAAGAGTGGATGATGACCGGACTGGTCACGATCCTGATCATTTTCATGGGTTTCATCGTCTGGGATCTGGCGAAGAAGTCCAAGGCCGGGCGCTTTGGCTCGTTCATTCTGTTCTTCGTGCTCGGCCTTGGTGTTGCTGCATTCGTGATCAAAAGTGTGGTCATCGGCCTGATCGAATCCGGCACTTTATAAGCGCGCCGGTACTTCTTTCCACTGCCCCTGATCGAGCCCTTCGATCGTCCAGTCGCCGATCCTGACTCGCACCAGGCGCAAGGTCGGCAACCCGACCGCAGCGGTCATGCGCCGCACCTGCCGGTTGCGCCCTTCGCGAATCACCAACTCCAGCCAGCTGGTCGGCACGCTTTTACGAAAGCGAACCGGTGGATTGCGTGGCCACAGCTCAGGCTCGTCCAGTTGCCGTGCCTCGGCGGGCAAGGTCATGCCGTCATTCAATTCGACGCCGTCGCGCAAGCGCTGCAACTGTTCGGTGTTCGGCTCGCCCTCGACCTGCACCCAATAGGTCTTGGCCAGCTTGTGTTTCGGGTCGGCGATCCGCGCCTGAAGCTGGCCGTCGTTGGTCAGTAGCAACAAGCCTTCGCTGTCGCGGTCCAGTCGTCCGGCCGGATAGATTCCCGGCACATCGATGTAATCCTTGAGGGTCGCGCGCCCTTCGCCGTCGCTGAATTGCGTCAGCACATCGAAAGGTTTGTTGAACAGGATCAGCTTCGGCTCGGCTGGTGGCGCCTTGGCGACACGGCGCGGGGCTGATGGGGATGGTTTCGCGCCGGGGCGACGGGAAGGTGGACGAGATGGACGCGACATGGGCAAAACAACATCTAACGGTCAGGGCTGCTAATGCTAGTGCCCTGACCGCCAAATGACCATGACAAACCGTTAGCGGAACGGCGGCTCGTCGAAGCTGCGCAGTTTGCGCGAGTGCAGTGAGTTGAGTTCGGTGCGCAACAGATCCACCGCCTCGATACCGATCTTCAGGTGCTGGCTGACCGCGCGCTCATAGAAAGCGTTGGCCGAGCCCGGCAACTTGATTTCGCTGTGCAGCGGCTTGTCCGAGACGCACAGCAACGTGCCGTACGGCACTCGCAAGCGATAACCCTGCGCGGCAATGGTGCCGCTTTCCATGTCCACCGCCACGGCGCGGGACAGGTTGATCAGCGGCCGTTCCTGCGCCCAGCGCAGCTCCCAGTTACGGTCGTCGTAGGTCAGCACGGTGCCGGTACGCAGGCGTTTCTTCAGTTCGTCGCCCTTCTCGCCGGTGACGTTGGCCGCCGCTTGCTGAAGCGCCATCTGCACTTCGGCCAGGGCTGGAATCGGAATGTTCGGTGGCACCACCCGGTCGAGAATCCCGTCGCGACGCATGTAGGCGTGGGCCAGCACGTAGTCGCCAATGGTCTGCGACTGACGCAGGCCGCCGCAGTGACCGATCATCAGCCAGCAGTGCGGGCGCAGCACGGCCAGGTGGTCGGTGATGTTCTTGGCGTTGGACGGGCCGACACCGATGTTCACCAGGGTCACGCCGTGGCCATCGCTGGCAATCAGGTGATAGGCCGGCATCTGGTAGCGGTGCCAGACCACCCCGGCGGCAATCGCCGAGGCTTCGCCGTGATCCATGCTCTTTTCGATGATCACGTTGCCCGGCAGCACCATGCGCACGAAACGCGGGTCGTTGCGCAGTTGCTCCAGACCATGGACGATGAACTGATCGACGTAGCGGTGATAGTTGGTCAGCAGAATCCACGGCTGCACATGCCGCCAGTCGCTGCCGGTGTAATGCACCAGTCGGCGCAGGGAGAAATCCACCCGCGCGGCATCGAACAGCGCCAGCGGCAGCGGATCGGTGTTTTCCCAATCGTACAGACCGTCGGCAATGCCGTCGGTCGCCGCCGACAGGTCGGTACTCGGGAACACCCGCGCCAGCACGGGGGCAGTGACACCGGAACCCGCCAGCTCATCGCCCTGCTCGACCACATACGGATACGGGATGTTCTGCTGGCTGACACCGACTTCCACGGTCACGGTGAAGTCGTGCATCAGCGGAACGAGCTGTTCCAGCAGGTATTTACGGAAAGCCGAGGGATGGGTGACGGTGACGCTGTAGGTGCCCGGCAGCTGGACCTTGGCGTAGGCACGGGTGGTCTGCGGGACTTCGCCCTGGCAGTGATAGGTCAGGCGCAATTCGGGATAGCGGAACATCGAGCGCTGTTCTGCATCGGGCTCGACGCGATCCTTGAGGTAGCGCTTGAGCGCCTGGCTCAGCGCGGTGGTTGCACGATTGTGCAAGAGTGCAAGCCGATCCACGGCTTGCTCGGCGGTTTGAACGACAATAAAAGCTTCGGTCACGATCAGCATCCTGTGTTCTGACTTGCAGACCTTCATCTTGCCTGCATCGTCGCTTCACGGGAACAGTGGCATTGACTGAGTACAGAGAACAACTGTGGGAGCGAGCTTGCTCGCGATAGCGGCGCATCAGTCAACATCACTGTTGAATGTTGATCCGTCATCGCGAGCAAGCTCGCTCCCACAGGAGTTTACGGCGCTGATCAGAAGCCCTGCGGAGTCGAACGGGCGACAATCGCTTCCACGTCCAGGCCTCGTGGTAACGCGCCATACACTCGGCCGCCGCCATCCAGACGACTGGCGATGAAGGCATCACTGACCACCGCATTACCGGCTTCCAGCAACAGCTTCGCCTGCAGTCCCAGGGCAATGTCTTCAGTCAGTTGCCGGGCGCGGTACTGGATGTCGCTGGTGTCCTTGAAGGCCACCTGCAATTGATGGATGTGCGCAGCCAGGCGCTTGTCGCCATGGCCATCGCCCAACTCGCTGAACAGCGCATCGAGCACGCCTGGTTCTTTCGACAGGGCACGCAGCACGTCGAGGCACTGCACGTTACCGGAGCCTTCCCAGGTCGAATTCACCGGCGCCTCGCGGTAAAGCCGCGGCAGGATGCTGTCTTCGACATAACCCGCGCCGCCCATGCATTCGGCCGCTTCGTTGATCATCGCCGGCGCCCGTTTGCAGATCCAGTACTTGCCCACCGCCGTCACCAGGCGGGCGAATTTGGCTTCCTGCGAATCATCCAGATGATCCAGCGCCCGGCCCATGCGCAGGCTCAACGCCAGGGCCGCTTCGCTTTCCAGCGCCAGATCCGCCAGCACGTTCTGCATCAACGGCTGTTCGCTGAGCAGTTTGCCGCCAACCGATCGGTGAGCGCAGTGATGGCTGGCCTGGGTCAGCGCCTGACGCATCAGCGAACTGGAACCGACCATGCAATCGAAGCGGGTCATGGCGACCATTTCGATGATCGTCGGAACGCCACGGCCCTCTTCACCGACCATCCACGCCAATGCTCCACGGAACTCCACTTCGCTGGAAGCGTTGGAGCAGTTGCCGAGCTTGTTCTTCAGGCGCTGGATATAGAACTGATTGCGCGTGTCGTCCGGACGATGGCGCGGCAACAGGAAACAGGTCAGGCCCTTGTCGGTCTGCGCCAGTGTCAGGAAGGCGTCGCACATCGGCGCCGAGCAAAACCACTTGTGCCCCACAAGTTCATAGGCCTGGCCCGGACCGCTGGCGCCGACCGGATAGGCCTTGGTGGTATTGGCCCGCACGTCGGTACCGCCCTGCTTCTCGGTCATGGCCATGCCGATGGTGACTCCGGGCTTGTGGACCATGCCGACATTGCGCGGGTCGTATTCGGTGGCGAGGATTTTCGGCAGCCACTTTTGCGCCAGGTCCGGTTGCAGGCGCATGGCCGGAACGCTGGCGAAGGTCATGGTCAGCGGGCATCCACTGCCGGCCTCGGCCTGGCTGTGCAGATAGGTCATGGATGCGCGGGCGACATGGGCGCCGTCCTGCGGGTGCGCCCAGGGCAGCGAGGTCAGGCCATGTTCGACCGCCGTGCGCATTAATTGATGGTAGGCCGGATGAAACTCCACCAGATCAATGCGATGACCAAACCGGTCATGGCTGTTGAACACCGGCTTGTTCTGATTGGCCAGGAACCCGGCTTCCATCAACGGGCCACCGGCCAGCGCGCCATAGGCGTCGATCCGCGATTCGGCCCAACCGGCCCCGAAGCGCCGCGACCATTCCTGCAACGGCAAGTCAATGCGGTACAGGTTGGCGCCGTCCAGTGACGGTGGCTGGTTGGTGACTTCGTGGGTTTCGGCGAACTGATGCAGGTTCATGACAGGGCTCCTTTGGTCGGCCAAGGGACTTCAGTTAAGCACCGCCCCTCGGCCGATCAAAGTGTCATATACGCCTAACTGTCGGCGCTTTCGCCCTGTTTCGGGCAGAGCACACGGCGGTAGAGCGCGGCCTGCAAGTCTTCGAATTTCACCGGTTTGCTCAAGTGATCAATCACTGCGCCGGTCGGGCAGCGTTCTCGGTCACCGCTCAGGGCGATCATGAACAACGGCAGCTCGGCATAACCGGGTAACGCGCGGATCCGGCAGCACACCGACTCACCGTCCGGCAGCGGCAACTGACAATCGACCAGCACTGCGTCAAACACTTCGCGTTGCAACAGATCGAGCGCGACATCGACGCTGTTGGCCGTACGTACGCGAAAGCCCAGCTTGAGCAACATGCCGCGCATCACCAACTGGCTGATGCCGTTGTCATCCACCAACAGCACGGCACAATCCTGGGGCAAGCGCAGGCGCGGAAAATCCCGGGTCATCAACGGCGTCACCGGACGTTCGGCCGCCGGCAACCCGACTTCCACATCCAGCTGAAACCGGCTGCCGCGCCCTGGCTCGGAGCGATGAGTCAGTCGCCCACCGAGCAATTCGACCAACTGTCGGCAAATCGCCAGGCCAACCCCCAGGCCACCGTATTCACGGGTCATCGAGCCATCGAGCTGGAAGAACCGTTGATACATCGTGGCCTCCCCTAGATCGGTGAAACCAATGCCCGTGTCGATCACCGCAAAGGTCAACGCCAGCCGGTCGGGCTCGATGGTCTTGCCGGTCACCCGTAGCGCCAGACCGCCGACCTTTGTGAATTTGATGGCGTTATCCAGCAGGCATTCCAGGCACTGCGCGATCTTGACGTTGTCGCCGAGCAAGCGATCCGGCACACCTGGCGCGACATCGACCTTGAAGTCCAGCGACTTGCTCGATGCGTTGCCCTCGAACTGCGTGCGCAGTGCCTCGACCACGCCACGCAAGCTGAAGGTGTCGGCCGAGGCCTTGAGTTTGCCGGCCTGCAGTTCGGTGAGGGTGAGGATGCCGTTGACCATGCGCATCATGTCCCGCGCCGACCCCGAAGCCGTCTGCTGGTAGTACTCGAGTTCCTGGTCCATCTCGACCGTCTGCATAAGCTCCAGTGAACCGATCACACCATTCATGGGCGTGCGCAATTCGTGGGTCAGGGTGGCAAGGAACTCGTCCTTGAGCTTGTTACTGTGAGCCAGTTGCTGGTTGAGGACTTCAAGCTTCTGGCTGGCGTCGAACAGGGTTTGAGCCTGCTGCTCGCGCATCGCGTTGATGCGGTCGGCCAGCGCCAGGGACAGCAACGCCACTTCGATGGCCGAGCCGATCTGACTGGAATACATGGTCAGGAACACGTTCGGCAGGTATCCAAGCACCATCAGCGTATTGACGATGCCACCGAGTAAAAACGCCGACCAGGCAATGATGAAATACCGCGCCACCCGCAGGCCCCGCAGCCAGGCAAAGATCCCGGCGGCAAAAATCACCACGGTGAATGTCAGCGCCAGGGCCGTGGCCAGGCGCAAGGTCAGGGCATAGCTGGTCATCAATGACAGGCCGATCACCAGCCCACTGAAGGCAACCAGCGCCAGCAACAAGCGGTCAAGCCAGCGACTGTGGGTAGCCATCTGCAGGAAACTGCGGGCGAACTGACTGCCGAACAGCCCCGCACAGCCGATGAAAAACGGCGTCGCAGCGTTAGCCCACCACGGATTGTCCGGCCAGAAATACTGCACGGCCGCACCGTTTACCGACAGCTGATACAAGCCGAACGAGGCGATATAAAAGATGTAGTAGAGGTAACTGGTGTCGCGCACGCTGAGGTAGATGAACAGGTTGTAGACCAGCATCCCCAGCAGTACGCCGTAGATCAGCCCCAGTACGTAGAGGCGCACGGGCTGCTCTTCGAGGTAGGCGGTGCTCGACCACAAGGTTACCGGCGCCTGGATCGAGCCTTCGCTTTGCAAGCGCATGAATACGGTTTCGGCCTGGTCCGGCTTGAACGTCAGGTCGAACAGATAGTTGTTCTGACGAATCTCGCGGCTGGCGAAGGGCAAGGCATCGCCGGTCTGCCTGACCAACTGATAGTTGCCGGCCGCATCAGGCAAATAGAGATCGAGATGATCGAGGGGCGGATAGGCCAGTTCCAGCAGCCAGGTCCTTTGCGCCGCCGGATTGGCTGGACGGTAATGCAGGTCGATTTTCAGCCAGAACACCGAACGCGAGTACCCGGCGTTAAGCGTATCTTTGTGGTGCGGCTTGAAGTTGCCGGCCGCCGCTTGCGCACGGATATCCGCGATGGTCGCCTGACCACCTGCGTCCTCATAGACCTGCAGGGTTCGGCCCAAGGGGAGGCTTTGAGTGAACTCATCGAACTCGACGGCGTTTGCCAGGAGGGGCAAACACAACAGCAACATCAGCAAATAGCGCATTGAAGCCCCAGCGTGGCCTGTCCGGTTCTGTCAGGAAGCCCCCCATTCCTTTTGAGCAGACGTAAAACCGGTATCACCTGTTATTGGTTTGGATCCACTCTAGCATAGCCGTTGATGGCCAATGAGAACCACAGAAATTTTTCCTACAAAGGCTCTAGAACGGGCGTTCCAGCAACACCAACGAACGATTATCAATGAAAGGAATATCACTGTGGCGAGGGGGCTTGCCCCCGTTCGGCTGCGAAGCAGTCGTAAAACCAGCCGACTCGATGAACCTGACGGGTCACTGGGGCCGCTTCGCTGCCCAACGGGGGCAAGCCCCCTCGCCACAATGTATCGACCAAACACACTGCCACAACACCCGAAAAACAGGTTTGGTGGTAAGCTCGCGCACCATGAATATCTACAGCTCTCGCCCCGTTGTCCTCTGTCTCTCCGGCCACGACCCAAGTGGTGGCGCCGGCTTGCAGGCAGATATCGAAGCCCTGCTCGCACAGGGTTGCCATGCGGCTCCGGCCGTCACCGCCCTGACCGTGCAAGACACCGTCAATGTCACTGACTTCCGCGTCCTGGACCGTGAGTGGGTACTGGCCCAGGCCAATGCCGTGCTCAACGACTCCGAAGTCGCCGCCGTCAAACTGGGCATGCTCGGTTCCCTGGAAATGGTCGACACCGTGGTCGAACTGCTTTCGGCGCACCCGCACTTGCCGGTGGTCTGCGACCCGGTGCTGCGCGCTGGCGGCGGCGGACGCCTGGGCAAGGACGAGGTCGGCTACGCCATGCGCGAACGCCTGCTGCCCCTTTCGATCATTGCGACCCCCAACCTTCCCGAAGCCCGCATCCTCGCCGAACTGCCCGAAGGCACCGCGGACGAGTGCGCAGAAAAACTCCTGCCGTTCGTCAAACACCTGCTGATCACCGGCGGCCATGGCGACGAAACCGAAATCCACAATCGCCTGTACAGCCGCGACGGTCTGCGCGAAACCTTTACCTGCCAGCGTTTGCCGGGCAGTTATCACGGTTCCGGTTGCACCCTGGCCAGTGCGCTGGCCGGTCGTCTGGCCCAGGGCGAAAACCTCGCCAGTGCCGTGCAGACCGCGCTTAACTACACATGGCGCACCCTGCGTGATGCCGAGCAACTAGGCAAAGGCCAGTTCGTGCCGCGCCGCTTGCCACTGGATTTCTGCTCGTAACTTCTATTTGTAATGCGGTGAGGCTTGTCCGATGAAACTACGTGGCCTGTACGCCATTACCGACAGCCATTTGCTGGACGGTAAGCTGCTCAAGTACGTGGAGGCGGCGCTGGAAGGCGGCGTCACCTTGCTGCAATACCGCGACAAGAGCAGTGACGAAGCCCGTCGTCTGCGCGAAGCCGAAGCCTTGCGTGATTTATGCGAACGCTACAACACCCGGTTGATCATCAATGATGACGCTGAGTTGGCCGCACGCCTGAATGTCGGCGTGCACTTGGGTCAAACTGATGGTCCATTGTCTCCGACCCGCGCCCTGCTGGGTCGCGATGCAATCATCGGTTCGACCTGCCATGCGCAACTCGACCTCGCCGAACAGGCCGTCAAAGAAGGCGCCAGCTACGTCGCGTTCGGCCGCTTCTTCAATTCCAACACCAAACCCGGCGCCCCGACCTGCAGTCTCGACCTGCTCGACCAGGCACGCAGCAAACTGCACCTGCCGATCTGCGCGATCGGCGGCATCACCCTGGAAAACGCCGCGCCGCTGGTGGCCCATGGTGTCGACCTGCTGGCCGTGGTGCATGGCCTGTTTGGCGCCGAGAGCACGGCTGAAGTAACCCGCCGCGCCCGCGCATTCAATGAATTACTAAAAGTCTGAGAGCCCGATCATGTCTCGTTCCGAAACGCTGTTTGCCAATGCCCAGAAACACATTCCCGGTGGCGTGAACTCGCCGGTTCGCGCGTTCAAGAGCGTCGGCGGCACGCCACTGTTCTTCAAGCACGCCGAAGGCGCCTACGTCACCGACGAAGACGACAAGCGCTATGTGGATTACGTCGGTTCCTGGGGCCCGATGATTCTCGGCCACAGCCACCCGGACGTGCTGGACGCCGTGCGCAAACAGCTTGAGCACGGCCTGTCCTACGGCGCCCCGACCGAGATGGAAACGCAGATGGCCGACCTGGTCTGCTCCCTCGTGCCGTCGATGGAAATGGTGCGCATGGTCAGCTCCGGCACCGAAGCGACCATGAGCGCCATTCGCCTGGCCCGTGGCTTCACCGGCCGCGACAGCATCATCAAGTTCGAAGGCTGCTACCACGGTCACTCCGACAGCCTGCTGGTCAAGGCCGGTTCCGGCGCACTGACCCAAGGCGTACCGAGCTCGGCCGGTGTACCGGCGGCATTCGCCAAACACACCCTGACCCTGCCGTTCAACGACATCGACGCGGTAGAAACCATGCTCGCCGAAGTCGGCCAGGACGTGGCCTGCATCATCGTCGAGCCAGTGGCCGGCAACATGAACTGCGTGCCGCCGGCACCGGGTTTCCTCGAAGGCCTGCGGACCCTGTGCGACAAGCACGGCGTGGTGCTGATTTTCGACGAAGTGATGACCGGTTTCCGTGTCGCCCTCGGCGGTGCCCAGGCGTACTACGGCGTGACGCCGGACCTGACCACCTTCGGCAAGATCATCGGTGGCGGCATGCCGGTCGGCTGCTTCGGCGGCAAGCGCGAAATCATGCAGCGCATCGCCCCGCTGGGCCCGGTGTACCAGGCCGGTACGCTGTCCGGTAACCCGCTGGCGATGGCCGCCGGCCTGACCACCCTGCGCCTGATCAGCCGCCCGGGCTTCCACGCCGAGCTGACCGACTACACCACTCGCCTGCTCGACGGCCTGCAACAGCGCGCCGATGCGGCCGGCATTCCGTTCGTGACCACCCAGGCCGGCGGCATGTTCGGCCTGTACTTCAGCGGTGCCGACGACATCGTAACCTTCGATGACGTCATGGCCAGCGACGCAGCCCTGTTCGGCCGCTTCTTCCACCTGATGCTCGAAGGTGGCGTGTATCTGGCACCGAGCGCATTCGAAGCCGGTTTCACTTCGATCGCCCACGGCGAAGCTGAACTGAAGCTGACCCTGGACGCCGCCGAGCGCGCCTTCGCGGCCTTGAAGTAACGTTCAAATGCTGACGCTGGCCCTTGCCAGCGTCAGCTTTCGCCTACGCTCCCACGATTTTTCCTACTCATCTGCTAATAATCCCCCGCAAAGTGGGCGATAAATTTCCCGTGCAGCAGAAAAACGAGTAAAGACTTTGTAAGGTTGGCCCTGCTTATTTCATAATGCGCGCTTATTGGATCCCTCGATGGGTCCGCGCGCCCTTCAGAGGTAAGTCGATTCCCATGAACCGCACCGGCCGCACCCTTGCACTGGGCTGCCTGTTGCTTCTTCAGCCCCTGCTCGCGCACGCACAAGCAGGCGGCAACTCGTTGTTAATCCCAGCGATGGGTCGCTGCACCCTCAATACCCAGCCGCAAGACCTGGAACAGGCGCTCGCCGCCTGCCAGAAAGCGTCGGAAGAAGGGGATGCGCAAGCGCAATACGAGTTGGGTGAGTTCTACTACGAAGGCAAAAACACGCCGCGCGACCTCAATCAAGCCCTGAGCTATTTCGAAAAAGCCTCGCTGCAAGGCCACGCCCAGGCACAATTCAAACTCGGCACCATGTTCTTCCACGGCGAAGGCGTGCCGGCCAATAACGTTCAGGCGTACATCCTGCTGAAGATGGCGGCGGTCAACGGCGCCGAAGAGGCCCTGGACACCGCCGACGAAGTCACCGAAAAGATGCCCCGCGAAGAACTGGAGCTTGCTACCCAGGTGCTCGGGCAAATTTTCCGTAAATACCTGATGGAATTGCAGAGCGCCGATGGGCGTACGCCGTTCGCGCCACTGCCCTGACTTCCGTGTTGTTCTGACTGACCCAATCGCGAGCAAGCTCGCTCCCACATCCGACTGCATTCCCATGTGAGAACTCGGTCAACTGTGGGAGCGAGCTTGCTCGCGATTGGGGGCGATCCGGTCTTGAGCCTTACTTCTCAGGCATCGGCATCGGAAACGGCATGACATTGCCGACCGCGCCACGGGCTTCGCTGATTTTCGGTGTTCCCATTCGCTCGACTTCATCGATACGCACGATCGAATGCATCGGCACAAAACTGCGCACTACGCCTTCGAACTGAGCCTTGAGCTTTTCTTCGCTCGGATCGACGACCACTTGCGTGCGCTCGCCAAAGACGAACTCTTCCACTTCCAGAAAGCCCCACAGATCACTTTGATAGATCTGCTTGGCGTACATTTCGAACACCTGGCCCTGGTTGAGGAAAATCACCTTGTAGATTGGAGCTTCACGTTTGGTCATGGTGGGCGAAACACATCGGGGGATAAAAATGAGGGCGCGAACTATAGCATAGCCATCGGACGCGCAGCGGTAGGAACCTGGGTACATGTTCCCTATAATGCGCGGTTCTTTGAATCACGTGATGACTCTATTCCATGGCCAAGAAGCTTTACATCGAAACCCACGGTTGCCAGATGAACGAGTACGACAGCTCGCGCATGGTCGATCTGCTGGGCGAACATCAGGCCCTGGAAGTCACCGCTCGCGCTGAAGACGCCGACGTGATCCTGCTCAACACCTGCTCGATCCGCGAACGCGCCCAGGATCGTGTCTACTCCCAGCTCGGCCGCTGGCGCGAACTGAAGCTGGCCAACCCGGACATGGTGATCGCCGTCGGCGGTTGCGTGGCCAGCCAGGAAGGCGCGGCCATTCGCGATCGCGCACCGTACGTCGACGTTGTCTTCGGCCCGCAGACCCTGCACCGTCTGCCGGAAATGATCGACGCCGCGCGCATCAGCAAGCTGCCGCAAGTCGACGTCTCGTTCCCGGAAATCGAAAAGTTCGACCACTTGCCCGAGCCCCGCATCGACGGCCCGAGCGCTTACGTGTCGGTGATGGAAGGTTGCAGCAAGTACTGCACGTTCTGCGTGGTGCCCTACACCCGCGGTGAAGAGGTCAGCCGGCCGTTCGACGACGTGATTGCCGAGATCATTCACCTGGCCGAAAACGGCGTGCGGGAAGTGACGCTGCTGGGGCAGAACGTCAACGGCTATCGCGGCCTCACCCATGACGGGCGCCTGGCCGACCTGGCCGACCTGATTCGTGTCGTCGCGGCTGTCGATGGCATCGACCGCATCCGCTACACCACGTCGCACCCGCTGGAGTTCTCCGACAGCCTGATCCAGGCCCACGCCGACGTACCGGAGCTGGTCAAGCACCTGCACTTGCCGGTGCAATCGGGCTCGGACCGCATCCTCGCGGCGATGAAACGCAACCACACCGCGCTTGAATACAAATCCAAACTGCGCAAACTGCGCGCCGCCGTGCCGGGAATCTGCATCAGCTCGGACTTCATCGTCGGCTTCCCCGGCGAGACCGAGAAAGACTTCGAGCAAACCATGAAGCTGATTGCCGACGTCGGCTTCGACTTTTCCTACTCGTTCGTCTACAGCCAGCGCCCGGGCACACCGGCCGCCGATCTGGCCGACGACACTCCGGAAGAGCTGAAGAAAGAACGCCTGAATGCCCTGCAGCATCGCTTGAACCAGCAAGGTTTCGAGATCAGCCGACAAATGGTCGGCTCGATCCAGCGAATCCTGGTGACCGATTACTCGAAAAAGGACCCGGGCGAGCTCCAAGGCCGGACCGAGAATAATCGTATCGTCAACTTCCGCTGCGACAATCCGACCCTGATCGGCCAGTTCGCGGACGTGCACATCGATGCCGCCCAGCCGCACTCGCTGCGGGGCTCGCTGATCCAGTAACACTGCATTCCACTGTGGGAGCTTTTGTGGCGAGGGGGCTTGCCCCCGCTGGATCGCGAAGCGGTCCCAAGATTTTGCGACTGCTTCGCAGTCGAACGGGGGCAAGCCCCCTCGCCACAGTTTAAGTGCCAAATTCCTGCATCTTATTTAAGAGCTTTCGCACCCACGCCACTGGCGCTATCCTTGAACTCATCACCATTGCCCCAGGGCGGCTAAATACGACCTTGAACGCACCCATAGAACCACATCGTTTCATCCTCGAGCCTTTTGAAGCTCGCCGCTTCGCCAATCTGTGCGGGCAATTCGACGAGCATTTGCGCTTGATCGAACAGCGCCTGACCATCGAGATCCGCAATCGCGGAAACCAGTTCGAGCTGATCGGCGAACCCAAACACACCACCTCCGCGGAAAACCTCCTGCGCCGCCTGTACCGGGAAACCAAGGGTACCGAGCTGTCGCCGGACATGGTGCACCTGTTCCTGCAGGAATCGGCCGTCGAGCAGCTGGACAACCACTCCCCCGCCGAACCGTCCGTGGCCCTGCGCACCAAGAAAGGCATGATTCGCCCCCGTGGCTTGAATCAGCTGCGCTACGTGAAGGAAATCCTCGGTAACGATATCAACTTCGGCATCGGCCCGGCCGGTACCGGCAAGACCTACCTGGCTGTCGCCTGCGCGGTGGATGCACTGGAGCGCGAGCAGATTCGCCGCATCCTGCTGGTTCGTCCGGCGGTCGAAGCGGGTGAAAAACTCGGCTTCCTGCCCGGCGACCTGTCGCAAAAAATCGACCCGTACCTGCGCCCGCTCTACGACGCGCTCTACGAAATGCTCGGCTTCGAATACGTCGCCAAGCTGATCGAGCGCCAGGTGATCGAAGTCGCGCCGCTGGCCTACATGCGCGGCCGCACGCTGAACAACAGCTTCATCATTCTCGACGAAAGCCAGAACACCACGGTCGAGCAAATGAAGATGTTCCTGACCCGGATCGGCTTCGGCTCCACGGCCGTCATCACCGGGGACATCACCCAGGTCGACCTGCCACGCGGCACCAAGTCCGGCCTGCACCACGTGATTGAAGTGCTCAAGGATGTGCCGGGGATCAGCTTCACCCACTTCCAGCCCAAGGACGTCGTGCGCCACCCACTGGTGCAGCGCATCGTCGAAGCCTACGAGCGCTTCGAAACCAAAGCGGCCGATGATGCCGCCGCCAAGGATAGCCGCCGCGATGCTTGAGCTTGACCTGCAAATCGCTACCGAAGCCTGCGCCCCCGGCGAGGCCGAGTTCCGCCAGTGGTGCGAACTGGCCCTGCGCCAGCGCACCGCCGACTCGGAGATGACCATTCGTCTGGTCGACGAAGCCGAAGGACGCGAGCTGAACCACACCTGGCGGCAAAAGGACTACGCAACTAACGTCTTGTCATTCCCGGCCGACGTGCCGGATGAGTTCCTCGACATCCCGCTGCTGGGCGATCTGGTGATCTGCGTGGCCGTGGTCGAGCGTGAAGCCGCTGAACAGGGCAAGGAGCTCAAGGCCCATTGGGCGCACCTGGTGATTCACGGCTGCTTGCATCTGCTTGGTTACGACCATATTGATGACGAAGAAGCCGAAGAAATGGAAGCACTGGAACGAACGTTGCTTGCAGAACTGGGCTTTCCCGATCCGTACGCGGACGACGAAACCGACGCATTCCCTACCGAAACAACAAAGGATTCAGAGTAATCGCTATGAGCGAAGATCGATCGAGCAACGGGCAGAAGTCATGGCTGGGTAAGCTCACCCAGGCTTTTGCCCACGAGCCGAAAAACCGCCAGGAGCTGCTGGAGCTGCTGCGCGATGCACACCAGAACAAACTGTTGGACAGTGAAGCGCTGGCCATCGTCGAAGGCGCCATCCAGGTGGCTGACTTGCAGGTCCGGGACATCATGGTCCCGCGCTCGCAGATGGTCAGCATCAAGGCGACCCAGACACCGCGCGAGTTCCTGCCTGCCGTGGTCGACTCGGCCCACTCCCGCTACCCGGTGATCGGCGAAAGCCATGATGACGTGATGGGCGTGTTGCTGGCCAAGGACTTGCTGCCGTTGATCCTCAGGGAGAACGGCGACAGCTTCAACATCAAGGACCTGCTGCGCCCAGCCACCTTCGTGCCGGAGTCCAAGCGCCTTAACGTGCTGCTGCGCGAGTTTCGCGCCAACCACAACCACATGGCCATCGTCATTGACGAATACGGCGGCGTGGCAGGCCTGGTGACCATCGAGGACGTGCTGGAACAGATCGTCGGCGACATCGAAGACGAACACGACGTCGAAGAAGACAGCTACATCAAGCCGCTGCCCAGCGGTGATTTCCTGATCAAGGCCCTGACACCGATCGAGAACTTCAACGAGTTTTTCGACAGCGAGTTCTCCGACGACGAATTCGACACCGTTGGCGGCCTGGTGATGAGC
The DNA here is from genome assembly GCF_058797535.1 of Pseudomonas sp. GW823-FHT02E01. Classification (NCBI taxonomy): domain Bacteria; kingdom Pseudomonadati; phylum Pseudomonadota; class Gammaproteobacteria; order Pseudomonadales; family Pseudomonadaceae; genus Pseudomonas; species Pseudomonas sp. GW823-FHT02E01. The sequence goes on along the minus strand of NZ_JBXAJS010000007.1, from coordinate 164,013 downwards.
GCGTTCGGGCATTTGCCAAAACGCAACGAAATCACTGAAATCGGCCCGTACCGCTTCCGCATCCTGAACGCCGACAGCCGTCGGATTCACTTGCTTCGCCTGACGCCCATTGCTCGCTAAGGATTGAAATGCGCTGGACAACCCGCCCCGGCTGGCCCGGTAACCTGCTGGCCGTGGCGGCCGGTGCAATCACCACACTGGCCCTGGCGCCGTTCGATATCTGGCCCCTGGCACTGCTCGCCGTCGGCCTGTTCTATGCCGGCCTGCGCGAGCTGAGCCCACGTCAGGCACTAGGGCGCGGCTGGTTTTTCGGTTTCGGCCTGTTCGGTGCCGGCACCAGCTGGATCTACTACAGCATTCACCACTTCGGCGGCGCGTCGGTATTGCTGGCCGGTTTCCTGATGCTGCTCTTCACGGCGGCAATTGCCTGGTTCTTTGCCCTGCCCGCCTGGATATGGGCGCGCTGGCTACGCCGAAATGAAGCGCCGCTGGCCGACGCCCTGGCCTTCGCAGCGCTGTGGGTCGGCCAGGAAGCCTTCCGCGGCTGGTTCCTGACAGGTTTCCCGTGGCTGTATTCCGGGTACAGCCAGCTCGATGGCCCGCTGGCCGGGCTCGCGCCTGTCGGCGGGATGTGGCTGATTTCCTTTACCCTGGCCCTGACAGCTGCGTTGATCTACAACGGCATGCGCCTGGTTCGCACGGGGCGCAAAGGCTTCATCGCTGCCGGTGTTTTGCTGCTGGTCGGCCCGTGGCTGGCCGGCATCGCGCTCAAGCACCACGCCTGGACCAGCCCGTCGGGCCCGCCACTGAGCGTCGCCGCCATTCAGGGCAACATCGAACAAAGCATGAAGTGGGACCCGACGCAGCTCAACGCGCAACTGGCGCTGTATCGCGACATGAGTTTCAGCTCCAGGCGAGTCGACCTTCTCATCTGGCCGGAAACGGCGATCCCGGTGCTCAAGGAGTCCGCCGAGGGCTACCTGAACATGATGGGCAGCTTCGCGGCCGAGCGTAAATCGGCGCTGATTACCGGCGTCCCGGTCCGCATGGAGGTCCACCACGAGAAGCGCTTCTTCAATGGCATCACCGTTGTCGGCGAAGGCGACGGCACCTACCTCAAGCAAAAACTGGTGCCGTTTGGTGAATATGTTCCGCTGGAGGATGTGTTGCGCGGGCTGATCGCCTTCTTCGATCTGCCGATGTCGGACTTTGCCCGCGGACCATCTGACCAGCCGCTGCTGCAAGCCAAGGGTTATCAGATCGCGCCGTACATCTGTTATGAGGTGGTGTACCCGGAATTCGCCGCCAGCCTTGCCGCCCGCAGCGACCTGTTGCTGACCATCAGCAACGACACCTGGTTCGGCACCTCCATCGGTCCGCTGCAACACCTGCAGATGGCGCAGATGCGTGCGCTGGAGGCCGGCCGCTGGATGATCCGCGCCACCAACAACGGCGTGTCCGGCCTGATCAACCCGTTCGGTCAGATTACCGATCAGATCCCGCAGTTCGAACGCGGCATCCTGTATGGCGAAGTGGTGCCGATGCACAACCTCACGCCGTACCTGGAATGGCGTTCGTGGCCATTGCTCATTCTCTGCGTGTTGTTGTTTGGCTGGGCGCTGGTTGCGAGCCGGATGGCGAAGACTGTCTGAAATCATTTGTGGCGAGGGAGCTTGCTCCCTCGCCACAGGGATTAGCGCTCAACGATAGAACAACGAATAACCGATCTGCCCCACCGCCTCGTTCATCAACTGCCCGTTCTGCCAGATCGCCTTGTACTCCGGCATCCAGCCTCCCAGTGGCCGCGCATTGTCGCCGCTCAGAAACCCTACCGGCGCCGGCACCACCTCAAACCCGGCCTTGCGGAAACTCCAGACCGCTCGTGGCATATGCCCGGCATGAGTCACGAGCACCACACGTTTGATGCCCTGTGGCAGCAACACCTGGGCGCTGAACTGCGCATTTTCCCAGGTCGTGCGGCTGTGCCCTTCCTGCCAGCGCACGGTCACGCCAAAATCGTCGCGCAAGGAGTCAGCCATCATCTGCGCTTCGCTTGGCGGAGTGCCGTAATGCAAGCCGCCGCTGGTCAGTACCGGCAGGCCGGAAGCCTTGGTCAGTCGCGCGGCAAAACGCTGGCGCTCCAGGCCTACACCCGTGGGCTGGTCGGCACCCCAGGCCACGTCACCGCGCTCGCGCCCGGAACCAAGGACGACGATGGCGTCCGCGCGCTGCCCCAGCACTGCCCATTCGTCGCGGGCCAGCGGTGGCTCGCGCTCGAGCAGGCGGGCACTCCACTGCACCACCACCGGCAGGCTCATCAGCCAAAGACCACCCAGCCCCAGTGCAAAGCACACACCGGCGAGCCTTGGCCTTGAGCGGCGCAACCACCAGGCAAGCAAAAGCAGCAGCAATAGAATGCCGGGGGGCAAAAGAAGTTGTTTTACAAAGTAACGAAAAGGCATCGAGCATCTCCTGGAGATGCCCGAAGCCTAAGTGGGTTAGCGCAATGCGACAATCAATACAGAAGAACTATGCTTCAAAAAACCATTGAGCACGGCTCTGCGTCTTATTTGAACTGCAAAGACCGGACCTTTACCGCGTCTCTGCCGGGAACCTTGTCCTTGAGCCAGATGATCTTGGCCGAACGTGGTGCGTCGAGTTGCTTTATCGCCTCTGACAAGCATCCGTGCGTCTCACGCTCACTGCGATCCAGATACGCCTTGATCAATGCAAACTCTGCGGAGCTCAGGCCACGCAGTTCCAGTTCCAGAGGGCGTACGTCGCGCAACCGGCCAGCAGTTCTTGCCGCTTCCAAGGCCAGGGCCAAACGATCGATCAGCCTTTCGTACAGCTCCGGTTTTGTAGCTTTTTGCTGTGACTCAACCATCCCTCACCTCATTGGAAGATAAGACCTACTCCCCAGTTAGAGCTTAGCTTCCATGAACAAACCGGCTGAGCGCCGCGACCAACGGCCCTCGCGGCGGCTTTTGCGGGACGCGCGGCAGCAATCAGGGTTTCCCTCGGTAGAGCGCGGTCATGTATGCTACGGCGCTTCCTGTAACTCCACTTCCAGCTCGGCTGGACATCGAAAACGCCAATGCGGCGTGATCAGCGTCCAGCGTTGCATTGAAGAGGATTAGGCCACCCCTATTCAGTTCAAAAGTAGCCATGCACGAACAATATCAGCCCCGTGAAATCGAAGCCGCCGCCCAGTCGTTCTGGGACGAGCAAAAGTCCTTTGAAGTCAGCGAACAGCCAGGCAAGGAGACTTACTACTGCCTGTCGATGTTCCCTTACCCCAGCGGCAAGCTACACATGGGGCACGTGCGCAACTACACCATCGGCGACGTGATCTCCCGCTACCAGCGCATGCAAGGCAAGAACGTTCTGCAACCCATGGGTTGGGACGCCTTCGGCATGCCGGCGGAAAACGCCGCGATGAAGAACAACGTAGCGCCCGCCAAGTGGACCTACGAAAACATTGCCTACATGAAATCCCAGCTGCGCAGCCTGGGCCTGGCGGTGGACTGGTCGCGTGAAGTGACCACCTGCAAGCCCGATTACTACCGCTGGGAACAATGGCTGTTCACCCGCCTGTTCGAAAAAGGCGTGATCTACAAAAAAAGCGGCACCGTGAACTGGGACCCGGTCGACCAGACCGTCCTGGCCAACGAACAGGTGATCGACGGTCGCGGCTGGCGTTCCGGCGCGCTGATCGAAAAGCGCGAAATCCCGATGTACTACTTCAAGATCACCGCCTACGCGGATGAACTGCTGGAGAGCCTGGACGAACTGACTGGCTGGCCTGAACAGGTCAAGACCATGCAGCGCAACTGGATCGGCAAGTCCCGCGGCATGGAAGTGCAGTTCCCGTACAACGTCGATTCCATCGGCGAAGCGGGCGCGCTGAAAGTCTTCACCACCCGTCCGGACACCCTGATGGGCGCGACCTACGTCGCCGTCGCCGCCGAGCACCACCTGGCGACCCTGGCCGCACAGAACAACCCTGAGCTGCAAGCGTTCATCGCTGAATGCAAGGGCGGCAGCGTTGCGGAAGCCGACGTTGCGACTCAAGAGAAAAAAGGCCTGCCGACCGGCCTGTTCGTTGAGCACCCATTGACCGGTGAAAAGCTACCGGTATGGGTCGCCAACTACGTGCTGATGCATTACGGCGACGGCGCGGTCATGGCTGTTCCTGCCCACGACGAGCGCGATTTCGAATTCGCCCACAAATACAACCTGCCGGTCAAATCCGTGGTGCGCACCAGCTCCGGTGACAGCAACCCGGCGCCATGGCAAGACGCCTACGGCGAGTACGGCACGCTGATCAATTCCGGCGAGTTCGACGACCTGGACTTCGCGGGCGCCTTCGACGCTATCGAAGTCGCGCTGATCAAGAAAGAACTGGGCGCCTCGCGTACCCAGTTCCGTCTGCGCGACTGGGGCATCAGCCGCCAGCGCTACTGGGGCTGCCCGATCCCGATCATCCACTGCGGCACCTGCGGTGACGTGCCGGTACCGGAAGATCAACTGCCTGTCGTGCTGCCGGAAGACGTCGTACCCGATGGCGCCGGTTCGCCACTGGCGCGCATGCCCGAGTTCTACGAGTGCAGCTGCCCTAAATGCGGCCAGCCTGCCAAGCGTGAAACCGACACCATGGACACCTTCGTCGAGTCCTCGTGGTACTACGCCCGCTACGCCTCGCCGCACTTTGAAGGCGGCCTGGTGGAAAAATCGGCGGCCGACCACTGGCTGCCGGTGGATCAGTACATCGGCGGTATCGAACACGCGATTCTTCACCTGCTCTATGCGCGCTTCTTCCACAAGCTGATGCGCGACGAAGGCCTGGTGAGCTCCAACGAGCCGTTCAAGAACCTGCTGACCCAGGGCATGGTGATCGCCGAGACTTACTATCGCCGCGAAGCCAATGGCGCTTACACCTGGTTCAACCCGGCGGACGTCGAGCTTGAGCGTGACAGCAAGGCCAAGGTCATCAGCGCCAAGTTGAAAGCAGACGGCTTGCCGGTGGAAATCGGTGGCACCGAGAAGATGGCCAAGTCGAAGAACAACGGTGTCGACCCACAGTCGATGATCGACCAGTTCGGCGCAGACACCTGCCGCCTGTTCATGATGTTCGCCTCGCCACCTGACATGAGCGCGGAATGGTCCGACTCCGGCGTCGAAGGTTCGCACCGTTTCCTCAAGCGCGTCTGGCGCCTGGCTCAAGCCCACGTCACTCAGGGCCTGCCGGGCAAACTGGACGTCGCCAGCCTGAATGACGAGCAGAAAGCCGTTCGTCGCTCGATCCACCTGGCCATCAAGCAGGCCAGCCAGGACGTCGGCCAGAACCACAAGTTCAACACCGCCATCGCTCAGGTGATGACGCTGATGAACGTACTGGAAAAAGCCGCACAAGCCACCGACCAGGATCGCGCACTGATTCACGAAGGCCTGGAAACCGTGACTCTGTTGCTGGCTCCGATCACGCCGCACATCAGCCACGAGCTGTGGAATCAACTGGGTCACGCCGATCCTGTGATCGACGCCGGTTGGCCGGTGGTGGATGACAGTGCGTTGGTACAGGACAGCCTGCAACTGGTGATTCAGGTCAACGGCAAGCTGCGTGGCCACATCGAAATGCCGGCCAGCGCCAGCCGTGAAGAAGTCGAAGCCGCCGCCCGTGCCAACGAGAACGTGCTGCGCTTCGTCGACGGTCTGACCATTCGTAAAGTGATCGTAGTGCCCGGGAAACTGGTCAATATCGTCGCCAGCTAATTGGATCAGGCGCCAGGTGAGCCTGGCGCCGAGTAAAACCTTTCGGGCCGCTTGATCGGCCCACATGGTTTCAAGGGGAGCAACAAGATGATCAAACGCAATCTGCTGGTGATGGGCCTCGCGGTTCTGCTGAGCGCCTGCGGTTTCCAGCTGCGCGGCACCGGCACCAATGAACTGGCGATCAAGGAACTCGACCTGAGCGCCCGTAACGCTTATGGCCCAACCGTTACCCAGTTGCGTCAGGTACTGATTGGCAGCGGCGTCAAGGTCTATACCGGCGCTCCTTACAAGCTGGTACTGACCAATGAACAGGAAAGCCAGCGCATCCTCACCTACGCAGGTGCCGGTCGTGCCGGCGAGTACCAGGTCAGCACCGTGTTGAGCTACGACATCCGTGGTCGCGGCGATCTGCCCCTGTTGAGCGACAAGCTTGAAGTGCAGAAGATCTATATGCACGACGGCAACAACTTGGTGGGCTCTGACCAAGAAGCTGAAACTGCCCGGACAGAAGGCCGCCGGGAGTTGGTTCAACGCATGATGCTGCGCCTGGAACAACTGAGCCCCACCCAACTGGACCAGTTGCAGCAGACTGCCGAAGCCAAGGCCAAGGCTGATGCCGCGGCGCTGGAAGCAGCAAAGAAGGCTGAAGCGGAAACCCCGCGTCAGTCGCCTGTCGAACTGCCACAGCAGTAAGACTTACGGGGCGCCTGTGCGCCCCGTTCGCCCTCTCTTATGAAGCTCGCCCCCGCCCAACTCGCCAAACACCTGCAAGGCGCCCTTGCGCCGGTCTATATCATCAGCGGCGATGACCCGTTGTTGTGCCAGGAGGCGGCCGATGCTGTTCGCACTGCCGCCCGCCAGCAGGGATTCGATGAACGCCAGGTGTTTGCCGCCGACGCCAGTTTCGACTGGGGGACGCTGCTGCAAGCCGGTGCCAGCATGTCGCTGTTCGCCGAAAAGCGCCTGCTGGAACTGCGCCTGCCGTCCGGCAAACCCGGCGACAAGGGCGCTGCCGCGCTGATCGAGTACTGCTCGCGCCCGGCCGACGACACCGTGCTGCTGATCAGCTTGCCGAAACTCGATGGCAGCGCACAGAAAACCAAGTGGGGCAAGGCGCTGGTCGAAGGACAACAGACCCAGTTCGTGCAGATCTGGCCGGTCGATGTCGCCCAACTGCCAAGCTGGATCCGCCAACGTTTGTCCCAGGCCGGGCTTTCCGCCAGCCAGGACGCCGTTGAGCTGATTGCGGCACGGGTCGAGGGCAACTTGCTGGCCGCCGCCCAGGAAATCGAAAAGCTCAAACTGATGGCCGAAGATGGTCAGATCACCGTTGAAACCGTGCAGGCTGCGGTGGCCGACAGTGCGCGCTTCGACGTCTTTGGCCTGACCGATGCGGTTCTCAATGGTGAAGCAGCCCATGCCTTGCGCATGCTCGAAGGGTTGCGCGGCGAAGGCGTCGAGCCGCCGGTGATTCTCTGGGCCCTGGCCCGAGAGTTGCGCCTGCTGGCCAATATTTCGCTGCAATACAGTCAGGGCACGCCACTGGACAAGGCTTTCAGCCAGGCCAAACCTCCGGTCTGGGACAAACGAAAACCCTTGATGAACAAAGCCCTGCAACGCTACTCGGCGCAACGCTGGGCGCAATTGCTGCTCGAAGCACAGCGCATCGACGCGCAGATCAAGGGCCAGGCGGCCGGTTCGCCGTGGATGAGTCTGAGCCGGCTGACGTTGTTGATGGCCGGGCAACGCTTAACCCTACCCGCTGAATAACACCGCCCCCTGTAGGAGCGAGCTTGCTCGTGATGGTCGTTAACGATAACGCAGACTTTCTGATTTAACGCAGCGCCCTCAAGTGCTTCGCGAGCAAGCTCGCTCCTACAAAGAACGGCGCTTTTTCCGACAGCCACCGGGACTAGACAGCCCCTCAACTTCGGCCGATGATTTGCCCCGCAAAAACCACTCACTTGCGAGGCACCATCATGAGCAAAAAGCCATCAAAGCATGGCCCCAACAAGGCCAAATCCATCATCGCCCAGCCATTGTTCCGCAGCCGCCAGGAGCGCCCCACCAAGGGCAAAGGCAGCTACCGCCGCGAAGCCTTCCAGTCTGACAGCTGGGAGGCTTCTTACTTTCTGGCTGCGTAAAGCAGAACCCCCCTTCAACATGTTAAGGTCTGTACCTGATTCGTATTCCCTGGACCCGTGCATGCCTTTTTGTCTTCCCCATCGTTGGCACTTACGCCAATTGATCGCTGCCTCCAGCCTTGTTTTGCTTGTCGCCTGTGCGGAAAAACCGACCGCAGCCGACGCTCAGCCGCTTCAGACACTTCCTGTCGCTACCGCCCCGGCGGTTGTTCCGCCGGTGGTTCCGACGGGTGAGAACCTCGACATCCAGCCTACCCAGACATTTTCCGAATGGCAGGCGGGTTTCCGCAAGGATGCCCTGGCCGCCGGTATCCGCGCCGATCTGTTTGATCGCGCTTTCGCCAATGTCAGCTTCGACCCCAGTGTGATTCGTGCCGATCGCAGCCAACCGGAATTCGCAAAACCGGTGTGGGAATACCTCGATGGCGCGTTGTCGCCGCTGCGGGTACGTAAAGGCCAGTCACTGATCGACCAGTACGCCGACATCCTGCAAGGCATCGAGCAGCGTTATGGCGTTGATCGTCAGGCGCTGGTGGCCGTGTGGGGCATGGAAAGCAATTTTGGCCAGTTCCAGGGCAGCAAGTCGGTGATCAACTCGCTGGCGACCCTGGCCTACGAAGGCCGCCGTCCCGGCTTCGCCCACGCGCAATTGATCGCGGCCCTGCAAATCCTGCAACAAGGCGACATCGAACCCGAAAAGATGCTCGGTTCCTGGGCCGGCGCCATGGGCCAGACCCAGTTCATCCCGACCACCTACAACACCCACGCCGTCGATTTCGACGGCGACGGCCGTCGCGATATCTGGAGCAGTTCGGCTGATGCCCTGGCCTCGACCGCGCATTACCTGCAAAGCTCCGGCTGGCAGAGAGGTCAGCCGTGGGGCTTTGAAGTCCAGCTGCCGAGCGGCTTCAACTACGTACTGGCCGATGGCACGATTCGCAAGAGTGTTGCCGAGTGGCGCCAACTGGGCGTTACGCTGCCCAACGGTGGCCAGGTCCCGGCAGGCTCGGAGCAACTGTCTGCGGCACTGCTATTGCCGGCTGGCTACCGCGGCCCGGCGTTCCTTGTGCTCGACAACTTTCGTGCGATTCTCAAGTACAACAATTCGTCGTCCTATGCCCTGGGGGTGAGCCTGTTGTCCGAACGCTTCAATGGCGCAGGCTTGATCAGCGGTACGTGGCCAAAGGATGACCTGCCTCTGAGCCGTACCGAGCGGATCGAGCTGCAAAGCCTATTGAGCGCGCAAAACTATGACGCCGGCACCGCCGACGGGATCATCGGCGCCAACACCCGCAAGGCTATCCGCAGCGCCCAACAGTCGTTTGGCTGGCCGGCAGATGGGTATCCGACGCACAAGTTGCTCGAAGGACTGCGTAACCGCTAAAAGCATCGCGGGCAAGCCCGCTCCCACAGGTTCAGGGGCGTTCACATGATTTGTGTACGACGCGAACACTGTGGGAGCGGGCTTGCCCGCGAAGACTGACTGACAGGCGATAAAAATCTAGCGCCTGGCCACCACATCCTGCTCCAGCATCAATTCCTTGTTTCCCGCATCCAGCCTGACCAGCGCCCCCATGGGTAACGTCAGGTTCGGGTCGCAATGGCCGCTGCGCCACCCGGACAGCACCGGAATCTTCAAAGGCTCGAAGATCTGCTTGAGCAACCTGTCCAGCGCCGCCACCTCAACCCCCGCCACATCCCCGACCAACACGCCGCGCAGCTTGTGCAACGTGCCTGCCAGCCGCAGATGGGTGAGCAACCGGTCGATGCGATAAAGCGGCTCGTTGATATCCTCGATCAACAGAATGACGCCCTCGGCGTCAATCTCGTAGGGCGTGCCCATGGTCGCGGCGATCATGGCCAGATTGCCACCGAGCAAGCGCCCGTGAGCCACGCCTGGCTCGATCGTGGTCAGCGGGTAGGCCACCGGATGCGCCAGCACTGTTCCCGCCCTCACCTTCCCTCGCAGCATGTTGAAGAACGAAGACTCGGTAGGTATTTGCTTCTCACCCAGCAGGTCGGCATTGAGCAACGGACCATGAAAGGTCACGAAGCCGGCATAACGACTGATCGCCAAATGCAGCGCAGTGATATCGCTGTAGCCGACGAACGGCTTGGCGTTGTCACGCAGCAAATCAAAATCGATGCGGTCGAGCAGCCGGGGCGTGCCATAACCACCGCGCAGGCAGATGATCGCATCCACCTCGCTGTCGGCGAACGCTGCATGCAGATCGTCGAGTCGCACCTCGTCACTGCCGGCCAGGTAGCCGTTTTTTTCGTAGACCCCGGGAAACACTTTCAGTGAATAACCCCGGGCACGCATCCATTGCACCGCCTTGTCGGTGTCCAGCGGCGCGGGACCGGCGGGTGCGATAACGCCGATCATGCCTTCCGACGGCAGTGCCGGGACGGGAGCATGAGGGCAAAGGGTGAGGGTCGGTCGAGCGGTCATCCGTGAATCTCCCTGCGTGAAAACATCAGCACACAGTAGTCAGGAACGGGGACAAACAGAAGAGGAACCGTTGCCCCGCAGGTTGCAGGAAAAGGCAGCCGTTGTCGTAGGCCAGGCAAAAAAACGCCCGCAAGGCTTTGAAACCTTGCGGGCGTTTTATGCTTCACAGTCGATCAGGACGACATCAGCTCGGCCTTGACCAGCTTCGCCTGCTCGTCGGCGTGGTACGAGGAGCGAACCAATGGACCGGAAGCGACGTTCTTGAAGCCCATCTTGTAACCTTCCTCGGCGAACCAGGCGAAGGTGTCCGGGTGCACGAAGCGCTGGACCGGCAAGTGGCTGCGGGACGGTTGCAGGTACTGGCCGAGGGTCAGCATGTCGATGTCGTGCTCGCGCATGCGCTTCATGACTTCGATGACTTCTTCGTCGGTCTCGCCCAGACCCAGCATCAGGCCGGACTTGGTCGGAATGTGCGGCATCATCTGCTTGAAGCGTTGCAGCAGGGTCAGCGACCACTGATAGTCCGAACCTGGGCGGGCAGCCTTGTACAGACGTGGCACGGTTTCCAGGTTGTGGTTGAACACATCCGGCGGCTCGGCGGCGGTGATTTCCAGCGCGATGTCCATGCGGCCACGGTAGTCCGGGACCAGGGTTTCGAGCTGCACGTTCGGCGACAGTTTGCGGATTTCGCGGATGCAGTCGGCAAAGTGCTGGGCACCGCCGTCACGCAGGTCGTCACGGTCCACCGAAGTGATCACCACGTACTTCAGGCGCAGGTCGGCGATGGCAATGGCCAGGCTTTCCGGCTCGTTGACGTCCAGCGGCTTCGGACGGCCGTGGCCGACGTCGCAGAACGGGCAACGACGGGTGCAGATGTCACCCATGATCATGAAGGTCGCGGTGCCGCCGGAGAAACACTCGCCCAGGTTCGGGCAGGAAGCTTCTTCGCACACGCTGTGCAGCTTGTGTTTGCGCAGCAGGGCCTTGATGCGGTCGACTTCCGGCGAAACCGGGATGCGGACGCGAATCCAGTCCGGCTTCTTCGGCAGTTCGGTGGTCGGAATGATCTTCACCGGGATGCGTGCAACCTTTTCGGCGCCGCGCAGCTTGACGCCGGCTTCAACCTTGGGACGCGGGGCCGGGCGCTCGGTGACATCAAGCGTCGGGATCATGGTTTGCACTGCATCAGTAGTCATATCAGTCGATTCCGCCCGTCAGGGTCGTCTGCTCAGCATAGTCGAGGTGTTTGACGAGCTGCGCGCGCAGCCGGGCACTTACCTCGGCAAATTCAATCGATCCTGCGTGATCGCTCAGCTGGGTCATCGCCAGCCCGGCGTAGCCGCAGGGATTAATCCGTCGAAACGGTTCCAGGTTCATGTCCACGTTCAAGGCCAGGCCATGAAAGGAACAACCGTGGCGGATCCGTAGACCCAGGGAGGCGATTTTCGCCCCGTCGACGTAGACACCCGGCGCATCGGGCTTGGCCACGGCGGTGACACCGTAACTGGCCAGCAGCTCGATCAGGCATTGCTCCATCCGGCTGACCAGATCGCGCACGCCAAACCCGAGCTTGCGCACGTCCAGCAGCAGATAAGCCACCAGTTGGCCGGGGCCGTGGTAGGTCACCTGACCACCACGGTCGACCTGCACCACCGGAATATCACCGGGAAGCAGCAGATGCTCGGCCTTGCCGGCCTGGCCCTGGGTGAACACCGCAGGGTGTTCGACCAGCCAGATCTCGTCGGCGGCATCGTTGCCGCGTTCGTTGGTGAAGCGTTGCATGGCATGCCAGACCGGCTCGTAAGCCATCTGGCCGAGCTCGCGAAAGCCCAGCACACCGGACATCACAGCACCATGTGCACGAAACCCGTTGCCCGCAGTTCGCTGTTGATGTTGTACAGCTGGTCCTGATCGGTCGCGACGATGTGCAACTGAATGGTGGTGTATTTGCCGTTGCTGCTCTGGCGCTCATCAACACGCTCATCGTTGATCGTTGCATATTTGCGGACGATGTCGATGATTCTGTCCTTGTTGCCCACACCGGTGTCGCTGATCACCTTAACCGGGTAATCATTGGCAGGGAACTCGATCTTTGGCGCCTTTACTTCGGTATCGGTCATGGCGTAACGGCCTCGTAAGCGTAAGCCGTGGCGACGGGCATGGCTGCGCGCCAGATCAGCGCGGAGCCATGCAGGTGCACACTAAATTCAGTTGAACAAGCCGTAGAAGAATAGACGGATGCTATCCCACATGCGGCGGAAGATACCACCTTCCTCGACAGCGTCCAGAGCGATCAGATCGGCGCTGTGCACCACCTTGTCGTCCAGTTTCACTTCGACTTTACCGATCACGTCGCCCTTGGCGATTGGCGCGATCAGTTGCGGGTTCATGGTCATGCTGGCAGCGAGCTTTTTCAGCTGGCCTTTTGGCAGGGTCATGGTCAGGTCTTGCGCCAGGCCAGCCTTGATCTGGTTGGTGGAGCCTTTCCAGACTGGAGCCTGAGCCAGCTCGGTGCCCTTCTGATAGAAGGTCTGGGTTTCGAAGAAACGGAAACCGTAGGTCAGCAGCTTCTGGGTTTCGGCGGCACGGGCCACTTCGCTGTTGGTGCCGAAGACCACGGCGATCAGACGCATGCCATCACGTACGGCCGAAGACACCATGCAATAGCCGGCTTCGTCGGTGTGACCGGTTTTCAGGCCGTCGACGGTCTTGTCGCGCCACAGCAGCAGGTTGCGGTTCGGTTGCTTGATGCCGTTCCAGAAGAACTCTTTCTGCGAGTAGATCGCGTAGTGAGCCGGGTCTTCGTGGATGATCGCGCGAGCCAGTACGGCCATGTCGTGAGCCGACGAGTAGTGCTCAGGGTTCGGCAGACCGGTCGGGTTCATGAAGTGGCTGTTGGTCATGCCCAGGTCGCCAACGGTTTTGTTCATCATGTCGGCGAACGCGTCTTCGCTACCGGCGATGTGCTCGGAGAGCGCAACGCTGGCGTCGTTGCCCGACTGGATGATGATGCCGTGCAACAGGTCGCTGACGGTCACCTGCGAGCCGACCTTGATGAACATCCGCGAACCGCCGGTACGCCAGGCGTTTTCGCTGACGGTCACCGGATCGTTTTCGCCGATCTGGCCACGACGGATTTCCAGAGTCGCGATGTACGCGGTCATCAGCTTGGTCAGGCTGGCCGGCGGCAGACGCTGGTCACCGTTGTTCTCGACCAGCACGTTGCCGCTGCTGGCATCCATGAGCACATAGGCCTTGGCGGCCAGTTGTGGTGGCGAAGGCATCATCTCGACCGCGAACGCGGCGGGTGAGAGAAGCAGCGGGACTAGCAGGAACAGGCGTTTGGCAAAGGTGGTGATGTTCATCCGTCTCTCGAAATCGCTAATGGAAACTTGCCCAAGGGCAAAACTAATCAAATGACTTTCTAACGAGTCATCGCGTGTTCAGTTGCTCACTCAGTCACCCTTGCCGGGCTTTTGTTCTTCAACGAGTCAACAACCTGGTTCGCCCCCCAATACCGCAGACGAACCGTCAATCAAGCTCTACGTATTACTCCGTGACCACACTCGGCGAACCGAGATTGGCCAGGCGCACACTGTTCTGCACTTGCTGGATTTCACCCGGCGATCCGATCGGGCCCATGCGAACCCGATGCAGGGTCTGCTGATTGCGCACGATCGAGCTGATGAACACCGGGGCGCTCACCATCCCGCTGAGCTTCGATCTCAGGAGTTCTGCAGCGTCCGGGTTGGCGAACGCGCCCACCTGCAGATACTGGCCAGAGGCTGCTACAGAAGCGTTTTTTTTTGCATCGAGCTGTACGGGCACCACCGCGGCGGCGTGTTGCTGCGGCGGAGGCGTCCATTGCTCGACGGTGCCGGCCGAAGCCGTGATCACCGGGGCGCTATTCTGCGCGACTTTCGGTTCGTTGAGCATTAATGGTGCCGGACGGCCCTTGGCGGCCCACCATTGCTGCGGATCGATGCCTTCGACCTTGACCCGCGCGGTGCCGGTTTCGGCGTAACCGAGTTTCTTGGCAGCCGCGTAGGACAAGTCGATGATCCGGTCCGAATAGAACGGCCCGCGATCGTTGACGCGCAGGATCACCGACTTGTTGTTATCCAGGTTGGTCACCCGAACGTAACTTGGCAGTGGCAGAGTCTTGTGGGCAGCGCTCATGCCGTACAGGTCATACACTTCGCCGTTGGCGGTGTTCTGACCGTGAAACTTGGTGCCGTACCAGGACGCCGTGCCCGACTGCACGTAGGTCTTTGACTCCTGCAGCGGAAAGTAGGTTTTGCCCAGTACCGAGTAGGGAGCGGCCTTGTACGGGCCGGTGTGCAGGGTCGGCGTGGCGTCCGGGATACGCGAAACATCGACATCCCACCATGGCGCGCCATCCTTGTGGGCGCGGTTGATGTCCAGCCCCGGCGTCGTGCGCACAGCGGTGCTGCTGGTCTTCTGGGCCGGCGCACGGCTGGTCGAACAACTGGCGACCAGCATTGCCAACGCGGCGAATGCCATCAGCTTCAGGGGTTTATTGATAGGCAATGCCCGCATTACTTGACGCCCCGTGCTTGGACCAGCTGCTCAGACAGTTGATGTACGGCCATGGCGTACATCACGCTGCGGTTATATCGCGTGATCGCGTAAAAATTCTTCAGGCCCATCCAGTACTCGGAGCCATTGTCGCCTTCCAGACGGAAAGCAGTAACCGGCATATCATCGCGCAGCGCATCATGACTTGACCACCCCAGGGCTCGCAACTCCCCGACGGTTTTCGTCGGTTCGATACCGGTGGTCAAACCTTCGTCGACCTGATCGCCACGGACATCGCCGCGGCTGACTACCGGTTCGCCGGCGACCCAGCCATGGCGCTTGAAGTAACTGGCGACACTGCCAATGGCATCATCCGGATTGGTCCAGATGTTGATATGGCCATCACCGTCGAAATCCACTGCATAAGCGCGGAAACTGCTCGGCATGAACTGCGGCAATCCCATTGCGCCAGCGTAGGAGCCTTTGAGCGTCAACGGATCGACCTGCTCTTCGCGGGCCAGTAGCAGGAACTCACGCAACTCCTTGCGGAAAAACTCGGCACGGGGAGGATAGTCGAAACCCAGGGTCGACAAGGCATCGATCACCCGGAAATTTCCGGTATTACGGCCGAAAAAGGTTTCAACACCAATGATCGAGACAATCACCTGGGCCGGCACGCCGTATTCCTGCTCGGCACGAGCCAGCACCGCTTCGTGCTGACGCCAGAAATCCACACCCCGGGCTATGCGCGCATCGGTGATGAACATCGGGCGATACTCGCTCCACTGCTTGACCCGTTCGGCAGGTTTGGAGATGGCGTCCAGAATCGACTGCTTGCGCTCGGCTTCGCGGAACACACCCATCAATTGTTCACCGGCGAAACCGTAGTCGCGGGTCATTTCACCGACGAATTCGGCCACCTGGGGTGAGCCTTCGTAGTCGCCGGCCAACGCGTCCGGCATGGTGCCAAGGATGCTTACCAGGCTGACCCATGGCGCGTATCGAGTCGCCCAGCCACGCATTACTTGCATTGAAAATTTCACCTTATTCAAACCTGCGCGATCCACTTGCGATGGGTATGGATCGACATCAAAACCCCAAACGCTGACAGTAGCGTCACCAGCGAAGTTCCTCCGTAGCTAATGAACGGCAACGGCACCCCCACCACCGGCAACAGGCCACTGACCATACCGATGTTGACGAAAACATAAACAAAAAACGTCATGGTCAGGCTGCCCGCGAGCAACTTGCCGAACAATGTCTGCGCCTGGGCGGTAATCACCAGGCCGCGGCCGATCAACAGCAGGTAGATCAGCAACAGCGCGCAGATCCCCACCAGGCCGAACTCTTCACCCAATACGGCAATGATGAAGTCGGTATGGCTTTCCGGCAGGAAGTCCAGGTGCGACTGGGTGCCCAGCAACCAGCCCTTGCCGAACACCCCACCGGAGCCGATGGCGGCCTTGGACTGGATGATGTTCCAGCCGGTGCCTAGCGGGTCACTTTCCGGGTCGAGGAACGTGAGGACGCGCTGCTTCTGGTAATCGTGCATAACGAAATACCACATGGCCACGGACACCGGCACGGCGGCAGCGAGCACGCTGAGGATCCAGCGCCAGCGCAGGCCACCCATGAACAGCACGAAGGCACCCCCCGCCAGAATCAGCAATGAAGTGCCAAGGTCGGGCTGACGCACGATCAGGATGAATGGCAAGCCGATCAGGAACAGGCTCACCCCCACATGCTTGAGTTGCGGCGGCAAGGTGCGCTTGGACAGGTACCAGGCGATGGTCGCCGGCATCAGGATCTTCATGAACTCCGAAGGCTGGAAGCGGATCACCCCGGGAATGTTGATCCAGCGGGTAGCACCCATGGCGTTGTGACCCATGACGTCGACGACTACCAGCAACAGCACGCCGATCACATAACCCACCGGGACCCAGCGGGCCATGAAGCGTGGCTCGAACTGGGCGATGACGATCATCGACACCAGGCCGATACCGAAAGAAGTGGCTTGTTTGGCCAGCAGATCCCAGCTTTTGCCACTGGCCGAATAGAGTACGAACAGGCTGCCGGCCGCCAGGGTCAGCAGCAGGATCAGCAACGGGCCGTCGATGTGCAGGCGTTGCAGCAGCGTCGCACGGCGACGCATCACATCCTCACTGGAGAGCATGCGATCGAAGTTATTCATCACGGGCGGTAGCCTCTGCACTGATAGGGCTGGCGTATTCGGGCTTCAACCGACCGTCCTGGTCCAGGAGCCAGGCATCCATGATTTGGCGCACCACCGGCGCGGCGACGCCGGAGCCGGACTCGCCGTTCTCGACCATCACCGACACCACGATTTTCGGGTCGTCGGCCGGCGCGAAACCGACGAACAGGGCGTGGTCGCGATGGCGCTCCTGAACCTTGGAACGGTCATACTTCTCACCCTGTTTGATCGCGACCACCTGGGCCGTACCCGACTTGCCGGCGATCCGGTATTGCGCGCCGATCGAGGCTTTGCGCGCCGTACCGCGGGCACCATGCATAACCTGCTGCATGCCGTGGTTGACCCTGGTCCAGTCCGAGGGGTCGCGCAGGATGATGTCCGGCATCGGATTCTCATCCACCGGCTTCACGCCCTCGATGGTCTTGGCCAGGTGCGGACGGTTCCAGACGCCTTTGTTGGCGACCAGAGCGGTGGCCTGGGCCAGTTGCAACGGGGTCGACTGCATATAGCCCTGGCCGATCCCCAGAATCAGCGTTTCACCCGGGAACCACGCCTGCCGGCGGGTCGCACGTTTCCATTCGCGGGACGGCATCAGCCCCGGCGACTCTTCGAACATGTCCAGGGAGACTTTCTGGCCGATGCCGAACTTGGTCATGTATGCCGACAGCCGATCGATCCCCAGCTTGTGGGCCAGGTCATAGAAGTAGGTGTCGTTGGAACGCATGATCGCCGTATCGAGGTCGACGAAACCGTCACCGGTGCGATTCCAGTTACGGTATTTGTGATCGTAGTTGGGCAGCATGTAGTAACCCGGGTCGAACACTCGCGACGACGCCGTCACCACGCCCGCGTCCAGACCGGCAATCGCCACCGCGGGCTTGATGGTCGAACCCGGCGGGTACAGGCCACGCAGCACGCGGTTGAACAGCGGCCGGTCGATGGAGTCGCGCAGCTCGGAATAGGCCTTGAAGCTGATGCCGGTGACGAACAGGTTCGGGTCGAAACTCGGTTGGCTGACCATCGCCAGCACTTCGCCGGTTTTCGGGTCCAGCGCTACCACCGCGCCACGACGACCACCGAGCGCAGCTTCGGCGGCTTCCTGCAATTTGATGTCCAGGCTCAGGACGATGTCCTTGCCGGGAATCGGATCGGTACGCTTGAGCACGCGCAGTACGCGGCCCCTGGCGTTGGTCTCGACTTCCTCGTAACCCACCTGGCCGTGCAATTCAGGCTCGTAGAAACGCTCGATGCCGGTTTTGCCGATGTGGTGGGTGCCGCTGTAATTGACCGGGTCCAGCGACTTCAGCTCTTTCTCGTTGATCCGCCCCATGTAGCCCACCGAGTGAGCAAAGTGCGCCCCTTGGGGATAGTGACGAACCAACTGCGCGACCACTTCCACGCCCGGCAGGCGGAACTGGTTAACGGCGATCCGGGCGATCTGCTCTTCGCTCAGCTCAAACAGGATCGGCACCGGCTCGAACGGCCGGCGCCCCTGACGCATGCGCTTCTCGAAGATCACCCGGTCCTCGGGCGTCAGTTCCAGCACTTCGACGATCACGTCGAGCGCCTGCTGCCAGTCGCCGGAACGCTCGCGGGTCATGCTCAGGCTGAAACTCGGCCGGTTATCGGCAATCACCACGCCGTTGCGGTCGAAAATCAGCCCGCGAGTCGGTGGAATCGGTTGCACGTGGACGCGGTTGTTTTCCGACAGGGTCGAGTGGTACTCGTACTGGATCACCTGCAGGAAATACAGACGTGCGATCAGCACCGCAATCAGCGCCACCACTGCAATGGCCCCGAACACGACGCGACCACGCACCAGACGGGCGTCTTTTTCGTGGTCCTTGATGCGGATCGGCTGGGACATGAGGGCAGAACTACTTGTGGTAAGGGTGACCGGACAGCACGGTCCAGGCACGGTACATCTGTTCGCCGATCAGGATCCGCACCAGCGGGTGCGGCAAGGTCAGCGGCGACAACGACCAGCGCTGGTCAGCCCGGGCACAGACTTCCGGCGCCAGCCCTTCGGGGCCACCGACCATGAAGTTGACAGTGCGCGAGTCCAGCCGCCAGCGATCGAGTTCGACCGCCAGTTGCTCGGTACTCCAGGGCTTGCCATGGACTTCGAGAGTGACAATCCGCTCGTTCGGCCCGACCTTGGCCAGCATGGCTTCGCCTTCCTGACGGATGAAACGGGCCACGTCGGCGTTCTTGCCACGGGTATTGAGCGGAATTTCCACCAGTTCCAGCGCCAGCTCGGACGGAAGACGCTTGGCATATTCATGCCAGCCTTCTTCCACCCACTTGGGCATGCGTGAACCGACGGCGATCAGTCGCAGTCGCACAGCGGTCCCTTATTCCTGGTCTTTGTTGAGCTTGTTGAAGTGCTCGTGACCAACTTCAGGGCTGTGGTGCTTGCCATCGGCCGCACGGCTCTGCTCGGCACCCTTCCACAGGCGCTCCAGGTCGTAGAACTGACGGGCGTTGGAGGTCATCATGTGAACGATCACGTCGTCCATGTCCAACAGCACCCAGTCGCTGTCGCCCTTGCCTTCTTCACCCAGCGGCTTGATACCCAGGGCTTTGACGGCCTCGCGAACCTTGTCCAGCATCGCGCCGATCTGGCGGTTGGAGGTACCGGTGGCGATGATCATGTAGTCAGTGATGCTCTGCTTGTCGCGAACATCAATCACCAGCACGTCCTGGGCCTTGACGTCTTCAAGGGCGGCTACGGCGATCTTGACCAGCTCGTCGCCTTTAGGCGGCTCGGCGGCGAGGACCTTTTCCGGCAGCGGGGCACTCTTGAATGTGCCTTTGCGTTTTACTTTGCTTTCGTTGTTGCTCGTCATATAAAACTCGTTTTGCTCGTTTGTTCGGGCGCTTCAATACACGTTGTTGCCACGTGCCTTGAGGCACTCCCATTCAGTTCGACGCACGGTAGAGTCCGTGCGCATCGATGTAGGCCAGGACCGCGTCGGGCACCAGGAAACGTACCGACTTACCGCTGGCCAGCAGTTGACGGATCTGGGTGGCGGATACCGCGAGCGGTGTCTGCCAGACGAATGCAATCTGTCCGCTCGGCCCTTTGAGGGCCAGCGGGTCGCTCACCGAGCGCGCTGCCAGCAGATTGCGCAAGGCATCCGGCGGTTCGCTGTCGGCATCCGGGCGTTGCAACACCAGGATATGGCAATGCTGGAGCAACTCTTCCCAGCGGTGCCAAGTGGGCAGGCCGCAAAAAGCGTCCCAGCCCAAAAGCAGAAAAACCTGGTCGGATACGGCCAGTTCGGCGCGCATCAGTTCCAGAGTATCAATGGTGTAGGACGGTTTGTCCCGCTGCAATTCGCGGGCGTCCACCACCAACGGCGCCACACCGGCCACCGCGCACTCGACCATCGCCAGACGGTCTTTTGCCGACACCTGCGGCTTGTCCCGATGGGGCGGCCTGGCACTGGGTGTCAGGCGCAACTCATCGAGCGCAAGTGTTTCGGCGACTTCCAGCGCACCGCGCAAATGGCCGATGTGCACCGGGTCGAACGTTCCGCCCAGCACACCAATGCGGCGAGGGGCTGGCTCGCTGACGGTGACCGGGGCTGACGGGTCGAAGTCGCCCAAGTCAGACCGGCTCCTGTCCGCGCAACTGCCCGTCGCCGACCACGATGTACTTCTCGCAGGTCAGTCCCTCGAGGCCCACCGGGCCGCGGGCGTGCAGCTTATCAGTAGAAATGCCGATCTCGGCACCCAATCCGTATTCGAAGCCATCGGCGAAGCATGTCGGGGTATTGATCATCACCGACGAGGAGTCGACTTCAGCCACGAAACGCCGGGTGTCGCCCTGGTGTTCGCTGACAATCGAATCGGTGTGATGGGAACCGTAATGATTGATGTGCTCGATGGCCTGTCCCAGTCCGTCGACCACGCGGATCGACAAAATTGCCGCCAGGTACTCGGTGCTCCAGTCTTCTTCGGTAGCGGCCACGGCGTCGATGATTGCCCGGGTACGCTCGCAGCCGCGCAGTTCGACGCCTTTTTCGCGGAACTGTGCCGCCATCGCCGGCAGGAACTCCCTGGCGACGGTTTGATCGACCAGCAGCGTTTCCATGGCACCGCAGATGCCATAACGGTAAGTCTTGGCATTGAACGCGATGCGCTGGGCCTTGGCCAGATCGGCGTGTTCACTCACGTAAACGTGGCAGATGCCGTCCAGGTGCTTGATCACCGGGACACGGGCATCACGGCTGACGCGCTCGATCAGGCCACGACCGCCGCGCGGCACGATGACATCAACGTATTCAGGCATGGTGATCAGCGCGCCGACGGCAGCGCGATCGGTGGTTTCGACCACTTGCACCACCGCGGCCGGCAGATCGGCCTCGGCCAGGCCGCGCTGAATGCAGGCGGCGATGGCGCGATTGGAATGAATGGCCTCGGAACCGCCACGCAAGATGGTCGCGTTACCGGATTTCAGGCACAGACTGGCCGCATCGATGGTCACGTTCGGTCGCGACTCGTAGATGATTCCGATCACGCCCAGTGGCACGCGCATCTTGCCGACCTGAATACCGGACGGGCGGAAACTCATGTCACGGATAGCGCCGACCGGGTCCGGCAGGGCTGCCACCTGACGCAGGCCGACGATCATGCCGTCGATACGCGCCGGGGTCAGTGCCAGGCGCTCAAGCAGGGCCGGCTCAAGACCATTGGCGCGACCGGCAGCCAAATCCTGTTCATTGGCCGCCGTCAGCTCGGCGCGGGCAGCGTCCAGCGCGTTGGCGGCGGCCTGCAGGGCGCGGTTTTTCTGCGCGGTACTGGCACGGCCGATCACGCGGGAAGCTTCGCGGGCAGCGCGACCCAGGCGGGTCATGTAGTCAAGAACGGACTCAGTCATGGTCTGGCGTGGTCTTTGATTAGGTCTTGGTAAAGAGTAAAGCGACAGATTATAGCTGTCGCGCCCACCGACTAACAGCGGTGACGGGCGGATGGTCGAAATGGAGGGCAAATTGCCGATGTTCAGCCGGGATTAAGCTGCAAATTGTTATCATCACGACTCATTCAGCCCTGACAAATGCCGGTCATCATGTCCAATCTGACTGTTCGAGCGTCCGCCGCGAGCCTGCCCACGGGTCTCCCGGACGCGTTTTTCGACCGTGACGCGCAAATTCTGGCCCGGGATTTACTGGGCAAAGTCATTCGCCATCGAGTGGGCGACCTGTGGCTCAGCGCCCGAATTATCGAGACCGAGGCCTACTACTGCGCGGAAAAGGGCAGCCACGCATCCCTCGGCTACACAGAAAAGCGTAAGGCTTTGTTTCTGGATGGCGGCCACATCTATATGTATTACGCTCGGGGCGGCGACTCACTGAACTTCAGTGCTCAAGGGCCGGGAAACGCGGTACTGATCAAATCCGCCTACCCGTGGGTCGATCAATTGAGCGGGCCGGCCAGCCTGGCGCAGATGCTACTGAACAATCCCGATTCCCAGGGCCACCCTCGCCCGTCACAAAAACTCTGTGCCGGGCAAACCCTGCTCTGCAAGTCGTTGGGCCTGAAAGTGCCGGTATGGGACGCCAAACGCTTCGACCATGAAGTGCTGCTGGTAGAACACGTCGGGCAGACGCCCGCCCACATCATCCAGACCACGCGTCTGGGCATTCCCCACGGGCGCGATGAAAACCTGATGTACCGCTTCGTCGATGCGGCCTACGCGGCTTATTGCACGCGCAACCCGCTACGACGGGGACAGGTCGAAGGTCGCGATTATTTTGTACTGTCCTGAGACCGATCCGGATTTTGAAACTGAAGGAATCTTCTGTAGGAGCGAGCCTGCTCGCGATGAGGTCAGCACAATCAACATCACCGTTGACTCAAAGTGCGCTATCACGAGCAGGCTCGCGCCTACAAGTAGAAAATTGAACATTTGATGGAGTGGTTTTTATGGGCCCATGGCTCGATAGCGTGACCGGATGGTTGGCGGCCAACCCGCAATGGCTGGCGGCAGCGGTATTCATCGTGGCCTTTGTGGAATGCCTGGCGATTGCCGGGCTGATCGTTCCCGGCACGGTGCTGCTGTTCGCCGTGGCGGTACTGGCAGGCAGTGGCGCACTGACGCTCAGTGAGACGCTCTTGCTGGGTTTCGTCGCCGGGGTGCTGGGTGACGTCATTTCGTATTTTCTGGGACGGCACTTCCATCAGAACATCCGGCGCCTGCCGGGCTTGCGCCATCATCCGGAATGGATCGCCGGAGCCGAGTCATACTTCCAGCGCTACGGCATCGCCAGCCTGCTGGTTGGGCGCTTTATCGGCCCCTTGCGGCCAATGCTGCCGATGGTGGCCGGAATGTGCGACATGCCTTTCCCGCGTTTCTTCGCTGTCAGCCTGTTGGCCGGCGCGGGCTGGTCGTTGGCTTATCTGATGCCTGGCTGGGCCACGGGCGCGGCAATCCGCTTGCCATTGCCCGAAGGCTTCTGGCTCCAGGCCGGAGTTGTTGTCGGCAGCATTGCTGTGATGGTCGGCTTGAGCGCAACCAGTAGCCTGCGCCGGCATCGCAATGCCACGATGTTCATCACTGGCATGAGTTTTCTGATTCTGGCAGGGTTGTTTATCGGCTATTCGCATCTGAGCGCGCTCGATCAGGGCGTGATGACACTGGTGCAAGAGCATCGCAATCCGATGCTCGATGAAGTAGCCGTAGTTTTCACACTGATCGGCGAATTCCGCAACATGCTGGTGTTCAGTGCTTTGCTCGTAGCGCTACTTGTAATCGCCAGGCAATGGCCGCAAGCGATCTTCGCCTGCAGCACCCTGCTCTGCACGGCACTGGCCAACACCGCGACCAAACACTTCTTCGCTCGCGTACGTCCGGAAGTCCTGAGCGATCCACTGACCAGTTACAGCATGCCAAGCGGTCACGCCTCGGGTTCTTTCGCGCTGTTTCTAACCCTCGCCGTACTTGCCGGGCGTGGACAACCGCCACGGATGCGATTGACCTGGTTACTACTGGGTTGCATTCCAGCCTTGGCGATTGCCCTCTCCAGGGTTTACCTCGGCGCGCATTGGCCGACGGATGTATTGGCAGGTGCAATGCTGGCGGCCTGTGTCTGCGCAGCCAGCCTCTGGCTGAATCAACGTCAGGCACCACTGAACGCAATGCCACCCAAGGTCTGGTGGCTGCTGCTACCGGCGTTGGTGGCCCTGTTCGGCTTCTTCGTATTGCGGCACTTGCCCCATACGATGTTGCGGTATGCCTACTAAAAAGAGTGCAGTTTTATCTCGGTCTCTCATAAAAAAAGAACCCCGACCAATATGACGGGGTTCTTTTTGAATGCGTTCAGCTAATTGCAATCAGGCACGTTGACGTTTACGCATTTCCAGAATCAGTGCATCAGCGAGCCGGCTTGCTGCAATTGCAGTATCCTCGAAGGGCTGACCAAAACTTGCATGTTTGAGCAGGTAACCTACAGCGGCCGCTTCCCATGCCGCCCACTCATTGGTGAAAATAGTCATCATTGAAATCCTTTTGATATTTTTAAGTGGCCCGCTTTATACGGGCGATCCCAAACTAATCAAAACACCGGTACCCAGCAATGCTGGCAATCGAGTGCAATGTTTGCCAAATGCTGCTCAGGTAAACAACTCCCCCTGCAACTCATCCAGTAACGCCTGAATCGCACTCAGTCGCTGCTGCGGATCATCGAGTTGCAGCAGGTCGAACTAGCCCGCTCGAAGATCGCGATTACTTTGTGTTGAGCTGACTGAGTCGGACCTGAAGTAAATCGAATCCTGTGGGGGCGGGCCTGCCCGCGAAGGCGGAGAGTCAGGCGATATCAGTATCGACTGAAAGAGCCTCTTCGCGGGCAAGCTCGCTCCCACAGGGTGTTATGGAGCTCTTGAAGCCTGCGTTCGTCCCTTGGCGCAAATGGAACATCAGCCCACAAAACGTCATTCAAGGAATCGCTTTACCATCAACTACCAAAAAACCATATTACGACTTAGCTTCCGAATGGAAAGCTTGGCAGTTCCGAACCTTCCGTGCCGCGATACTTCGCAACGGCTGAATCGGCATTTTTGGCAACGCGGCCGGCAATGACAACATAGTCTTCAAGTTTCCAACGAACCTCTGTCGAAAACTTGATCATAGCGTCCCCCACATAACTATCCCAAAGCCGCTGTTCATAATTATCACGATCACCATTCAGGCCCGAACGACGCACCAGGATCAACGCATTAGCCGCATTGGCTGCAGAGTCCGCGGCAAACTGAACTTCGCCCTGCGGTGATTGCGCAGAAACATAGTTGACCATAATTCGAGAAAAGCACAACTCCCACAAAGCACGCTCGGCACCAGTAAAATTCTTCACAATAACAGCTCCTTATATATGTAACGCCCGCCTCATGCAGACGCAGCAAATATAATCACCACCGTGTGAACACTCAATACAAACCATCACTTTTAGTTATTAGAAATAAATACAGCCAAGCCATCGGAAGTTCGCCAAAATCACTCAGGCAAACAACTCCCCCTGCAACTCATCCAGCAACGCCTGAATCGCATCCAGTCGTTGCTGCGGATCATCAAGTTGCAGCAGGTCGATCTTGTCCAGTTCCGCGAAAGGCAACAGGTACGCCAATTGATTGGCCAGTGATTGTTGCCCGGTCGCCTCAGTGCCCATGTTCAACGCTTCGACCATCGGGTGCTCAGCCAAGGCCTTGAGCAACGCAACCAGGTCGGCATCTTCGTCCTGCAAGGGTTGCTCGGGTTCGTCTTCCAGCCACTCGACCTCGGCGACGGTCAACTGATCGCGCTGGACTTCCGTTCGTAATACATGGAAACGCCGTCCGCCCTGAACCCGAATCCCCAGCAGGCCGTTGTCCTGTTGCTTGAAATCGGTGATCAGCGCCTCACACCCGACCAAGGCGTAACCCGCCGGGGCGATCCCGACTTCCTCACCCTCGAGGATGCACACCACGCCGAACCCGCCGCCCTGCTTCATGCAGCGGCCGATCATGTCCAGATAGCGCGCCTCGAAGATCTGCAAGTCGAGGATGCAGCCAGGAAACAGCACTGTGTTCAACGGAAAAAGCGGCAGACTCATAGACATTTCCTTACACCACCATCGACACCGCCAACGGCAGGAGCACCGCCGTGGCCACACCCATCAGGCTCATCGCCAGCGCCGCGAAGGCGCCGCACTCTTCACTTTCCTGCATCGCCACTGCCGTGCCGACCGCGTGGGCCGTCATGCCCAGTGCCATACCCCTGGCTTCCGGGCTATGCACACCCAGCCGGGTCAACAACGCCGGGCCGAAAATCGCGCCGATCACACCCGTAATCAAGACGAACACCGCTGCCAGCGCCGCGACACCACCGATCTGCTCGGCCACCAACATAGCGATAGGCGAAGTCACCGATTTCGGCGCCATGGTCATCAGGATCATGTGCTCGGCACCGAACGACCAGCCCAGCAACACGCCCATCCCCGTGGCCACCACCCCGCCTATCACCAGCGTAGTAAATATCGGCCAGAACAACTGCCGAATCCGTCGCAGGTTGAGATAAAGCGGCACCGCCAGCGCGACAGTGGCCGGGCCGAGCAGGATGCTGAGAATCTCGGTGCTCTTGCGGTACTCGGCATAGGTCAGGCCGCAGCCCACCAGCACGCCGATCACCAACAACATGGAGACCAACACCGGCTGCAAAAAGATCCAGCGGGTTTTCTCGAATGCCGCCAGGACGAGTTGATAGGCGCCAAGAGTAATGCCGATACCAAACAGGGGATGATGAATCACCGACGTCCAGGCGCCGTGCCAGTCGAAGATCATTGGCTGTCCTCGGAGTGAGCGTGCCCCTTGACCATACGATGCATCAGCACCCCGGCGAAGGCCATGGAAAGCAGCAGCGACAATACCAGCGCACCGACAATGGCCCAGAAATCCGCCGCAATGTCAGCGGCGTAGACCATCACGCCCACAGCCGGCGGCACCAGCAACAGGGGCAGGTAACGCAACAGGCTACTGGCCGCCAGGTTCAGCGGCTCGCCAACCTGCCCGCGACAGATGAGGTACACCAGCAACAGCAGCAACCCCACAATCGGCCCCGGCAGCACCGGCAAGAACAAATGATTGAGCGCAGTGCCGAGCAATTGGAACAGCACCAGCCACGTCAGGCCCCGTAACAACATCAAAGTTCTCCCGCAAAATCCATCACCCGCATTGGCCGGGCATTATAAGCATGCTCGCGCTATAGACCGGCATTCGCCAAAAGCATTGTCAGTTGACCGCTGCGTTTGGCCATGTTGATCTAAAGTAGTAAGCCGGGAGGTCAGATCCCCGCAAGCCAAAACTATAAAACCGATGAACCCAAGGAGAGTCTCAATGCCCTATGTTCCAGTTGCGGAGCTCAAAGATTATGTCGGCAAGGAACTTGGACGTTCCGAATGGCTCACTATCGATCAGGACCGCATCAACCTGTTCGCCGAAGCCACAGGGGATTTTCAGTTCATCCACGTCGACCCGGTCAAGGCCGCGCAAACGCCATTTGGCGGCACCATCGCTCACGGCTTCCTGTCGTTGTCGCTGATCCCGAAACTGATGGAAGACATCCTCGTCATGCCCGAAGGCTTGAAGATGGTGGTCAACTACGGACTCGACAGCGTGCGTTTCATCCAGCCGGTCAAGGTCAATTCGAAAGTGCGCCTGAAAGTCGACCTGACCGAAGTCATCGAGAAGAAACCCGGCCAATGGCTGCTCAAGGCCACCACCACCCTGGAAATCGAAGGTTCGGACAAACCGGCGTACATCGCCGAACCCCTGTCTCTGTGCTTCGTATAAACCTTGCCGGATGCGAAGCAGCTCATGCTGTTTCGCGCCCTCACGCGGAACCTCACCCTATATTAAGGACACATAGCTGCGGCATACTCCCTCGCCTAATTGCCCGGAATCCGCTATGCGCCCACTTGCACTCCTTGCCTTGACCTTGATGCTCACCGCTTGCGGCGACGGCGAATCGCCATTTCCTCCTGACGCCCGCCTGCCGGACGGCGGACGCTATCGCGGTGACCTGGTCAATGGCTTGCTGCAAGGCAAGGGGCGTATCGACTACCCGAACGGCAGCTGGTACGCCGGCGAATTCGACAAGGGCCAGTGGCAGGGCCAGGGCGAATGGCATGGCAGCAATGGCGAAGTCTATCGCGGTCAGTTCAATCAGGGACTGTTCGACGGCCAGGGGGCATTGACCACCAACGCCAGCAGCTACAGCGGCGGCTTCAAGGCCGGCCGGCGCAACGGCGAAGGCACCCTCAAAGAAAACGGCATGAGCTATCGCGGAGAGTTCAAGGCCGATCAATACGCCGGCCTGGGTCGCCTCGAACTCGAAGACGGCAGCTCCTATCAGGGCCAGTTCGCCCACGGCAAACCCAATGGCGAAGGCCAGCGCGGCGACGGTAACGGCAATCAGTTCACCGGGCACTTCGTCGACGGCCAGCTGGAAGGCAACGGGACTTTCAACAGCGCCGACGGCGACATCTATGTCGGCAGCTTCAAGAACAATCAACTGCACGGCAAGGGCCGCTACGAAAACGCCGACGGCGATGTCTGGCTGGGACAGTTCAAGGAAGGCTCGCTGAACGGCAAGGGCGAGTTGATCGGCACTGACGGCAGCCACTACATCGGCCAGTTCAATGACTGGCGTTTTTCCGGCCAGGGCCGCCTGAACCTGTCCGACGGCAGCTTTTACACCGGCCAGTTCGACAACGACAGTTACCAAGGGCGCGGCACATTGGTGTTGACCGATGGCACCGTACTTAGCGGCACCTGGATCAACGGCCAGCGCGTACGCGACACCGAAGGCAAATTATTGCCCGACACCCTGGAACTCGGCCTGCTGGCCCAGGGCCGCCTGCTCGACGCAGCGCTGGCCAACGTTCCACACTCGACGCCGGCGGTGGAGCTGTATTCGTTGAGCCTGGGGGGTGATGGCAAGCAAAGCGTGTTTCTGCGCGAATCCGACTACGTCGCCAACATGCTCACCACCCGTTTTGGCACCCTTGGCCAGATCCGCTTGGTGAACCATCGTGACCACCTCGCCGACCGCCCGATGGCTACCCGGGAAAACCTGCGCCGGGCTGCCCTGACGCTGGCCGAACGCAGCGGTCCGGAAGACCTGATTTTCATCTACCTGACCAGCCACGGCACCAGCGAACACGAACTGGTGCTTGACCAGCCACGCATGGAATTGGCCGATCTGCCAGCCGACGAATTGGCCGCTGTTCTCGCCCCCCTGAAAAACCGCGACAAGATCATCGTGATTTCGTCCTGCTACTCCGGCGGTTTCATTCCCGCCCTCAAGGATGAGCGGACCCTGATCATGACGGCCTCGCGGGCCGACCGAGTGTCCTTCGGTTGCTCGGAGGAAGCCAACTTCACTTATTTCGGAGATGCCCTGTTCGCCCAGGCCCTGAACCAGACCGATGACCTGGAACAAGCCTTCAAACTGGCCAAGGCCACTGTCGCCGAACGTGAGCTGGCGGACGGTTTCGAAGCGTCCGAACCACAGATCTGGGCACCGAAAACCGTCCTCTCGCATTGGCAACTCCTGCGCAAACAGCAGGCACGAAAAGCGCTGCAAAGTGCGTCCATCGAAAGCAAGGATGCAAACAGCAACTAAGCTGAATAGTATCAAGGGAGAAACACTATGTACTTGACGCCTCAGCACGTATTGCTTGCCGGAGCCACCGGCCTGACCGGTGAACATCTGCTTGATCGCCTGCTTAACGAGCCGACGATTACACGGGTATTGGCCCCCTCACGCAGGCCATTGGCCGAGCACCCGCACCTTGAAAACCCCGTCGGCGACCCGGCGGAGTTTCTGCCGCAGCTGAACGGCCGTGTCGACATCGCCTACTGTTGCCTGGGCACCACCATCAAACAGGCAGGCTCGGAACAGGCGTTCCGCGCGGTGGACCTGGACATGGTCGTGGCCTTTGCCAAACGCGCACGGGAGATGGGCGCACGGCACCTGATCGTGATCAGTGCTCTGGGAGCCGATCGCAGATCCTCGATTCTCTACAACCGGGTCAAAGGCGAGATGGAGTACGCACTGCGTGCGCAGGACTGGCCGCAGCTGACCATCTGCCGCCCTTCGCTGTTGCTGGGTGATCGCACCGAGCCGCGACTGGGCGAGAAAGTCGCCGGCCCGTTATCTCGGCTGATCCCTGGTAAATACCATGGTATCGAAGCCTGCCAACTGGCTCGCGCGATGTGGCGCCTGGCGCTGGAAGAGCAGGACGGGATCAGGATTGTAGAGTCGGATGAGCTGAGGAAGTTGGGCAAGTAAAGCGCGAACCTGTGGCGAGGGAGCTTGCCCCCTCGCCACAACGCCCTCTTACAATCCACCCGTCGCCTGAAAACTCACCCCTATCACCGTCAGCAACGACAGTGGCAACAGCAGCGTGTCGAGCAACGCACTGGCCGGCAGATCAACACCCGGATAGGTCGGTGCTTCGGCGCCGAATCGGTCCATCGCACAGCACCCACCGTTCATTGCGTACAAATCCAGGCGAGTCCCGGCGTACACCACCGGCGCCCCCGGCTTGGCCGCATCGAGGGTGCGCGCCGTGGCGCACCCGGCCAATTGCAGCGCCAGCAACATCACCAGCAGCTTATTCATCACTGGTCAGATGATGCTCGCCCCAGCGCGGCAACATGTCCTGAGGAATATTGAGCACGTTAAGGATCCGCGCCACGACAAAGTCGATCAGGTCATCGATGGTTTGCGGTTGATGATAGAAGCCCGGCGATGCCGGCAGAATCGTCACGCCCATGTTCGACAACTTGAGCATGTTCTCCAGATGGATGCTCGAATACGGTGCTTCACGGGGTACCAGGATCAGCTGCCGACGTTCCTTGAGCGTCACGTCGGCGGCACGCTCGATCAGGTTGTTGCAGGCACCGGTGGCAATAGCCGACAGAGTGCCGGTGGAACACGGCACCACCACCATCGCCGCCGGCGAACCGGAGCCCGAAGCCACTGGCGACATCCAGTCTTCCTTGCCATACACGCGAATCTGCCCGGCGGCAGCCCCCGTGTATTCGGTGAGGAACGCCTGCATCATCTGCGGCTTGGCCGGCAGCGTGACGTCGGTTTCGGTGGCCATCACCAATTGCGCCGCCTTGGAAATCAGGAAGTGCACTTCACGATCTTCCCGCACCAGGCAGTCGAGCAGGCGCAAACCGTACTGAGCACCGGAAGCGCCGGTCATCGCCAGGGTGATGCGGTCCGGGCCGTTGTTCATTTTAGCGCCTCGGCGAGTTTGCCGTGCAGGCCGCCGAAGCCGCCGTTGCTCATGATCACCACGTGAGTGCCTGGTTGCGCCTGACTCTTCACGCGTTCGATGATGCCTTCCAGGGAGTCGCTGACAATCGACGGCACGGTGCACAGCGCCGCCGTGGCCGCCAGGTCCCAGCCGAGGTTGGCCGGGGCGTACCAGATCACCTGATCGGCATCGACCACGCTTTCCGGCAATCCGTCGCGGTGCGCGCCAAGCTTCATGGAGTTGGAACGCGGCTCGATGATCGCGATCAACGGCGCATCGCCGATGCGTTTGCGCAGGCCATCCAGCGTGGTGGCAATGGCGGTCGGGTGGTGAGCGAAGTCGTCATAAATGGTGACGCCACCCACTTCCGCGACTTTTTCCATCCGGCGCTTCACGCTTTTGAAGGCGCTCAACGCGGCGATGCCCATGGACGGCACGACGCCGACGTGGCGCGCCGCAGCCAGGGTAGCCAGTGCGTTGGCGACGTTGTGCTGACCGGTCATGTCCCACTCGACCACGCCTTGGGAAACACCTTCAAACATCACTTCAAAGGCCGAGCCGTCTTCGCTGAGCAACTTGACCTGCCACTGGCCGCCGGCACCCGTGGTCTGCACCGGAGTCCAGCAGCCCATCTCGATGACACGCTGCAGCGCCGGCTCGGTGGTCGGATGAATCACCAGGCCTTCGCTCGGAATGGTCCGCACCAAGTGATGGAACTGCCGCTCGATGGCCGGCAGGTCCGGGAAGATGTCCGCGTGATCGAATTCGAGATTGTTCAGGATTGCCGTGCGCGGGCGGTAGTGCACGAACTTGGAGCGCTTGTCGAAAAAGGCGCTGTCGTATTCGTCGGCTTCGATGACGAAGAACGGCGTGCCACCCAGGCGCGCCGACACCGAGAAATTCTGCGGCACGCCACCGATCAGGAAGCCCGGACTCATGCCCGCGTGTTCCAGCACCCAGGCCAACATGCTGCTGGTGGTGGTCTTGCCGTGCGTACCGGCAACCGCCAGTACCCAGCGACCTTGCAGCACGTGATCGGCCAGCCATTGTGGGCCGGAGACGTAGGGCAGGCCTTTGTTCAGCACGTACTCCACAGCCGGGTTGCCCCGGGACATGGCGTTGCCGATCACCACCAGATCAGGGGCCGGATCGAGTTGCGCCGGGTCGTAGCCTTGGGTCAATTCAATGCCCTGGGCTTCCAGCTGAGTGCTCATCGGCGGATAGACGTTGGCATCGGAGCCCGTCACGTGATGGCCCAGCTCTTTGGCCAGAACCGCCATTGACCCCATGAAAGTGCCGCAGATACCAAGAATATGAATGTGCATAGTCGACCTCGTAAAACATGGCCGCAGGTTAGCTTAGGGAGGGGAAAATCGCACCTGATGTTTCAGAGTTGAGGACGCCTTCGCGAGCAAGCCCTCTCCCACAGGGACCGCGTGTACCCTGTGGGAGCGGGCTTGCTCGCGAATGGTTCGACGCGGTTTATCGGGCGATACCGTGCTTGCGCAGCTTCCGATAAAGGGTATTGCGACTGACCCCCAACTGCTCCGCTGTATGCGTCATATGCCAGCGCGTCTGCTCCAGCGCCGTGAGTAGCGCCAGCCGCTCGGCATCTTCCAGCGGATGTTCCGAAGCTTCTTCAATCGTCGACACCACCGGCCGCGCCTGGCGAATCATCGCAGGCAAATCCTCCAGGCCAATCCGCCCGTCCTCACACAGTGCTGCCAAGGTACGTAGCACATTTCGCAACTGCCGCACGTTACCCGGCCAGGCGAACCCCAATAAGGCCTCCCGCGCCGGCCCGTCGATCAATACGGTTTCTCCGCCCGCCTCCTCGGCCAGCAAAAAGTCGAGCAACCGGGATTTGTCGCTACGATCACGCAAGGCCGGCAACGCGACTTCCAGCCCGTTGAGCCGGTAATACAAATCCTCACGGAAGCTGCCGTCCTGCACACGATCCAGCAACTTACGGTGAGTGGCACTGATGATCCGCACATTCACCGATTCCGGCTCGCCGCCGATCGGCACCACTTGCCGGTCTTCGAGCACCCTCAGCAAGCGCGTCTGCAAGGCCAGTGGCATGTCACCGATTTCATCGAGGAACAAGGTCCCGCCATCGGCTTGTTGCAACTTGCCGCGCATCCCCTCCTTGCGTGCACCGGTAAAGCTGCCGCCGCGATATCCGAACAGCTCGCTTTCGATCAGGCTTTCGGGAATGGCCGCGCAATTGAGGGCGACAAAGGCTTTCTCCGCCCGCTGGCTGGCGTGGTGCACCGCTTTGGCAAAGGCCTCCTTGCCTGACCCGGTTTCGCCGTTGATCAGCAGCGGTACGTCGCGCTCGTAGACGCGCAAGGCTTTGCGGAAGTCCGCCTGCAACGTCGCGTCATCCAGGCAAATGCCCGACAGGCGCGGTGCTTGTGCGACCTTGGCCGCTGGCACCAACGGAGTTGGCAGCGGCCGCCGTGCCTCACCGCGCAATACCGCAAACAGCTTGCGACCATCACGGGTGCGCAACGGCCAACTGGCGGCGGCATTGGTGCTTGCGCGACCGAGCAACTCATCGAGCGAGCAATCGAAAAACGCCTCCACCGGCTTACCCAGCAAGCCGCCGCGAATATGTCCCAGCAGGTTCAGCGCACTCTGGTTGACCGCGCAAATGCGCCCTTCCCCGTCGAACGCCAGCAGCCCTTCGCTGAACAAACCGACGGACTCGGCTTGCAAGTGAAAACGCAACAACCATTGGTTGTCGAAGCAGCGCAGGAAGTAGCAGCTCTCGATCATCTTCGCCGACAGGTTGACCAGTGCCATGGTGTGGAACTGGCTTTGCCGCGACACATCGCGCCGCGCCGACGACACGTCGAGCACCGCCAGCAATTCGCCATGGGGATCGAAGACCGGGCTCGCCGAACAGGTCAGGCCGGTGTGGCGGCCGCGAAAGTGTTCGTCCTGATGGATGGTCAGCGACTGACGCTCCACCAGACAGGTGCCGATACCGTTAGTGCCTTCGCAGGCCTCGCTCCAGTCGGCCCCGAGCCAAAGACCGGCGCGCTCGAAGATCTGTCGTTCGGCGGGCGCGGTGACGCAGTTGAGGATCACACCGCGGGCGTCGGTCAGCAGCACTGCATGGCCGGCGCCGGAGAGCTGTTGATGCAGGCTGGTCATTTCATTGCCGGCGATGTGCAGCACTTGCTGCAAGCGCTCGCGGCTTTCCAGGACACGGCCATGTTCCAGCACCGTCGGCGCGATGCTCAGGGCCGGATCGAGGTGATAGTCCTCAAGGCAGCGCAGCCAGGAACGGGCGATGGACGGATCGCTACCCGGACCGTGCAGGTGGGTCTTGCCCTGGGTCACCGTCAATACTTGCTGGGCATGGCGACTCAAATGGTTGTCGTGCATTTCTTATTATTCTCCCCGGGGCTCGGCGACCCGTGCATGAGGTGATGCCGAGCATCCTCCAGCCCGGCCCGCATTGCAATGCCTGCAAGACCGGTTGGTCACAAGCCGTGCCACAAAGGGTACAAAGTGTCACCCAGGCTGTACCGAAAGCGTCACAGGCGCTACCCGCCCGTCCGACAAAAACTTCGCAAGGCCTTGATTTACCTGACATGCAAGGCACTGGCCCGCCCCTTGCTCTACGCTTAAAGCAAGCGCACATGCGCGACTCCCTATAAGCACAAAAGCAAGGAGAGACCACCATGCGTTACGCTCACCCCGGTACTGAAGGCGCTATCGTTTCGTTCAAAGCCAAATACGGTAATTACATCGGCGGCGAGTTCGTCGCGCCTGTCAAAGGTCAGTACTTCACCAATACCTCGCCAGTGAATGGTCAACCGATTGCCGAATTCCCCCGCTCCACGGCCGAAGACATCGACAAGGCCCTGGACGCTGCCCACGCGGCGGCCGATGCCTGGGGCGCCACGTCCGCCCAGGCACGCTCGCTGGTGCTGCTGAAAATCGCCGACCGCATCGAACAGAACCTCGAACTGCTGGCGATCACCGAATCCTGGGACAACGGCAAAGCCGTTCGCGAAACCCTCAACGCCGACATCCCTCTGGCCGCCGACCACTTCCGCTACTTCGCCGGTTGCATCCGCGCCCAGGAAGGCAGCGCCGCCGAAATCGACGGCAACACCGTGGCCTATCACATCCATGAACCGCTGGGCGTGGTCGGGCAGATCATTCCGTGGAACTTCCCGATCCTGATGGCCGCCTGGAAACTCGCCCCGGCGCTGGCTGCCGGCAACTGCGTGGTGCTCAAACCCGCCGAGCAAACCCCGCTGGGCATCACCGTGCTGGTCGAACTGATCGGCGACCTGCTGCCACCGGGCGTGCTGAACATCGTGCAAGGCTTTGGCAAAGAAGCCGGCGAAGCCCTGGCCACCAGCAAACGCATCGCCAAGATTGCCTTCACCGGCTCGACCCCGGTCGGCTCGCACATCATGAAATGCGCGGCCGAAAACATCATTCCGTCCACCGTGGAGCTGGGTGGCAAGTCGCCGAACATCTTCTTCGAAGACATCATGAAAGCCGAACCATCCTTCATCGAGAAGGCCGCCGAAGGCCTGGTGCTGGCATTCTTCAACCAGGGCGAAGTCTGCACCTGCCCTTCCCGGGCGCTGGTGCAAGAGTCGATCTACGACGAGTTCATGGCCGTCGTGATGAAAAAAGTCCTGCAAATCAAACGTGGCGACCCGCTGGACACCGACACCATGGTCGGCGCCCAGGCGTCCGAACAGCAATTCGACAAAATCCTTTCGTACCTGGAAATCGCCAAGGGCGAAGGCGCCGAGCTGCTGACCGGCGGCAAGGTCGAAAAACTCGAGGGCAACCTGGCGAGCGGGTATTACATCCAGCCGACGCTGCTCAAGGGCACCAACAAAATGCGCGTGTTCCAGGAAGAAATCTTCGGTCCGGTGGTGAGCATCACCACCTTCAAGGACGAAGCCGAAGCCCTGGCCATCGCCAACGACACCGAGTTCGGCCTGGGCGCCGGCCTCTGGACCCGCGACATCAACCGCGCCTACCGCATGGGCCGCGCCATCAAGGCCGGTCGGGTGTGGACCAACTGCTACCACCTGTACCCGGCGCACGCCGCGTTCGGCGGGTACAAGAAGTCCGGCGTCGGTCGTGAAACCCACAAGATGATGCTCGACCACTATCAGCAGACCAAAAACCTGCTGGTGAGCTACGACATCAATCCGCTGGGCTTCTTCTAAAACCGGGGGCGACACAGTTAACTCTGTGTCGCCCTTTCTACCGCCTTCGCGAGCAAGCCCGCTCCCACAGGTTTTTGTGGTGAATCCAGCTGTTGAGACCTGACACAGAACCCTGTGGGAGCGAGCTTGCTCGCGATAGCGACTTAAATGACACAACACAAAAGGCTGGCCGCTCTGGCACGGGCCTTGCCTACCCGTCATTCAGGAATTGCACCCAACCCGTCGCACCCGAAAGTCCAAAAGATCGAACAATAAAAATTAGAGAGGACTTATGACTATTTCTTCCACACAGCTCAAACCCACACTCGGCACCCTGCATTTATGGGGCATTGCCGTCGGCCTGGTGATTTCCGGCGAGTACTTCGGCTGGAGTTACGGCTGGGGCACCGCAGGCACATTGGGTTTTCTCGTCACCGCGTTGATGGTGGCGACGATGTACACCTGCTTCATCTTCAGTTTTACCGAACTGACGACGGCGATTCCCCACGCTGGCGGACCGTTTGCCTACAGCCGCCGGGCCTTTGGTGAGAAAGGCGGGTTGATCGCCGGCATCGCCACCCTGATCGAATTCGTCTTTGCGCCACCGGCCATCGCCATGGCCATCGGTGCCTACCTCAATGTGCAATACCCGGAACTGGACCCGAAGATCGCCGCCGTTGGCGCCTATTTCGTGTTCATGGGCCTGAATATCCTAGGTGTCAGCATCGCGGCCACCTTCGAGTTGGTGGTCACCGTGCTGGCAGTCGCTGAGTTGCTTGTATTCATGGGCGTGGTCGCCCCAGGCTTCAGCTTCAGCAACTTCGTGCTCAATGGCTGGTCGGGTTCGAACGAGTTCACGATGGGCTCGATTCCCGGGATTTTTGCGGCGATCCCCTTTGCGATCTGGTTCTTCCTCGCCATCGAAGGCGCGGCCATGGCCGCCGAGGAAGCCAAGGACCCGAAACGCACGATCCCCAGAGCCTATGTCAGCGGCATTCTGACCCTGGTGTTCCTGGCCATCGGCGTGATGGTGATGGCCGGCGGCGTCGGCGACTGGCGTCAACTGTCGAACATCAACGATCCGCTGCCCCAGGCGATGAAAGCTGTGGTCGGCGATAATTCGACCTGGATGCACATGCTGGTATGGATCGGTCTGTTCGGTCTGGTGGCAAGTTTCCACGGGATCATTCTTGGCTATTCCCGGCAGTTCTTCGCCCTGGCTCGCGCCGGTTACCTGCCCAAGGGGCTGGCCAAACTCTCGCGCTTCCAGACGCCGCATCGGGCGATTCTGGCCGGCGGCGTGATCGGCATCGCGGCGATCTACAGCGACGGCCTGGTCAACCTGCAAGGCATGAGCCTGACGGCGGCGATGATCACCATGTCGGTATTCGGCGCCATCGTGATGTACATCATCAGTATGCTGAGCCTGTTCAAGCTGCGTAAGACCGAACCGAACCTGGAGCGCACCTTCCGCGCGCCGGGCTATCCGATCGTGCCGGGGATCGCGCTGTTCCTGGCGGTGGTGTGCCTGGTGGCGATGGCCTGGTTCAACACCTTGATCGGCCTGGTTTTCCTCGGCTTTATGGTTGCCGGGTACCTGTACTTCCAGTTGACTGCCAAGCAACGCTCCGAGGCACCGGCAGACGCTATGCTCGAAGGTATCTGAATGCACCGGCACCGGGATTTTTGCCGGTGCCTGCCTTATCAAAGTGCACAGAGGCTCCATGTGGGAGCGAGCTTGCTCGCGATAGCGGATATTCATTCGACACATGCGTTGGATTTGAAACCGTCATCGCGAGCAAGCTCGCTCCCACAGGGATTGACAGTGTTAGCTAGAGAACAGGAGGACTCCGCCCCATGGCCGTATATGCCCATTCCGTCGGCGCCCAGACCTATCGCTTCGACAGCCTCAAGGATGTGATGGCCAAGGCCAGCCCAGCGCGCTCCGGGGATTTTCTGGCCGGTGTCGCGGCCCTCAATGACGGCGAGCGCGTCGCGGCACAGATGACTTTGGCCGACATTCCGCTATCCCACTTCCTGCAAGAAGTGTTGATTCCCTATGAGTCCGATGAAGTCACCCGCCTGATCATCGACACCCACGACAAACAAGCCTTCTCGGTCGTCAGCCACCTTACCGTCGGCGGCTTTCGCGATTGGCTGCTCAGCGATGCCGCCGATGAGCAGGTTCTGCGCGCCCTCGCCCCCGGCCTGACCCCGGAAATGGTTGCCGCGGTGTCGAAGATCATGCGCGTGCAGGATCTGGTGCTGGTGGCGCAGAAAATCCGTGTGGTCACGAAATTCCGCGGCACCCTGGGCCTGCGCGGGCGACTGTCCACGCGCCTGCAACCGAACCACCCTACCGACGAACCGGCCGGTATCGCCGCAAGCATTCTCGACGGCCTGCTGCACGGCAACGGCGATGCCATGATCGGCATCAACCCGGCCACCGACAGCATCGCCTCGATTTGCGCCATGCTGGAAATGCTCGACGCGATCATCCAGCGCTACGAAATCCCGACCCAGGCGTGCGTGCTAACCCATGTCACCACGTCGATCGAAGCGATCAATCGCGGCGTCCCATTGGACCTGGTATTCCAGTCGATCGCCGGCACCGAAGCGGCCAACGCCAGTTTCGGCATCAACCTCAATATATTGCAGGAAGGTTACGACGCAGGTTTGAGCCTCAATCGCGGCACGCTGGGCCAGAACCTGATGTACTTCGAAACCGGCCAGGGCAGCGCGCTGTCAGCCAACGCCCATCACGGCGTCGATCAGCAAACCTGCGAAACCCGCGCCTACGCCGTGGCGCGGCATTTCAAACCGTTTCTGGTGAACACCGTCGTCGGCTTCATCGGCCCGGAATACCTGTACAACGGCAAACAGATCATCCGCGCCGGCCTTGAAGACCACTTCTGCGGCAAATTGCTCGGTGTGCCCATGGGTTGCGACATCTGCTACACCAACCACGCCGAAGCCGACCAGGACGACATGGACACCCTGCTGACCCTGCTGGGCGTCGCCGGGATCAACTTCATCATGGGCATCCCCGGCTCCGACGACATCATGCTCAACTACCAGACCACTTCGTTCCACGATGCGCTCTACGCCCGGCAAACCCTGGGGTTGAAGCCCGCACCGGAATTCGAACAGTGGCTGGCGAGAATGGGCATCTTCACTCAAGCCGATGGCAGGGTTCTCTTCGGCGACAGCCTGCCGCCAGCCTTCCGGCAGGCCTTGGCGCAACTGGGATGAGCATTGACATGGATAAATTGCCCTTCGATCCACACAACCCTTGGCTGGAGCTACGACGCCTGACGCCGGCGCGAATTGCCCTGGGCCGCACCGGCACCAGCATTCCCACCCGCGCACAACTGGACTTCCAATACGCCCACGCTCAAGCGCGGGATGCGGTGCACTTGCCGTTTGACCATGCCTCCCTCAGCGCGCAATTGGCCGAACATGATCGCGAGTGCCTTTTGCTGCACAGTGCGGCGACGGATCGCAACACGTACCTGCAACGCCCCGACCTGGGGCGAAAACTCAGTGATGCCTCGGCGCAGGCCCTGCGTGATTACGCGGTGGCTCATCCGGGAGGCGTGGACCTGGTGATCGTGGTCGCCGACGGCCTGTCGGCATTGGCCGTTCATCGCCATACCCTGCCGTTTCTGGCGCGCTTCGAAGAGCAAATGACCGGCGACAGCTGGACTGTTGCGCCAGTCGTACTCGTAGAACAGGGCCGGGTGGCCGTCGCCGATGAGATCGGTGAGTTGCTTGGCGCAAAAATGACCGTGATCCTCATCGGCGAGCGCCCTGGTCTCAGCTCCCCGGACAGCCTGGGATTATATTTCACCTACAATCCCAAGGTCGGCCTTACCGATGCCTACCGTAATTGCGTCTCCAATGTCCGGCTCGAAGGCCTGAGCTACGGCATGGCGGCACACCGATTGCTGTATTTGATGCGCGAAGCCTGCCGGCGGCAGTTGTCAGGGGTCAATCTGAAGGACGAAGCGCAGGTTCAGACACTGGACTCGGACACGGGAGGCGACATGAAAGGAAATTTCCTGCTCGGACCGCCGAATGCCTGAACCGCTTGCGCATTGCACATTCGTACCAGTTTCAGGCAGGATCGTTGCGCGGCCGCCAAGGGTTTCCCATCGCCGTCAGAGACGTAAGACAGCCACTTGAAGACGAGACCTACCATGCGGATTATTCAAGCGACCCTCGAACACCTGGACCTGCTGACCCCCTTGTTCGTCAAATATCGCGAGTTTTATGGTTCCCTGCCGTATCCGGACTCGTCTCGGGCGTTCCTCGAGAAACGCCTGCGTCGCAAGGAGTCGGTGATCTACCTGGCGCTGTCCGATGATGACAGCAACAAACTGATGGGTTTCTGCCAGCTGTACCCGAGCTTCTCTTCGCTTTCGCTCAAGCGTGTATGGATCCTCAACGATATTTATGTCGCCGAGGACGCCCGCCGCCAGTTGGTGGCCGACAACCTGATCCGCACCGCAAAAAAAATGGCCAAGGAAACCAATGCCGTGCGCATGCGTGTTTCCACCAGCAGCAACAACGAAGTCGCGCAGAAAACCTACGAGTCCATCGGATTCAAGGAAGACACCGAATTCAAGAACTACGTGCTGCCGATCAGCGACGAACTCTGAATCACCTGCACCCTGCTCGCGATGGCATCGACTGGATTACACTGGTCCAACGAAGTAACGGCATCGTGAGCAGGCTCGCTCCCGCCTGTTCGTTATCAAACATCAGCCCTGTCATGACATTCCCCGCTACAATCTCGACGCGATTTTCACCACTCGCCTCGTATAATCCCGATATTCCCGGCTTGTAAGAAAAACTACCCCTATCCGTAGTCTTACGCGAAGTCATCCGCACAGGTCTGCTGAGTCGGGCCGTCACCACAGGTGCTTTCCATGGATTTCAACCCGATCGACATTGTCCTGCATCTCGACGTCTACCTCGACATGCTTGTAACCAACTACGGGGCATGGATCTACGCCATTCTGTTCATGGTGATCTTCTGTGAAACCGGCCTTGTGGTCATGCCCTTCCTGCCGGGCGACTCCCTGCTGTTCATCGCTGGCGCCGTGGCGGCCGGTGGCGGCATGGATCCGGTACTGCTCGCCGGCCTGCTGATGCTGGCGGCGATCCTGGGCGACAGCACCAACTACATCATCGGACGAACGGCAGGTGAAAAGCTGTTCAGCAATCCGGACTCGAAGATCTTCCGTCGTGACTACCTGCAACAAACCCACGACTTCTACGACAAGCACGGCGGCAAAACCGTGACCCTGGCGCGCTTCCTGCCGATCATCCGTACTTTTGCACCGTTCGTCGCCGGCGTGGGGAGAATGCCTTATCCGCGTTTCTTTGCCTTCAGCGTGCTGGGCACCATCCTATGGGTCGGCGGCCTGGTGACGCTCGGTTACTTCTTCGGCAACGTGCCGTTCATCAAGAAGAACCTGTCGCTACTGGTAGTCGGCATCATCCTGCTCTCGCTGGTGCCGATGATCATTGGCATGGTGCGTAACCGCCTTGCCGGTTCGAACTCCAAAGCCGAATCGCGCTGACACGATGTGGTCCCTGAGCGCCTGGCGTCGCCGGCGCACCCTGGCAAAGCACCCGATTGCCGACGACATGTGGCAACGGGTGCGCCATCACCTGAGTTTTCTCGACGGCATCAGCGCCGCCGAAGACCAATGGCTGCGCGAAGCCTGCGTGCTGTTCCTCGAAGACAAGCACCTGAGCGCCCTGCCCGGCGTCGAACTGCATCAGGAACAACGCCTGCTGCTCGCCGCCCAGGCGCAATTGCCGCTGCTGCACCTCGGCGACCTGAACTGGTATCAGGGCTTCCACGAAATCATCCTCTACCCAGACGACTTCCTCAGCCCCCAGCGCCATCGCGATGCCAGCGGTGTCGAGCACGAATGGGACGGTGAGCACAGCGGTGAAGCCTGGCAGCAAGGCCCGATCATCCTCGCCTGGCCCGGCGTAATGGCCAGCGGAGGCTGGGAAGGCTACAACCTGGTGATCCACGAACTGGCGCACAAGCTCGACATGCTCAACGGCGTCGCCAACGGCCTGCCGCCGCTGCATGCCGACATGCGCGTCAGCGACTGGGCCAACGTAATGCAAGAGGCCTACGACGACCTCGACCGGCAACTGGAACGCAATCCCGATGCCGAAACCGCCATCGATCCGTATGCCGCCGAAAATCCTGCCGAGTTCTTCGCCGTCACCAGCGAATACTTCTTCAGCGCCCCGGATTTGCTGCACGAGGCTTATCCGCAGGTGTACCAGCAGTTGAAGCTGTTCTATCGCCAGGATCCGCTGGCGAGGTTGAAGCAACTTCAGGCGCATGACCCTGTCTATCAGGCACACCAGTGAGCGCCATACGACTTCTGGTCCATGGCGTCGACACAGGAATATGCCTATAATCGCCGCCACTTTTTGGTCAATCCGGCCAAGTGTTTTTGGTCAACTAACGGGGGCAACGCCCAATGAGCTACAGCAAGATTCCGGCTGGCAAAGACCTGCCGAACGACATCTACGTCGCGATCGAGATCCCGGCCAACCACGCGCCGATCAAATACGAAATCGACAAAGACAGCGATTGCCTGTTCGTTGACCGTTTCATGGCCACCCCAATGTTCTACCCGGCCAACTACGGTTACATCCCG
This sequence comes from Pseudomonas sp. GW823-FHT02E01, assembly GCF_058797535.1. Classification (NCBI taxonomy): domain Bacteria; kingdom Pseudomonadati; phylum Pseudomonadota; class Gammaproteobacteria; order Pseudomonadales; family Pseudomonadaceae; genus Pseudomonas; species Pseudomonas sp. GW823-FHT02E01. The sequence continues at coordinate 120,692 of NZ_JBXAJS010000007.1, read as the reverse complement.
AACACCCTGGCTGACGACGGTGATCCCCTCGACGTGCTGGTCGTAACCCCTTACCCGGTTGCTCCAGGTTCGGTAATCCGCGCCCGTCCGGTCGGCATCCTGAACATGACCGACGACGGCGGCGGCGATGCCAAAGTCATCGCAGTCCCACACGACAAGCTGTCCCAGCTGTACGTCGACGTGAAGGAATACACCGACCTGCCAGCGCTGCTGATCCAGCAGATCGAGCACTTCTTCGCGAACTACAAAGATCTCGAAAAAGGCAAATGGGTGAAGATCGAAGGCTGGGCCGGCGCAGACGCCGCCCGCGAAGCGATCACCAAGTCGGTTGCTGCCTACAAAGGCTAAGCCCGGCTGCAGGCTTTTAGCTGCAAGCGGCAAGAAAACCCCCGGGAGATCCGGGGTTTTTTGTGGGTGCCTGACAAGCACACCAAACACTACGTTTAAACAGGCCTTCCAATGGTTTTTGCTTGTTTAAAATTCCCCTGGAACGTCTTACATCCGGTCGTAAATTTCCCGCAAAATTTGAACGAGACGTTTATTCAAACCCTTGTTAGCCGCCAGTAGACTCGCGTTCATGAAAAAGAACACTAGCGGCCCACGCTTCAAAGCGCTCCTCGAAGCAGCGAACATCACGACCACCGGATTTGCCGAATTCCTGGATACGGCTCCGCAAAATGTACATAACTGGTACACCCGCGGTGTGCCTGCCCATTGCATGGAAGAAGTCGCCAGAAAACTCTCCGTCAGCAGCGACTGGCTGAAAACCGGCGAAGGCTCGAAAGACGCCCAACACCTGCGCCTGCTCGACGAGTCCGGCAACACCTTCGATGCCCAGACCATCCGCGGTGTCTACACGGTCATAGAGCCTGTCGACGTCGAACTGCCATTCCTCAAAGAAGCTGTCACCGCCCCGGGATCCAACAAAACCCATGTCATAGAAGATCCCGAGAAATCCATCCGCCTGCCCCGCAGCCACCTCGACTCCCTGGAAATCAACCACGCCGACGCCATCTGCACCCTGATGAGCGGCAATAGCATGGGTGAGAAAATTGAAGACGGTTCGACCCTGGCGATTGACCGTGGCCTGACCCAAATTGTCGATGGCGAGATCTACGCCATCGAACATGACGGCATGCTGCGCATCAAGTACCTGCACCGACTACCGGGCAACTCCCTGCGACTGCGCAGCCACAACCGCGCCGAATACCCGGATGAAATCTTCAGGGCCGCACAAATCGAAGAGCAGAACATCAGGGTGCTGGGCTGGGTGTTCTGGTGGTCGACCCTGAACAAACGACGGCCGACGGTGCCCTTTCTTTAAGCGCTCCGGAACGCCCATCGGCCACCCACCCGGGTGGCCAAAGGCTCTGCCCGGCACTTCCCGCTGGGAATTTCCGTCAAACCTGCGTATGCTGCGCCCCACATTTGTGCATCGACCCGCCCTGCGGCTCAGATGCACTGGCCTGGCAGATGACTTTCTCACCAGGTCCCACAGCCGGACGCAAGATCCGGGTGTACGTTTTGAAGGCTGGCGCGGTTTACCAAAAATGATCCAAGCCAGTCCCCGAGAAGCCGGCCACAAGCCGGCTTTTTAATGCCTGAAAAAAGTTAACTGCCCAGAACCTGCATTTGTCTCAGCAGCGCTGTCACTTCCCCCTCACGGATAGCTGAACGCCTTCACCAACGTCAACTCCCCTACCGCACGCATCGGCACCAGGAACGTCTCCATCTTCTCGCTCGGCGTGCCTTCCTCGGTAATCACCGTCACCTGGGCCGTGGTCAGCGCTTGCACCGCGTCCTCCTGCCCCTCTTCATCACTGCTGTAACCGCCGCCGAAGTAGTTCACATACACCAGATATTGCCCCTTGATCGGCGCAGGCATGGCGAAGATTTCCGGGCCGTAGCCGGTGGTGACGTCGACGTCGAGCGCTGCGCCGTTGGGGACGACGCGGTCGCCGTACCAGATGTGCGCGCCGTCGGGGGTGATCAGGTGGAGGTCAAGGTCGGTGCCGTCGCTGTCCCAGGCCAGCAATACGCGCAATTTGGCCGGGGTCGCCCCGCCGCTGCTGTTGAGAAATTGCGTGCGCTGACGTTGTTGGCCATCAGGGCTGCGAACCTCGACGCTGTTGCTGCCGTTGGGGAATGAGAACGGGCGATCGAAGCGCCCGGCCGGGTCGATTTTCAGCGGCATGCTGACCCCGTTGACGATCAGTCGGCCGGGCTCTGTGGATTTGGCTGTAGCTTTGATCTGCCCGCTGATGCGAGCCGTGTTGGCCTGCCCTGTCGGGGTATTCACCGATGAGGCCGGGTAGTTGACGGTCTGCCGGAAGTTTTCCCCTTCGCCCTCAGGCGCGCCGGTGCGCCAGCCGCCTGCGGGGGTGTCGAGTTTGACGCTTTCAGCCGCCATCACCGATGGCAACGCCACCAGCGAACAGAGCAACAGCAAGACCTGTGGATAACGGAGTTTCATGGTCTATTCCAGCAAGAGGTGGCGGGCGAGCCCTTCGATGTAGGTTTCATCCTGGCCATTGGGGTGTGCTTCGAAGGCCAGGTGCAGGTATTCGTGGGTCAGGTCGAGGCGGTCTTGCAGCGTCAGCACGCCGCGTACGTAAATGCGCTGGCGTTCGCGGTCGACATAGGGGCGGCCGAATGCCAGGCGGCATACGGCGAAGGTGCTGACTTCGTTGTAGCCGGTTTCGCTTTCAAGTTTTTGGCGCCAGCCGCGCCGTTGTTTCTGCAGCCATTCTTGTGCGGCAGGTAACGCTTCGCAGGACGCGACCGGGCTGTCCCAGCGACTGAGACTGGCGCGTGGGTAGGCGTGCAGCAGGATGGCGTCGTAGCGCTGGCCGGCACGGGCCTGTTCGACGGCTTGCTGCCAGGACAGTTTGTCCGGGCCGGGTTGATCGGAATGGTAGGTGATGGTGCTGCCGGCCAGCACCAGGTCGCTGGTCCAGGCGGCGATGTCGCGAGACTCGGACGACGCCGGACGCGGTGCGACCCGCTGACGACTGCTGCTGTCGTCGATGCTCAGGCAGTCACCACTGCGCGTGGCGTTTTGCAGCAGGTATGTGCGGATGGCCACGGCCAGGGCTTTGGCGGCCTCGACCGGTTCGGCACTGGCTTCGCGCTGGAGCACACGGGCAACGTACTCTTCGCGATCCAGACGAGCCACGAGCTTGTCGCTCAGCAGAAACAGTTCACCGTCGCTGTGGATATCCAGCGCATTACCGTTGGCGAATTCGACGCGGTAGTCACCCTGCAATGCCCCGGAAGTCACTGCGGTGCCCCCTGACAGCACGCGCCGAAGTGGATAGCGAGAGAACAGGTCGACCTCTACGCACTGCCCTGCATCCACAGGCCATGCAACAGGAATCACCGTAGACAGTGCCTGCGCGTAATCTCGAAGAACCCGTTGGCTGGTACCGCGCCCGCCGGCCCAGACCGGTGTACCGTCCGCCGTCCAACCGGCAAATCCGCCCTGTCGCGATGTTGCATCCTGATCCGCCAGCCAGCTCCAGGTCTTCACCCGCAGACGGCTTCCGAGTTCGCCGACGACATGGCCATCGGCGGCATTGAGCATCACATCGAGCAACACACGCCGGGCTTGATCCTGCGCCGGCAGCGCGGCCAACATCTTCAACAGTTCCGCCACCGAAACCCGGGTAGCCGGTTGCAACGAAGGTAGATCCAGCAACCATGGCGGCGCCTGCCGCGTCTGCCAATAGGCTCGCCAGTCGGCATCGCCGATGCCCAACCGTGCGGGTTCGAAATACAGACCGCATGACTTCACCAACGCCTGATCACGCTCGATCCTGCCGCCCGCCGTGCAGCAATAAACCTCTTCCTTCGACTGGCCCCGGCATTCATAAGCCGGCTCACGTGCGCCGGTGTCCACCAGCCAGGCGTAGACGAACAACTTCCACACACTGCCCAATGGCGACTGCAACGTCTGCGGCAACGGCTCGCGGGTGATCACCTGCGTTCGACTCAGCGACAACAAATCGCCCTTGAAGGCCAGGCGCAAAGGTTCGTCCTGCGCCGTTGCCAGCACAGGGATCAAACACAACAACCAACCAATCAGCCGCCTGTGCACGTCAGTGAACCGTGACCTGGCCAAGGGCTGCCTTTTGTTCCATCGCCTGATGCTGCGACGCATAAACCTGAGTGAAACGCACCGGCGGCAAGTTGAACTGCCCTTTCTGCGAGAAACGCACCAAATGCCTCAGGCGCAATTCACCACTCAAGGCATCGACCGGAATGGCGTAAGCCATTTGCCCCGGTTCGAAACGCGCCTTCTCCAGGGACGTCGGCTCGGTGCCGGCCTTGCCCATGAGTTTGATGCCCCAGGTCGTGCGCTCGACATCGGCGCCCGGTGGCAGCGGCACTTCCAGCATCCCGTAACGCAACGGTCTGGCGGCTTGGCTGGTGACGATCACCTCATCGAGATAGAGGTTGTCGCTGGACAGTGGCGAGTTGCCGACCGCTTCAAGTTTGAAGGTGAAAGCCTCATCCCCCGGCACCAATCGCGACAGGCGACGGGTGATGGTCACGGCCATCGGATCGACTGCCGGCTGTTGGCTGCGGTAACTCAATGCAGCGCGCAGCGGACGCTCTTGCGCGCCGGTCAGCGTCAATACCGTCGGCACAGGTGCAGGCCCCTGCCACGTCCAATACATCTCCCCAGAAACCCCGTACTGTTTCTTCCAGCCTTCACCCGGCGCCAATGCAATGGTGGGTGATGCCTGCTCGATGCTGCGTTGCAGCCAGGTCAATGCCAACGCACGTTCCAGGGTCGATTGCTGAGGCAGCAAACGTTGCAGCAAGGCCTTGGCGTGAGCCTGATCGAAGGGTTGCAGCGACAGGTTCAGCGCTTCGGCAAACGGCTGGGAACTGACCGCCAGACGTTGCTGCGCGTCGGCCAGTTGCCGATTGAACGCGTCCGGTAAAGCGACCTTCGCTTGCCTGGCCAACGATGCCGTTAGCACGCGTGCAGCCGCCAGCCCCAAGGCTGAATCCGGATCGCTCATGACGAGGCTGTCTTCGCCGTTCTCCATCAGGTTCGCCGCGGTGCCCTCGCCCGCTTTCGCCAGGTCGTCCATCAAGCCACTGAGCAAGGTGTTGACCGGCAACTGCATCTGTTTGGCGAACGACAGGATCAGCGCCCGCTGCAACAGCGGCGTGTTCTTCGCCTGTTTGGCGTAGACCTCCAGCACCCGCTGCCAATGCTCCGGCGGCAGGCTCAGCTCCAGCACCTGGCTGGCGTGCCAGTCGGCGTAATAGGCGTAGGCGGTGAGGAATGCATCCGGCTCGCCATCCATGCCCCACCAGGTGAAGCTCGCCGAAGGGCCGGCCATTTGTACCAGACGCAAGCGACTGTTTTGCATGATCAGACGCAGGCGATCGCGGATCTGCGGATTCGCCGCCAGCGTCGGGTAGGCGATGCTCAATGGCAGCAGGCCGCTGGCGGTCTGCTCGACGCCACCGTAGGGGTAGCTCAACAGATCGTCGAGTGCAGAACGGAACAACGCTTGCGGACTGTCGTCCAGACGCAGGCGGATATCACTGGCGTCTGTCGGCAACGTCAGCGGCGTATCGCCCTCACCCACATCAAGGCTCTGGGTTTGAGTCACCTGCCAGCCTTCACCGGTCGCACTCAGGCGCACCGCCAGGGCATCAGCGGTTTTGCCATCCTGCATCAGCTCGGCGCTCCACTCGCCATTGACCAGTTCAAAGGTCGGCAACGGGATGTAGTTGATGCCACTGTTCAGAGTTACAGGCACCCGCTGTTCGTTGCCGGCGTAACGGGTCACCAGTTCGGCCTTGACCGGTTTCTCGGTCTGACTGAAGGCGAACACACCGAGGTCCGGTTTGTCACCGGCGCGGAATCGGGTCGGCCCGCTCCACTTCAGGTACAGCGGTTTTTCCGAGCGTACGAACTGCTTCTTCTGCCCGACCTGACCGCCATCGGCGATGGCCCTGGCGGTGATGCGCCAGCGGGTCAGGGAGTCGGGCATCTTGAAGGTGAAGCGGGTTTTACCGTTGGTATCGGTCAGCAATTCAGGTTGCCACGCAGCCGTGTCGACGTCTTCGCGACGCGGCCGCTCCAGCACCTTCACACCGCGCTCACTGCGATTGGCCTTGCCCGGTGCACCGGGGCTGCCCGGCAAGGCGACGTCATAACTGATGAACGACAAACTGGCGCTGGTGCGCACGTTGTTGCGCCGTGGGTGATAGAAGAACTGGTCGATGCTCGGCGCGACTTCCGGTTGCAGGGCGTAGACCATTTCATCGACCACGCTGACCGTCAGGTGCGCGGGGATCGCTTTGCCGGCGAACCGGGTGGTCAGGTCCACCGAGACGGTTTCACCCGGCAGGTAGGTTTCTTTGTCGGTGGCGATTGCCACGTCGATCTGTGGCGTTACCACCTTGATGCCGGCGTTCTGGAAACTGTATTGGCCACCCTTGGTGTACAACACCGAGAAGGTCAGGTTCGGCGCGAAACCGTCTTTCACCGGGATGCGCGCGCGGTATTGGGTATCGCTGAGTTTTTCCATCGTCAGCCAGTCGCCGCCTTTGGACAGCAGCGCAGTGGCTTCGACCTTGTCGCGTTCCAGAGATAACAGCGCATCGCTCACTGGCTCGGGGAAAGTGATCAGCGCCAGCGCTTCATCGCCTGCGATGTACTCGGGCTTGTCGAGGACGATTTCCACGGTGCCGGGTACGGCTTTGACACCTTCGCCGGTCACCGAATGGCCGGTGGCGCCGACCGCCCGGCCATGATCATCCTTGAGCGTCAGGTTGTAGGTGCCCGGCCGGTCAAAGGCCAGGGTGAAACCTTTGTCGGTTGCCGCGAGCTTGCCTTCGCCGGTGCTCTGGTCCTCCAAACGCACCCAGCCATAGCTGCCTGGCGTAACGGCATCGGCTTGCTCGCCTTCGCGGGCGTAGCTGAAGGCAACCTTGTCACCCACCGCGCTGAAGCGTTGAGGCGCGCTCAAGCGGAAATTCGCCGCGCCACGGTCGATGAGGATTTCCTTGGTGGTCTTGACCCGATACGCCGCACCGTCGCTGGCAAATACCGTGAGCATGTAGCGACTGGGCTTGTCCGCTGCCGGCAAGTCGAGGGACGCGCTGCCCTTGGCGTCGGTGGTCAATTCGGTGCTGGTCAGTTCCACCGGAAATTGCCCGAGGTATTGCAGTTCGTTGTCGACCATCGACAGCTGTTGGGCGCGCAGGCTCAGGCTCAGTTTCGCATTGGCCACCGGTTTTCCATCCGGGTACAGCAGCACCAGGCTGCCCTTGACCGGTTCGCCTGTGCGGTAATCCTGCTTGGCCAGGTTGAGCGAAATCTCGAAGTGCGGCTTGATGTATTCAGCCACGCGGAAGGCGCTGCTGTAAGCCTGATCCTTGTAGTTGAAACGCAATTCATAGCCACCGGCCACAGCGTTATCAGGCAACTGGAATCGGCCCTGGGTGCCAGCCTTGGAATCGAGCTTCAGAGCGAGGGATTGCAGCGCCGTGCCGGTCGCATCCAGCACGGTCACATTGACGTCGGCCGCGCTTGGCTGCACCGAGTCCCGCGCATTCTTGAACTCCCGCCCGACGATTTTCAGCGACACCCAATCCCCCGGTCGATACAGCGGCCGGTCGGTGAAGGCATAGAGTTTGGTGTCGTAGATTTCGCTGTCGTAGTAGAAATTCTCGGAGACGAACACCCCGCCCTCTTCGTCTTCGCCGATCACGAACGAACGCTCGGGGCTGACGTGTTTCAAGCGCAGCAAGCCATCGGTATCGGTGGCGCCGCTGCTCATTACGCCCAGGCCATCGGTCCACAGCACATTGACCTTCGGCACCGAGCTGCCTTCGTGTTTGCGCGCGGCCCACACCAGCAATTCGTCACCGGCGATCTTGCTCACCGCCACGGTGTTGGAGACGAACACCATGGTGGTGGCGCGGTACTTGCCGATCAGCGCTTCCACCAGATAAAGACCCGGCTTGAGATTGCCCAACGGGATGTACACGTTGCCCGGCGCGACGCTGACGAACTCGCTGGAAGAACCGGCCAGGTTCACCCCGGCAGGTGGCTGGATCGGCTTGGCCTGCCACAACGGATAACGGAACTGGCTGACCACCGGCAAACCCGGTATCAGTGCAAATTGCGGCTGCGCATCGTAGGGCGTTGGCGCGGCCATCGCGTTGCCCATCTTCAGTTCCGGCACTTCCTCGGTGACTTGTTTACGCGACTCGTAGGAAAACGCCCGCTGCATCACCCGACGGGATTTGCGATACCAGTTGTCCCACAGGTACGCGAGGGTATTGGACAGCCCCTCCCCCTTGAACTGGCCATCGCTGACCACCCGATGCAGGTTCTTCTGGCGTTTGAGGAAGTCCAGCGGCTTGTCGATGCGATACACCCGAATGTCGGCGCCGCCGTAGGGCTCCATGCGAAACCGGCGATAGTCGCGACCCGGCGCTTCAAGGCGCACCATCGCCTGTTCATCGCTGGCAAAGCCGCTGTCGGCCAGCAGGAAAAAACTCTCGCCGGCCACTGGCGCATAGCCGCTGGCCGGGACCGAGTCTTCGGCGTTTACCGCCGAGAACGGCAGCACCAATACCAACATCAGAGACAGAAAACGCAGCATGCGGGCACCGGTCATTGGGAAAGAAAATTCAGTCGATAGACGCCGATGAAGTTGGGGTTGGCTGCGTCGGGTATCCATCGGGTGTCCTTCCATGTCATGAGTTGCTGCAGGCTTGCCGAACGCATGCCGTTGTCGGTGGGTGTGCTGGTGCCGGTGTGATAAGCGATGTAACGGCCCATCCAGATCATCAGGTGCTGGTCGTCGCCCTGGTCGAAAAACATCAGGTCGCCAGGGCGCGCTTGAGACACATCGCGGCTGACCAGATGGCTGTTGAACTGGATCAATTTGATCGCATTGACGTATGGCCCGACCTTGCCGCCGCCCTGCTGCCATTGCTGGGCAAGACCGCGCTGGGCGTCGCTCAATTGCAGTTCCGGCGGCAGGTAACGATTGGACAAGCCATTGCTGCGCAGCCATTTGTCGTCATGGACTTTCAGCGCTTCGTTAGCGGCGAAGCGCACCAGCCCGGCACAGTCTTGCTGATACCAGCGCGGGCTTGGGCCCTGGCTCAGTTGCTCCTGGGCAATGCGCACGAACCAGGCACGAAACACCTGGGATTGCTGTGGGTCGAGCGACGGTGCCTCGACAGCGCGGGCACCTGCGCTCAGCAACAACGCCAGCAGGCCGAGACTTCGGATCAATGCCGTCACAGGGCTTTCCACTCCAGCGGCAGCCACTGCCAGTGGCCGTCTGGCTCGCTGCCTTCGGGCAAGGTCAGGGCGTATTTGCCGTAGCCGCCGAACTTGCGCAGCTTCGGGATCAGCCAGGTTTGCGCGGCGTTATAGAACACCGGTTCCATGTCCTGGGGCAGGCTGTCGAGGGTTTCCTGCTGCATCAGTTGCGCCATGGAGTCCGGGCCGAAATAGACCGGCATCAGCAGGTCTTTCGGTACCACGTCGGCCATCGGCGGGAAGCGTTTGTCGAGGGTGCCGAGAGCCTTGTCCACCAGCTTGTCGTCGAGGGAAAAAAGCAACGTCGAGCCATGCCGCGCCAGGCTGACTTTCATGAACGTCTTGCCGGTGATCGCGTCGGGGTTTTCGGCCTCCTTGGCCGCATAGGGACCGAAACTGGAGCTGACCTGGCGTTGCCACTGGTGGCTCTGGCCTGCCTGTTTCTCCATCACCGGGAAGGCGCCGTCCTCGACCTTGCTCTCGTAGGCACCGACCATCGAGTCGAACAGGCTGCCCAGATCCCCATCGAGTTTGCCGCTGTCATCATCGTTGAGACTGGCCACCAGCAAGGGCGTGTACAACCGCGAATCGGCATACCAGCACAGGCCTGCCGCGCCGGCCATGTGTTCGGTCAATGCCTGGGCCACCTTCTCCTGCGCACCGAGTTTCACCAGCAGCGGTGTCTGTTGTTCGGCTGCCAGCGGCAACGCCACGCAAGCGCTGGCGCCCATGGGCATGGCTTGCCAGATCGGTTTGAAATCGAAGTCTGGCTGATTCTCCAGTTCATCCATGGCCAGGAAGCTGTGCCAGCCCTTGTCGTCCATGTCAAAACGCAGGCCGGCGAAGTTAGGGATGAAACGCTGGTAACCCATGGCCAGCACGCTGGCATTCACCGACAGGCGTTGTTTCACTTGCGGCTCACGAGGTGCCAGGCCGAAGGCTTCGGGAAACAGTTTGTCGCCATTGAGCAGCGCAGCAATGGCCGTGGTCGACACGCTGCCCGATTCTTCCGTTGCGCCACTTTGCGGGTCGTAGAGTTTCGTCGGATTGGACAACACCACCAGTTTGTCGCCATGGGACGCGAACAGCAGCGCCTTGCTCGCGTTGTAGTTGAGTTGATAGAGCGCCACATCGTCGGTACCGACCTTCACGTCAGCGACCTTGCTCAACTGCGAGTCGCCCAGCGCCACTTTGGCCAGCGGCTCCAGCACCTTGGCCAGCCCGCCGCGATCCATCACCAGCAGGAAATCCTTGAACCGCCCATCCGCCCCGCGCCACAACGCTACATCGGCAGGCTGATCGAACAACTGCTCGATCAAGGTGTCCTGCAGTTTCAGGTCGTGTTCGTAGATGATCCGCCGCAAGCTGCCGATCAAGCCCAAGCGATCGGCATGGGTTTCGTAATAGAAGACGAAATCTTCGGTCAGGGTTTCCTTGAGGAACGGCACCGCCAGCAAGTCCTTGGGCAACTGGCTCAGGGAGTGGGTTTCCAATAGGCCATCCGGGCGGCTCATGCCCAGTATGTCACTGGCCAACACGGGGGCCGGGGCCTTGGGCTTGTGCATGAACCACCCCAACCCACCGGCCACGACAACGACCAGGCATATCCCGATCAGCAGCGTCGGCCAATGCAGGGGAGGTTTGGCCGCGGGTGCGCCAGCGGCCGGAGTAACAGTGCTATCACTCATGTTCACAAAACCCGAATTTCATCCGTGGAGCGGGGATGCTTAGTAGTTGAAAGTCTTGACCAGCAGCAGGTCGCCGATTGCGCGCAGGGGCACGATGAACGTCTCGCGTTTTTCATCAACGGTGTTTTCGTTGAGCACCAGGTTGATCTGCGAGGTAATCACCTCGTTCTGGTTGCTGGTCTCATCGAAGTTATAGCCGCCGCTGCCGAAGTTGCCCCAATAGTTCACGTAAACCAGATAGGTGCCACGCAGCGGTGCGGTCATGGTGAACATTTCCGGACCCGGGCCATCGACGCCGTCGGGGTCGAGGCCGCCGCCATTGGTCAAGGCCGAATGCGCCCAGAAGGCATGCTGGCCATCAGGCGTGACAATATGCAGGTCGAGTTCGGCTTTCGGATCGTCCCAACCCAGCACCACGCGAATCCGCGCCGGGGTGCGCAGGTTGTTGGCTTCATAGAATTGAACACGCTTGAGAGGCTGGCCTTCGGCGCTGCGCACTTCGACGCTGTTGGAACCGGCGCCAAACGCATAGGGTCGGGCGAAACGCCCTTGTTCGTCGGTATAGAGGTTCAGCGGATTGCCGTTGACCGCCAACGTGTGCGGCCCGCGCTGAGTGCCGAGGGCCTTGAGCCGGCCTTCGATCATCGTGCGATTGCGCTGCACGCCCCGATCAATCGGCGGCGTGGGATAGGCGACTTGCGGGTTTTCCGTGCGGTCCAGCAACCCGTTGAAGCGCCAGCCGCCCACCGGCTCCGACACCTCGGCACTTGGCGCGGCCAGAACCGGCACACAGACCAACCCGATCAGCAGCAAAAGAAATGAGCGCATGTGACGCCTCCTGCCATGCATGACGAAACCTTGCGCCTGATCCTGAGCGCATTACAGATGTGGATACTGCGTTTCGTCTGAAAGACCCGTGATTGCCGAGTCGAATATGACGCGAAGGTTAGACGTGCAGGTGTTTTTTAACAATCGGGCGCATCTGGATTTGCGGGAGGAATCACAGCGCTGGGTGGACGGTGAGCCGAAAAGCATCTTCCACCCTGTAGGAGCGAGCTTGCTCGCGATGAACGCAAGGGCACCGCGTCAAATCAGACAGTACGCGTCATCGTTAACGACCATCGCGAGCAAGCTCGCTCCTACAGGAATGGGCAGCACCAAATCCCCCGCTCATTTGCCCATACCCCCCCTATCTGCTAGTGTCGCGCCGGTTTAACGTCAACCGGAAATCGCCGCCATGGCCCGCAAAAAAGCTGCACTGGATTTCGAACAATCCCTCGCCGACCTGCAAACGCTGGTGGAGCGCCTGGAGAATGGCGAATTGTCGCTGGAGGACTCGCTGGCCGCTTTCGAGCAAGGCATCGGTCTGACTCGCGATTGCCAGGCGGCGCTGGCCCAGGCCGAGCAAAAGGTTCAGGTGCTGCTCGAGCGTGATGGCGAGTTGGCCGAGGAACCCTTCGACGCGGATCAGCCAGAATGATTGCAGCGTACTCGGCCACCAGCCAGGCCCGCGTCAATGCAGCGCTGGAAACCCTGTTCACCGCACCGAGCCCCGAGCTGGCGCGGCTGTACGAAGCCATGCGCTACAGCGTGATGAATGGCGGCAAACGCGTGCGTCCACTGTTGGCCTACGCCGCGTGCGAGGCGTTGGGCGGTAAGGCCGAGCAAGCCAACGGTGCGGCCTGTGCGGTGGAATTGATCCACGCTTACTCGCTGGTGCATGACGATTTGCCAGCAATGGACGATGACGATCTGCGCCGCGGCCAGCCAACCACCCACAAGAAATTCGATGAAGCCTGCGCGATCCTCGCCGGCGACGGCTTGCAGAGCCTGGCTTTCAGCGCCCTGCTCGATCCACGCCTGAGCGCGTCGGATGCCGAAATCCGCCTGCAAATGGTCAGTGCCCTGGCGTTGGCGGCAGGCCCGGCGGGCATGGTTGGCGGTCAGGCCATCGACCTCGGCTCGGTCGGTCTGAAGCTCGACCAGAAAGCCCTGGAGTACATGCACCGGCACAAGACCGGCGCGCTGATCGAGGCCAGCGTCAAACTCGGCGCCCTGGCCAGCGGCCGTGCCGAGAAAGACGAACTCAAATCCCTGCAGACTTATGCACAGGCCATCGGTCTGGCATTCCAGGTGCAAGACGACATTCTCGACGTCGAAAGCGATACCGAAACCCTCGGCAAACGCCAGGGTGCCGACATTGCCCGGGACAAACCGACCTACCCGTCCCTGCTCGGCCTCGACGCCGCCAAGGCCTATGCCCTGGAGCTGCGCGACCAGGCCCTGCACGCACTGCGACCGTTTGACGCAGCGGCCGAGCCGTTGCGTGATCTGGCCCGGTATATCGTCGATCGCCGCAGCTGACGGCGAATCCGCCAAAAAAGACCAACGCGTGGGCAGGGGACGATGCATCAGGTAAACTGCCGCATCTTTTATACCTATAACGATTCGCCTGATGCCCACGACGTTTCATGAGATTCCCCGCAAGCGCCCGACCACGCCCCTGCTCGACCGCGCGAACACGCCGGACGGCCTGCGCCGGTTAGGCGAAGCCGAGCTGGAAACCCTGGCCGATGAGTTGCGCCTGGAATTGCTCTACACGGTCGGCCAGACCGGTGGGCATTTCGGTGCCGGCCTGGGCGTGATCGAGCTGACCATCGCGCTGCATTACGTCTTCGATACCCCGGACGACCGGCTGGTGTGGGACGTGGGTCATCAGGCTTATCCACACAAGATCCTCACCGGTCGTCGCGAGCGCATGGGCACCCTGCGCCAGAAGGACGGCGTCGCCGCCTTCCCGCGCCGCTCCGAGAGCGAGTACGACACCTTTGGCGTCGGCCACTCCAGCACCTCGATCAGTGCCGCACTGGGTATGGCGATTGCCGCCCGCCTGCAAAACAGCGAGCGCAAGGCGATTGCTGTGATCGGCGACGGCGCGTTGACCGCGGGCATGGCGTTCGAGGCGCTGAACCATGCGCCGGAAGTGGACGCCAACATGCTGGTGATCCTCAACGACAACGACATGTCGATCTCGCGCAACGTCGGTGGCTTGTCGAACTACCTGGCGAAGATCCTTTCCAGCCGCACCTACGCGAGCATGCGCGAAGGCAGCAAAAAAGTGCTGTCGCGCCTGCCCGGTGCCTGGGAAATCGCCCGTCGGACCGAAGAATATGCCAAAGGCATGCTGGTTCCCGGCACGCTGTTCGAAGAACTGGGCTGGAACTACATCGGCCCCATCGATGGCCACGACCTGCCGACTCTGATCGCTACCCTGCGCAACATGCGCGATCTGAAAGGTCCGCAGTTCCTGCACGTCGTCACCAAGAAAGGCAAAGGCTTCGCTCCGGCGGAAGTCGACCCGATCGGTTACCACGCCATCACCAAACTCGAACCGCTGGACGCCCCGGCCGCCGCGCCGAAAAAGGCCAGCGGGCCCAAGTACTCCGGTGTGTTCGGCGAGTGGCTGTGCGACATGGCGGCGGCCGATCCGCGTCTGGTCGGGATTACCCCGGCGATGAAGGAAGGCTCGGACCTGGTCGCTTTCAGCGAACGCTTCCCGCTGCGCTACTTCGACGTCGCCATTGCCGAGCAGCACGCCGTCACTCTCGCGGCCGGCATGGCCTGCGAAGGCGCCAAACCCGTGGTGGCCATCTACTCGACCTTCCTGCAACGCGGCTACGACCAGTTGGTGCATGACGTCGCCGTGCAGAACCTCGACGTGCTGTTCGCCATCGACCGCGCAGGCCTGGTCGGCGAAGACGGCCCGACCCACGCCGGCAGCTTCGATTTGTCGTTCCTGCGCTGCATCCCCGGCATGCTGGTGATGACCCCGAGCGATGAAAACGAGCTGCGCAAGATGCTCACCACCGGCCACCTGTACGAAGGCCCGGCGGCGGTGCGTTACCCACGCGGCAACGGCCCGAACGCGACCATCGAGAAAGACCTCGAACCGATCGAGATCGGCAAGGGCGTAGTCCGCCGCCAGGGCAGCAAAGTCGCCCTGCTGGTGTTCGGCGTGCAACTGGCCGAAGCCCTGAAAGTCGCCGAGACGCTGGACGCGACCGTGGTCGACATGCGTTTCGTCAAGCCGCTGGATGAAGAACTGGTTCGCGAAATCGCTGGCAGCCACGAGCTACTGGTCACTGTCGAAGAAAACGCGATCATGGGCGGCGCCGGTGGCGCGGTCAGCGAATTCCTCGCCCGCGAAAACATCCTCAAGTCGATGCTGCACCTGGGCTTGCCGGACATTTACGTCGAACACGCCAAGCCTGCGCAAATGCTGGCTGAGTGTGGGCTGGATGAAGCCGGGATCGAGGCTTCGATCCGCGAGCGCCTGCAACTGCTGAACATCTAAACGCAAAACCCTGTGGGAGCGAGCTTGCTCGCGATGGCGGACTGTCAGTCGACTCAGATGCTGACTGATACACCGCTATCGCGAGCAAGCTCGCTCCCACAGTGGTTTTCAGCGCCCATCAAAACTGTATTCGCCTCAAAGCACCAACGGACTACCCATGAAACTCTCTCCCTTCGCCCTGACGCTGACCCTGCTGCCGGCCGGTCAATTGCTGGCCGACACCTTCGAACGCGACCAGGCCCTGAAGCTGCCCGACGTGTTGATCAGCGCCAACCGCCAGGTCGAAGCGCGCAATGACAGCAGCGCCGCCAACACCGTGTTCACCCGCGACGACATCGATCGCCTGCAACCCGATAGCGTCACTGACCTGTTGCGTCGAGTACCGGGTGTGCAAGTCTCGCAGTCCGGCGGGCGCGGCAGCATTCCGGGGGTCTACATCCGCGGCACCCAGTCGGCCCAGAGCCTGGTGCTGGTGGATGGCCAACGCATCGGCAGTTCGACCTCCGGCGACAGCAACCTGCAACACATCAATATCGAACAGGTCGAGCGCGTGGAGGTGCTGCGCGGCTCCCGCTCGGTGATTTACGGCAGCGATGCGATTGGCGGGGTGATCCAGATCTTCACCCGCCGCGGCGGTGAACAAGGCCTGCAACCGCGCATGCACACCGGTTTTGGCAGTAATCAGACCTGGGAGCGCAGCCTTGGCCTGTCTGGTGGTGATGAGCGAACCCGCTTCAACCTTGGCGCCAGCCTCGATGAAACCGCCGGAATCAATCGCACCCACGAGTCGTATCCCAGTGATGGCGATCACGACGCCTACCGCAACAAATCCCTCAGCCTGAGCCTGAGTCACACCCTGACGGAAGACGTCGAAGTCGGCGCCAACGTGCTGGATAACCGTGGCAAGAGCGAGTTTGATAGTCCGTTCGGCCGTTACGATTACGTGACGGACAAGTCCTATCAACAGCAGCCCTACAACGACTTCAATGTGAGCAGCGCCAGCAGCTACATTGATGCACAGATCAATGAGGTATGGAAAACCCGCGTCGAACTCGGTCACAGCGAAAACCGCGAGACAACCCTCGACAAGCTCAGCGATGAGCGCAGTGTTTTCAATACTTACCGCGACTCGGTCACCTGGCAGAACGATCTGACGCTCAACGAGCGCAACAGCCTGATGCTCGGTGGCGACTGGTACGAAGACCGGATCAACAGCACCACAGCGTTCGACGAAGACAGCCGCTGGAACCGCGCCGTGTTTATCCAGCATCGCTTTCAGGCCGACAGTTTCTCTACGGAGTTGGGTCTGCGTCACGACGATAACCAGCAGTTCGGCAGCCAGAACACCTGGAGCGGCACCTTCACCGTGCCGCTGAACCCGGACAACGAAGTGCTGCTGACCTATAGCGAAGGCTTCCGCGCGCCGACGTTCAATGATCTGTATTACCCGGATTTCAGCAACCCGGATTTGAAACCCGAAACATCCAAGAGCTATGAGCTGCAATGGCGCAGCCAATTGACCGAGAGCAGTCGCCTGGAGACGTCGCTGTATCGCACCGACCTTGAAGACGCGATCATTTTCGGCAGCAACTCACGCCCCGAAAACGTCGCCTCGGCACGGATCAACGGCTTCGAAGCAGCGCTGAAGCAGGAACTGTTCGGCTGGCAGAGCAACCTTGGCGTGGCGATCATCGACCCACGCGACCGTGATACGGGCCACACCCTGGCCCGCCGTGCGCGGCGCACCTTGAGCCTGGACCTGGACCGACAGTTCGATCGCCTGGGCCTCGGCGCCAGCTGGCAAGCGGTCAGCAGCAGCTATGACGACTTGAACAATCAACAGCCGTTGGGCGGTTATGCCCTGTTGGGGTTGCGCAGCAGTTGGGAGCTCAATCGTGAAATCCAGCTGGAGCTGAAGGTCGATAACCTGCTGGACAAGGGTTACAGCCAGGCCCTGTACAGCTACCAAGGTAGCCAGTATGGGTATCGCGAGGAAGGTCGGGCGTGGATGTTCGGGGTGACGTGGACACCAGAGATCTAAAGCCAGACTCGATCATTTGTGGCGAGGGGGCTTGCCCCCGTTGGGCTGCGAAGCAGCCCCAAAATCCTACACCCCTATTTCTCAGGTACATCGCATTAATCTGATTGCGGGTGCTGCGCACCCGAACGGGGGCAAGCCCCCTCGCCACAGGGCGCAATCAAATGACAAAGCTTTGCCGTTGCCTCGATCATCTGCCCACTCGGCCGCTCAAGGCCCTTGTCCGTCACCAGGCGCAATTGCCCTTGTGATACCGCCGCCACCTGTGGCCAGGCTTTCCACGCATCAAGCTGCGCCTGATCGCTGGCCAGAATCACCTCGGGATTACGCTGCAACACCGCCTCCACACTGACTTGCGGTGCCGGTAGCTTCAGGTCGGCAAACACGTTTTGCGCACCGCAGGCCTCCAGCGCATCGCTGATGATCTGCTCGCCGCCAACCGTATACAGCGGCCGATCCCAGACCTGATAGAACACTCGTAACGGCTTGTCCCGGCGATAGCGCTGGCGCAATTCATCCAGCCGCTGGCGTAGATCGCTGGCCAATGAAATTCCGCGTTCAGGCCGATCGAGCTGAGCAGCAATGGCTTCGATCTGCGCCGTGAGCTGGTCCAGGCTGCGGGGTTCGGCGACGTAGGTGGGAATATTCAGTCGCTTGAGCTGGTCACGCTGGGCCGGGCCGACACTACCGGGCCATAGCAGCAACAGATCGGGCTTCAGGCTGAGCAAGCGCTCCATGTCCAGCTGGCCATAGCGGCCAACGGAGGGCAGGTCCTTGAGTTCGGCAGGTCGCTCACCGGCGTCCAGCACACCGACCAGGAGGTCGGCGGAGCCCAGTTCAACGACGATTTCAGAGAGCGACGGTGCGAGGCTGACAACCCGTTCGACCGCGACGGCCGAGCCACTGGCGGCCAGCAGCAACACCGCCAGCCAGAGCGCGCGCATCAACCGAGTTGACGCGGAATACGGTAGAGGTAGAACAACACGGCGGTCGACAGTGCCAGCAGCATCAGCGGCACGGCTTCGAGACCGACGAACACCGCCAGGGCAGCGATCCAGGCCGGTAGCCCGGCAGCCAGGAATGCCGTGCGCCGCTTGGCCGCCAGACTGATCCAGGCAGCAGGTTCTTCAGGGGTATCGAGGGCTTTCTGGGTGGCGATCAGTGCGTGTTTGTAGGCGCCGAAAAACTTCAGGCTGACAAACATCGAGGCAACTCCGGCGATGAACAACGGCATCGCCAGCACCGGCAGAATGGCTTCGCTCTGGCCGAACACCGCGTTGATCACAAGCAGCGGCAACAAGGCCAGTGCCAGGTATTGCCACCAGTTGACGGACAGTCGCCGCCGCACCTGACCGCGGGTCACGCCCGGTCTACCTCGCCCTGATGCTCATTGCCCATCATGTGATCGAGCTTGCTGGCCTTGGTCGCCAGGTAGAGTCGGTTATGCGGGTTGTGGCCGGTGTGCAGCGGCACGCGCTCGGCGACCACGATACCCATGTCGGTCAAGGCTTTGACCTTGCGCGGGTTGTTGGTCATCAGACGCAGTGACTTCACGCCCAGGTGCTCCAGCATCGGCAGGCACATGGCGTAGTCACGCTGGTCGGCGGCAAAGCCCAGGCGTTCGTTGGCTTCAACGGTGTCGGCGCCACCGTCCTGCAGCTCATAGGCGCGGATCTTGTTCAGCAGACCAATGCCCCGGCCTTCCTGACGCAGGTAGAGCAATACGCCACGACCTTCGCGGGCGATGGCCTGCAAGGCGGCCTCCAGTTGCGAGCCGCAGTCGCAACGCTGGCTGAACAGGGCATCGCCCGTCAGGCATTCGGAGTGCAGCCGGCCGAGTACCGGGGCACCGTCGTCGAATTCACCCAGGCTCAGCACAACGTGCTCGCGGCCGGTGGCTTCATCGAGAAAGCCATGCATGGTGAATTGCGCAAAAGGCGTTGGCAGCTTGGAAGCGGCGACAAAAACGACAGGCACCGGTGTGCTCCTGATCTAAAAGTCTGAAGATTCGCAGAGCCGGCATTGTAACAGCAGGTTCCGGAGGACGCTTAGGCTGAATTATCGGCGATAACTATCAAAATGTTTGATATACGCCGCACCACAATCAATGTGGGAGCGGGCTTGCTCGCGAAGGCGTCGTGTCAGTCGACATCATTGCTGCATGACACACCGCTTTCGCGAGCAAGCCCGCTCCCACAATGGGTACATCGTCAGCCGTAAGAACCGCGTCAGTTCGAATCAAACGGATAAGGCTGTTTCCAGCGTTCAAAAATCGGTTTCAGCTCACCACTTTTCACCAGTTGCTCCATGCGCTGGTCGAACAGGGCCATTAACGCGCGCGCCTTCGAGGTTTTGGCAAAGCACAGGTACAGCGGCAACTCGGCGATATGGGTGCGCCGCAGTTGGGACGGATCCTTGGCGCGCTTGATGACCTCATCGACTTCGGTCAGGGCATCGATGTAAAAGTCGGCACGATTGTGGATCAGCATCGACTCGATGCCGGTACGCCGCTGCACTTCGTCGAAGTGGCGCACATTGGGCAAGTAATCCTGGTAATCGTAGCCGCGAACCCAGGCCAGTCGATAATTGCCCAGGGTTTGCGGGGTGGGTACCGGACTGCTGACCAGGCCCAGGGCATAGATGTGATCGGTGTCGAAGTTCCAATGGGGATAGAGCACACCCTCAGAATCGTCACGATAGGAGCCGACGCAGGCATCGACCTCGCCACGTTCGGCCAGGCCCAGCGAACGTACGTAGGGCTCGGTGCGGATGTCGACCTTGACGCCCGCCGGCTCGAACACTTGCCGTAGCACGTCCCAACCCAGTCCATGACCGTCAGCGGCGGTGTAGCCTTCCCACTCTTCGCTGGCCAGATGAATCACCGACGGCGGCGTAGCCCCCCCTCCTCCCGCCTGAACACAAGAGCAAAACATCGCGAACGCCATCACCATCAATCCGCGTACAGTCATCCCCCGCTTCCCCCGATAAACAGCTCTCATGATCAACGCCTGGAAATCCCCGGTCAGGCGAAAAACCACACCAGTCCCTGCATCGCCAACCAGGCGAACACCCCTGCCAGGACATCATCGAGCATGATGCCGACGCCGCCATGTACGTGCCGGTCAATCCAGCGTATCGGCCATGGTTTGAGGATGTCGAAGAAGCGGAACATCAGGAAACCCGCCAGCAACCACTGCCAGCCTTCCGGCACCAGCCACAGGGTGATCCACATCCCGACCATTTCGTCCCAGACGATGCCTTCATGATCGTGTACCCGCAAATCGTCGGCCACTTTGCCGCACAGCCAGAAGCCGAACAGCATGGTGATGCCCAGCATCAGCCAGTAACCCCAGTCGGGCAGCATCTGCCACAACGGAATAAAGGGCAGCGCAACCAACGACCCCCAAGTGCCGGGCGCCTTTGGCAAGGTGCCCGAGCCAAAGCCGAACGCCAGGAAATGCCATGGATTACGCCAGACCGACGGCGGTACGAATTCCGCCGGGACCTGTTTGGGATGATCTGTCACGGTGACTCCCGAAAATGTTGATAACCCCGGGTTTGCGGGGTGATGTCTTTGCCATCGGCGTCCAGCAGCTTCACGCCCTGCCCCGTCACCACTTGACCAATCACATGGATTGGCCAGCCATCGGCCAGCAATAGCGGCAACTCGACGGACGGTAAGGTGAAGGCCAGGACGTAGTCGTCGCCGCCGCTCAGGGCCGCAACCTGTGCGGCCGATTGGCCGAGAAAGTCGACCAGGCTCTGCGACAGTGGCAAACGATCCCGCTCGACTTCGATACCAACCTTCGACGCCAGCGCGATATGCCCGCAGTCAGCGAGCAGGCCGTCGGAGATATCCATCGCCGAAGTGGCCTTGCCCCGTAGCGCCTGACCCAAACCGAGCTGCGGTTGCGGCGACCAGTAATGCGCCAGCAACGGCTCGGCAATGCGCGCTTCGGCCGTGCGCTGGCCGAGCACCAAGGGCAAGGCACCGGCGGCATTGCCCAGGTTGCCGCCGACACACAGCAGGTCGCCCGGTTGCGCACCGCTGCGGGTCAGCGCCTGACCGGCCGGCACGCGCCCGAACACGGTCATGGTCAGGCTCAGCGGCCCGCGGGTCGTGTCACCGCCCACCAGCGCCATGCCGCAGCTTTGCGCCATCTGGTTCAAACCACGGGCATAGGCTTGCAGCCAATCGGCGGTCACCGTCGGCAAGGTCAGGGCAAGGGTAAAGGCAATCGGGGTGGCGCCCATGGCGGCCAGGTCGCTGACGGCCACGGCCAGCGAGCGCTGACCGAGCAGAAACGGATCGCAGGGATCGGCGAAATGCACGCCAGCCACCAACGTATCGGTAGAAATCGCCATCTGCTCCCCGGAGGGAACAGCCAGCAAGGCGCAGTCATCGCCAATCCCGAGGGCAACGCCTTCGCCGCCCTGCGCACAAGGCGCGGCGGCGAAGAAATTGCGGATCAGCTCAAACTCGCCCATCAGGTATCCTGTCTCACCAATACTGTTCATTTTTTAGCGGCGTCTGGTGTCGCCATACTGCGTTGCCGCTCCTCGCCATAGCACGCTATGACTCGTCGCGGCGCCTTGTCTGGCAACACCAGCCACTCGCTAAAAAACGAACGTATCGGCGAGACAGGACACTGTCCAAACGCCAATCAGCGCTTGAACGCCTTCACTTCAGCTTCACGCAGACGCGGGGCCAGCTTGTCGAGCACACCGTTGACGAACTTGTGGCCGTCGGTGGAACCGAAGACCTTGGCCAGTTCGATACCCTCGTTGATCACAACGCGGTACGGCACGTCGACGCGCTTGAGCAGTTCCCAGGTCGACAGGCGCAGAACAGCCAGTTCAACCGGGTCCAGCTCTTCGATGGTCAAGTCCAGGCATGGCGTGAGCGCGGTGTCGATTTCGGTCTTGAACTGCGGAACCCCGTGCAGGATTTCGCGGAAGTACGCGCCGTCGACATCGCTGAAATCGTTATCGACCCGGAACTGCGCTTCGATCTCGTTCAGCGACTGCTTGGCCATGTGCCATTGGTACAGGGCCTGGGTCGCGAGCTGACGGGCTTCGCGGCGCTTGGCGCTTTTCGATGGCTTGCCGGCATCCGCAGGCTTTGGATCGCGCGGGTTGAAACGATCGCTTTCGTCGCTAATCACTTGGCCTCCAACTGCGCCAGCAGGCTGACCATTTCCAGAGCGGACAGGGCAGCTTCAGCACCTTTGTTGCCGGCCTTGGTGCCGGAACGTTCGATGGCTTGCTCGATGGAATCAACGGTCAGGACGCCGAAAGCGACCGGAACGCCGAACTCCATGGACACCTGGGCCAGGCCCTTGGTGCACTCGCCAGCCACGTATTCGAAGTGCGGAGTGCCGCCACGAATGACCGCGCCCAGGGCGATGATTGCCGCGAACTCGCCTTTCTGGGCGACTTTCTGCGCAACCAGCGGAATTTCGAAGGCGCCAGGTGCGCGGATGATGGTGATGTCGCTTTCGCTCACGCCGTGGCGAACCAGGGCATCAACTGCACCGCTGACCAGGCTTTCAACGACGAAGCTGTTGAAACGGCCCACTACCAGAGCGTAGCGGCCTTTAGGGGCGATGAAGGTACCTTCGATGGTCTTCAGGGTCATTCGTTAGATCTCTTAAAGAGCCGGGACGCGTCTTCTACGCGCCCCTCAGTGATTTATTTGCCGCGAATTCAAGGCCGGGAACAACCGGTCATTATTCGGAGGGCACGTATTCTACAACTTCCAGATCGAAACCGGATATCGCATTAAATTTCATCGGTGCCGACATCAGGCGCATTTTGCGTACGCCAAGGTCGCGCAGGATCTGCGAACCGGCACCGACAGTGCTGTAGGTGGTCGGTTTTTTCACGGCCGCGTGATCGGCGGTTTCGCGAATATGCGCCAGCAACACGTCGCCATCGAGCGGGTGACCGAGCAACAGCACCACGCCGCTTCCAGCCTCGGCAACCGCGGACATGGCGGCGCGCAGGCTCCAGCGGCCCGGTTGCTTGACCATCAGCAGGTCACGCAGCGGGTCCATGTTGTGCACGCGAACCAGGGTCGGCTCTTCGGCACACACGTTGCCCAGGGTCAGTGCCATGTGCACGTCGCCTTCCACGGAATCACGATAGGTCACCAGGTTGAATTGGCCCAGTTCGCTGTCCAGTGGCTGCTCGGCAATCCGCTGAACGGTACGTTCGTGGATCATCCGGTAGTGAATCAGGTCGGCGATGGTGCCGATCTTGATGTCGTGTTCGGCGGCAAAGGCTTCCAACTCGGCGCGACGGGACATGGTGCCGTCGTCGTTCATCACTTCGCAGATCACCCCGCTCGGCTCGAAACCGGCCATGCGCGCCAGGTCGCACGCCGCTTCGGTGTGGCCGGCACGGGCCAGGGTGCCGCCGGCCTGGGCCATCAGCGGGAAGATGTGGCCCGGGCTGACGATGTCTTCAGCCTTGGCATCACGGGCGGCGGCGGCCTGCACGGTGCGCGCACGGTCGGCGGCGGAAATGCCGGTGGTCACGCCGGTGGCCGCTTCGATCGATACGGTGAACTTGGTGCCGAAACCGGAACCATTGCGCGGCGCCATCAACGGCAGCTTGAGCAGTTCGCAGCGCTCGCGGCTCATCGGCATGCAGATCAGGCCACGGGCGTGCTTGGCCATGAAGTTGATGTGCTCGGGCTTGCAGCACTCGGCGGCCATGATCAGGTCGCCTTCGTTCTCGCGGTCTTCGTCATCCATGAGTATGACCATCTTGCCTTGGCGGATGTCTTCAACCAGTTCTTCGATGCTATTGAGCGCCACAAGGCACCCCCTTGGGTCAGGATTTGAGGTAGCCGTTGGCGGCCAGAAAGCTTTCGGTAATGGTGCTGCCGGCAGTCGGCTCTGCGGCCTTGTCGCCCAGCAGCAGACGCTCCAGGTAACGGGCCAGCAAGTCCACTTCCAGGTTCACCCGGCGGCCTGGTTGGTACGACGCCATGATGGTTTCGCTCAGGGTGTGGGGAATGATGGTCAGCAGGAACTCGGCGCCATCGACTGCGTTCACGGTGAGGCTGGTGCCGTCGACGGTGATCGAGCCTTTATGGGCGATGTACTTGGCCAGGTCCTTTGGCGCGCGGATGCGGAATTCCACGGCGCGCGCATTTTCGGTTCGGGCAACCACTTCGCCCACGCCGTCGACGTGACCGCTGACCAGATGCCCGCCGAGGCGAGTGGTCGGGGTCAGGGCTTTTTCCAGATTGACCGGGCTGCCGCTTTTCAGGTCGTTCATGGCGGTGCAGTCGAGGGTTTCGCGACTGACGTCCGCCGCAAAGCCATTGCCCGGCAATTCAACGGCAGTCAGGCACACGCCGTTGACCGCGATGCTGTCGCCCAGTTTGACATCGCTCAGGTCGAGCTTGCCGGTTTCGACGTGAACCCGCACATCACCGCCCTTTGGGGTCAATGCACGAATACTGCCGATGGATTCGATGATGCCGGTAAACATGAGGTTCTCCTCGAGAACAAAGCCAGCGCTGTAGCGATGGCCAGAAATTATACGCTCGCGGCTGGCGAAGGAATCGCAATGACTCGCCAGTCATCGCCAACGGCACGAATTTCGATGATTTTGAGCTCGGGCGCATCCTTCATTTGCACGAGCGGCCAGTCCAGCAGCGGTCGTGCCGAGGAACCCAGGAACTTGCCGGCAATGAAAATCTGGAACTCGTCCACCAGACCGAGTTGGGCAAAGGCACCTGCCAGGCGCGGGCCGGCCTCGACCAGCACTTCGTTGACGCCACGGGTTGCGAGTTCAACCAATAGCTGACGCAGATCGACCTGACCGTCGTAGCCCGGCACGATCAGGCACTCCGGACCGTTGGCATATTGCTCTTCAACCGCCACACAGGTGGCGACCAGCGCCGGGCCTGCCTTGAAGAACGGTGCATCCAGCGGCACCCGCAGGCGGCCGTCGACCAACACCCGCAGCGGCGGACGGCTCATGGCCAAGGCTGTTTGCTCTGCATCCAGCCCCAACTCATCGGCGCGCACGGTCAACCGTGCGTTGTCCGCCAGCACCGTATCGGCGCCGGTCAATACCACACTGGCTTGCGCGCGCAGACGCTGCACTGCCGAGCGCGCCGCCGGGCCGGTGATCCACTGGCTTTCGCCGCTTTCCATGGCGGTTCGCCCGTCGAGGCTCATGGCCAACTTGACCCGCACGAACGGCAAGCCGTGTTCCATGCGTTTCAGAAAGCCTTGATTAAGCTTGCGCGCCTCGCCTTCCAGCACGCCGCTTTCGGTGGCGATACCGGCCTGTGTCAGGCGTTGCAGACCGCGACCAGCGACTTCCGGGTTCGGGTCCTGCATCGCCGCGACCACGCGGGCCACACCGGCATTGACCAGTGCATCGGCACAGGGCGGCGTACGGCCGTGATGGCTGCAAGGTTCAAGCGTCACGTAAGCGGTGGCGCCACGAGCCTGCTCACCAGCCGCGCGCAGGGCGTGGACTTCAGCGTGGGGCTCGCCGGCGCGCTCATGCCAGCCTTCGCCGACAATCTGCCCGCCCTGCACGATCACGCAACCGACCCGCGGATTGGGGTGCGTCGTGTAATGCCCCTTGCGCGCCAGTTCCAGGGCACGGGCCATGAAATGGGCGTCGAGGATGGCTTGTTCGGCGCAAGTGGTCATTCTTTCACCGGTTCACGGGCCAGGCGATCGATCTCTTCGCGGAACTCGTTGAGGTCCTGGAAGCGGCGATACACCGAGGCGAAGCGGATGTAGGCGACTTCGTCGAGCTTCTGCAGCTCGGCCATCACCAGTTCGCCGACCACGAGGGATTTGACCTCGCGTTCGCCGGTGGCGCGCAGTTTGTGTTTGATGTGCACCAGCGACGATTCGAGGCGCTCGACACTCACCGGGCGCTTTTCCAGCGCGCGCTGCATGCCGGCGCGGAGTTTTTCTTCGTCGAACGGCTGGCGACTGCCGTCGGTTTTGATCAGGCGCGGCAACACCAGTTCAGCCGTCTCGAACGTCGTGAAACGCTCGCCGCAGGCCAGGCATTCACGCCGGCGGCGCACCTGTTCGCCCTCGGCGACCAGACGCGAGTCGATGACCTTGGTGTCGTTGGCACCGCAGAAGGGACAGTGCATGGTGGCAGGCAACAAAAAAAGGGAGGGCCATGGTAGCGCATCCCCGTGGCAAGACAAGCCATAGGGTTTGCGGTATACAGACGGGATGATCACTTGATCCATGGAATTCAGCGTTATGGAGCCACCAATGTCGTTACGTCCGCTCATTTTGCTCAGTGTTTTCAGCCTGCTGGTGGCCTGCAGCAGCGATGCACCCAAGCCCCAGCCGCCAACGCCTGGCCCGGTGCCGCAGCAAGCGCAGAAGAAAGCCCGGGAGGCCGCCGCACTCGGCCCTCTGCCCGCCCATCAGCGTGAACTGAGCGGCACCTTGCAAGGCGTTCCAGCTGGCGCTGAAGTCGAACTGGCATTGCTGGTGATCGACGATAAGGACCGCCCGCAACAATTGCTCGCCAGCTCCAGCCTGATCGGCAACAACCAGGTTCTGCCGTTTCACCTGCGCTTCAATCCGGAATCCTTCCCGGCCGGGGCCCGCGTTGAACTGCGAGGCCGCGCCAGTCAGTCCGGGCAGTTGATCCTGCACCTGCCGTCGCAACTGATTACCCAGCCGACCACCCAGGCCCTGGGCCAACTGCAATTCGTCAAAGCCCCATGAGTGCACCGTTCGACCTGCAAAAGGCGTTGGGTGAACTGCTCGGTGATGCGCAATTGGTCGCCTGTGAGTTACCAGGGACCGACCTGAAGTTGTGGCTGATCGACGGCGACAACATGGACCGCGCCTTCAGCCCGGAAGAGACCCGGCGCATCCTGCATGAGCCGCCGTACTGGAGTTTCTGCTGGGCCAGCGGCCTGGCCGTGGCCCGCTATCTGGCCGAAAACCCCCATTGGGTCGAAGGCAAGCGGGTACTGGATTTCGGTGCCGGCTCCGGGGTGGCGGGGATTGCGGCGGCGAAGGCCGGGGCGCTCGAAGTACTGGCCTGCGACCTCGACCCGCTGGCGATTGCCGCGTGTCGGGCCAATGCCGAGCTCAATAACGTACAGCTCAATTACTCGACGGACTTTTTCGCCGAGGCCGATCGCTTCGATCTGATTCTGGTGGCGGATGTACTGTACGACCGGGCCAACCTGCCGCTGCTCGACCAGTTCCTCAGTCGCGGCCGAGAGGCGCTGGTGGCGGATTCACGCGTCAGGGATTTCCGTCATCCGTTGTACCGGCGCATCGAAATGCTCGAAGCCATGACCCTGCCGGATCTGGCCGAGCCCCACGAGTTTCGGCATGTGAGCCTGTACCACGCGCAGCGCTAGCTAAAAGCATCGCGAGCAAGCTCGCTCCTGCACTGGACCCGCGTCGTCCACAAATCCCCTGTGGGAGCGAGCTTGCTCGCGATGACGTCCTGTCAGACGAAACATCTCTAACGGCCACCCCGCTTCCGGCGCGCCCCCACCAAGTCGTATAGTTGCCCCATTCACGCTTTTACGAGATTGCCCATGAGTCAGGAAACGCCGTACATCTTCGACGCCACGACTGCCGATTTCGACCAGTCGGTGATCGAGAACTCCTTCCACAAACCAGTGCTGGTGGATTTCTGGGCCGAATGGTGCGCGCCCTGCAAAGTGCTGATGCCGATGCTGCAGAGCATTGCCGAGAGCTATCAGGGTGAGTTGCTGCTGGCCAAGGTCAACTGTGACATCGAACAAGACATCGTCGCCCGCTTCGGCATCCGCAGCCTGCCGACCGTGGTGCTGTTCAAGGACGGCCAGCCTGTCGATGGCTTTGCCGGTGCGCAGCCGGAGTCGGCCGTGCGTGCCCTGCTCGAACCCCATGTGCAGATGCCGCCACCGGCCGCCGCCGATCCGTTCGAACTGGCCCAGGCGCTGTTCGACGACAGCCGTTTTGCCGATGCCGAAGCGCAGCTCAAAGTGATCCTGGGTGAAGACAACACCAACGCCAAGGCACTGATCCTGTACGCCCGCTGCCTGACCGAGCGCGGTGAACTGGGCGAAGCGCAAACCGTGCTGGATGCGGTCAAGAGCGACGAGCACAAGGCCGCGCTGGCCGGCGCCAAGGCACAGATCAAGTTTCTCGGTCTGGCCAGGGACTTGCCGGATGCCGCCGACCTGAAGGCCCGACTGGCGAAAGACCCGCTGGACGATGAGGCGGTCTATCAACTGGCGATCCAGCAACTGGCCCGTCAGCAGTACGACGCCGCGCTGGATGCATTGCTGAAGTTGTTCACCCGCAACCGCAGCTACAGCGAAGGCTTGCCGCACAAGACCTTGTTGCAGGTGTTCGAATTGCTGGGCAACGATCATCCGTTGGTCAGCACGTACCGCCGCAAGTTGTTTGCCGCGCTGTACTAAGCCAACCCTGTAGGAGCGAGCTTGCTCGCGAAAAACCTGAGAGCACCGAGGTGAATCAGGTTTCCCGCGTTATCGTTGACGCCCATCGCGAGCAAGCTCGCTCCTACACCAACCAGCGATACAGCGGTGTATCCCCGCCGCTTTCCACCTTCACATCCGAACTGTGGCGCAGGCGCACCAACAGACGCTTGCCCGCCGCCGCGCTGCCAGTCAGTCCTTCCAGTTGATCGAGCAGGTCCGGGCCACTGAGCTGCCCGGCCTTGCGCAGCAAATCCCTGGCGATCTGCCACAGCGCATCATCCTGATTCAGCGGTTTCGCCGCTGGCACGCTGACCGGGGTTTTTTCCACCTGCAACTGCGCCCCTAGTCGCGCCCAGTCCGCGTCGTCCATCTCCAGGGTCAAATCCACCGGCCAGTCGCCGATGCTTCCGCGAATTCGCAACATAGGTCTGCTCCCGCACATTTCTTCCCGGCATGCTCCCATGGGACTTGTGCAACGCCAAGCAGACAGTCAAACTCTGCGCAATTACGTTATAAGATTACATAACAATTTCTTCATTTTACTTTTCGGAGACTCGTCATGCGTCGTCTGCTTCTCGCCCTGCCGTTTGCCATGTTGCCGCTGGCTGTCGCCCATGCCGCCGACGAACACGATCACGAGCATGGCAGCCTGGGTGCCCACGAACATGGCGTTGGACGCCTGAATGCGGCGCTGGACGGCAAGACCCTGGAGTTGGAGCTGGAAAGCCCGGCGATGAACCTGGTGGGTTTCGAGCACGTCGCCACCAGCGACGCAGACAAAGCCAAAGTCGCCGCCGCCCGCGCGCAACTCGAACAACCACTGTCCCTTTTCAACCTGCCGAAAGCCGCCGGTTGCGTGGTGGAGAACCAGGAACTGGAAAGCCCGCTGTTCGGCGACAAGCCCGATGCCGACGATGATCACGATGAAGACGCCAAGGACGAAGACGGCCACGAACATCACCATGATCACAGCGAAATCCACGCTCACTATCAGTTCACTTGCGCCACGCCAGCGGCACTGAAGTCACTGGACCTGGCGAATATTTTCACCCGCTTCCCGGCCACCCAAAAAATTCAGGTACAACTGATCGGCCCGGGCGGGCAGCAAGGCGTTGAAGTGACGGACAAGGCTGCCGCGCTGAAATTCTGACCCACTGTAGGATCGAGCTTGCTCGCGATGGACGCCAACGATAACGCGGGCAACCTGATTCACCTCGGTGTTCTCAGGTTTTTCGCGAGCAGGCTCGCTCCTACAAGGGTTCACCACCAACCAGACCGGTTTCACATGACCCAAGCACTCATCGAACTGTCCGACCTGGGCTTCAGCTGGCCCGGTCACCCGCCGCTGCTGGACATCCCCGCGTTTCGCCTGGAGCGCGGCGAAACCCTGTTCCTCAAAGGCCCGAGCGGCAGCGGCAAGACCACCCTGCTCGGTCTGCTCGGCGGCGTGCAAAAGCCTGATCGCGGCAGCATCCGCCTGCTCGGCCAGGAGCTGACGCAACTCTCGGCCGGCGCCCGCGACCACTTCCGCGTCGATCACACCGGCTACATCTTTCAGCAGTTCAACCTGCTGCCGTTTCTGTCGGTGCGTGAAAACGTCGAACTGCCCTGCCACTTCTCGAAACTGCGCGCCGAACGGGCGAAACAACGTCACGGCAGCGTCGACAAAGCCGCCGCCACACTGCTCGCCCATCTGGGTTTGAAGGATGAAAACATCCTCGGTCGCCGCGCTGATTCGTTGTCCATCGGCCAGCAGCAACGGGTCGCCGCCGCCCGCGCACTGATCGGTCAACCGGAACTGGTGATCGCCGACGAACCGACCTCAGCCCTCGATTACGACGCCCGCGAGAACTTCATTCGCCTGCTGTTCGCCGAGTGCCGCGAAGCCGGCTCGAGCCTGTTGTTCGTCAGCCACGACCAGAGCCTGGCGCCGCTGTTCGACCACAACCTGTCGCTGGCCGAACTCAATCGCGCCGCTACCCCGTCCGAGGTCTGAGATGTATCTGTTTCGTCTAGCCATGGCCAGCCTGGCTAACCGTCGTTTCACTGCGATCCTCACCGCGTTCGCCATCGCCCTGTCGGTGTGCCTGTTGCTGGCAGTGGAGCGCGTGCGCACCGAAGCCAAGGCCAGTTTCGCCAGCACGATAAGCGGCACCGACCTGATCGTCGGCGCCCGCTCAGGCTCGGTGAACCTGCTGCTGTACTCGGTGTTCCGCATCGGCAACGCTACCAACAACATCCGCTGGGACAGCTTCGAACACTTCGCCAGCAACCCGAAAGTGAAGTGGGCGATCCCGATGTCCCTCGGCGACTCCCATCGCGGCTACCGGGTGATGGGCACCACCGAAGCCTACTTCGAGCATTACCAGTACGGTCGCCAGCAACACCTGCAACTGAGCGATGGCCGCGCCTTCGAAACCGAACCATTCGAAGTGGTGCTCGGTGCCGAAGTGGCCGATGCACTGCACTACAAACTCGGTGACAAACTGGTGCTGGCCCACGGCGTGGCGGCGATCAGCCTGGTCAAGCACGACGACAAACCGTTCACTGTGGTCGGCATTCTCAAGCGCACCGGCACACCGGTGGACCGCACGCTGCACATCAGCCTCGGTGGCATGGAAGCGATTCACATCGACTGGCATAACGGCGTGCCGGCCCGGGGCGAGGGCCGCATCACGGCTGATCAGGCGCGCAACATGGACCTCACGCCGCAAGCGATCACCGCGTTCATGCTCGGCCTCAACAACAAGATTTCGACCTTTGCCCTGCAACGGGAAATCAACGAATTCCGTGGCGAGCCGATGCTGGCGATCCTGCCAGGCGTGGCGTTGCAAGAGCTGTGGAGTCTGATGGGCACTGCGGAAAAAGCCTTGTTCGTGGTCTCGCTGTTTGTGGTGCTGACCGGGTTGATCGGCATGCTCACAGCGATTCTCACCAGCCTCAACGAGCGCCGTCGGGAAATGGCGATCCTGCGCTCGGTGGGCGCACGCCCCTGGCACATCGCGACGCTGTTGGTACTCGAAGCCTTTGCCCTGGCGCTGTCGGGCGTGATCGCCGGCGTGGCGTTGCTGTATGTGTGCATCGCGGCGGCCCAAGGTTATGTGCAAGCCAACTACGGCCTGTTCCTGCCGCTGTCCTGGCCGAGCGAGTATGAATGGACGCTGCTCGGTGGCATCCTGATCGCCGCGTTGCTGATGGGCAGCGTGCCGGCCTGGCGCGCCTATCGCCAATCCCTGGCCGATGGCTTGTCGATCCGTTTATGAGGACGTTGAAAATGCCCCGCGCTGTACTTGCGCTGTTGATGCTGGTCGCCCTGCCCCTGTGGGCGGCCCAGCCAAAAGACCTGACCTGGTCGGAGATGATCCCGCCCGACGCGCCGAAAGAAGTGCCGAACATGACACCGTTGCATGATCTGTCGCAGATGAGCAGCACGCTCTCGGCAGAGTCGGCGCCAGCAGCCAAGCAGGACATGCCCAACGCACCGGTGGTCAAGACCCTCGACGGCCAGAACATTCGCCTGCCGGGTTACATCGTGCCGCTGGAAGTGAGCGAGGAAGGCCGTACCACGGAGTTTCTGCTGGTGCCGTATTTCGGCGCCTGCATCCATGTGCCGCCACCGCCGTCGAACCAGATCGTGCACGTCAAGAGCGAAGTCGGCGTGAAGCTGGACGAGTTGTATCAGCCTTACTGGATCGAAGGCGCGTTGCAGGTCAAGGCGTCCACCAGCGAGTTGGCGGATGCCGGGTATCAGATGGAGGCGGACAAGATTTATCTGTATGAACTGCCGGAGTGAATCAGGTCGTTTTGTGTCGACTGTCAGTCCGCCATCGCGAGCAAGCTTGCTCCCACAGGGGATCACATGCCTCCTGTGGGAGCGAGCTTGCTCGCGATGAGGCCATCAGAAACATCACAAATTCCAGTCCTT
This sequence comes from Pseudomonas sp. GW823-FHT02E01, assembly GCF_058797535.1. Taxonomy (NCBI): domain Bacteria; kingdom Pseudomonadati; phylum Pseudomonadota; class Gammaproteobacteria; order Pseudomonadales; family Pseudomonadaceae; genus Pseudomonas; species Pseudomonas sp. GW823-FHT02E01. The sequence continues at coordinate 87,910 of NZ_JBXAJS010000007.1, read as the reverse complement.
GCCACTTTCATTGAGCTGCATCAAAAGACCGAATAGTTAGCCGGCTTACCATTGGACATCGAACATTTTTAACGTCCTCTGGAGCCCCCATGAACAAGTCCATGCTCAGCGCTTCGCTGGTTGCCCTTGCGCTCGCAGCCCCGCTCGCCAATGCCTTCGAAGCCGGTGACATCCTCCTTCGTGCCGGCGCCATCACCGTCAACCCGGAAGCCGACAGCTCCAGCGTCAAGGTCGATCAAGGCCCGCTGGCGGGCGCCGACCTGGGCGGCAAGGCGACCATGAGCAGCGACACGCAACTGGGCTTGAACTTCGCCTACATGCTCACCAACCACTTGGGTATCGAGCTGCTGGCGGCCACACCGTTCGAGCATGACGTGAAACTCAAGGGCACGGCCCTGAGCGCGGCCAACGGCAAACTCGGCACCCTCAAGCACCTGCCACCGACCTTGAGCCTGGTGTACTACCCGCTGGACCCGAAGTCGGCCTTCCAGCCGTACGTCGGCGGCGGCATCAACTACACCTATATCTACGACGAACACGTTGGCAGCCAGGCCCAGTCCGCCGGTTTCAGCAACTTCAAGGCGGAAAACTCCTGGGGTCTGGCGTGGCAGGTCGGTGCTGACTACATGCTGACCGATAACATCATGATCAACGCCCAGGTGCGCTACATCGACATCGATACCCGCGCCACCGTCGAGAACAACTCGATCGCACCAGGCACCCGGGCACGGGTGGACGTCGATGTAGACCCGTTCATCTACATGGTGGGTCTGGGTTACAAGTTCTAAAGAACGTTCACGTGGTGGTGAATGAGGCTTGGTGGTGAGCAGACTTAAAAATGACGGCGACTGCTGCGCAGTCGAACGGGGCGATGCGGCGATCCGACGAGCCCCCTCGCCACAGGAATTACACAAGCTGTAAGTAAATTCCGGCCGTGAAAAAGGCGCCTGTAAAAAGGCGCCTTTTTCATGTCCGCATGGAAGAGATCTATCGCCCCAGCAACCGCGCCAGCCCCACACGCATCGGTGTCTGCTCTGTGGTACTGAAGCGTTCCAACAGACGCCGGTTGTTCGCCCGGGAATGACGAATGTCACCGGAGCGTGCCGGGCCGTAGCTCACCGGTGGCAAATTGCCGACCACGGCTTCGAGCGCTTCGAGCATTTGCTTGAGGGTCGTCGCCTGGTTCCAGCCAACGTTGACCGCACCGACTTCGACCCGGGGCATTTCGATGGCCTGCACCAGCAAGTCGACCAGGTCTTCGACGTAGACAAAATCCCGGGTCTGCTCGCCATCGCCGAACACCGTGATCGGCAAGCCCTTCAGTGCACGCTCGCTGAAAATGCTGATCACCCCGGAGTATGGCGAGGACGGATCCTGGCGTGGGCCGTAGATGTTGAAGAAGCGGAAAATCACCGGTTCCAGCCCATGCTGGCGATGGTAGAAGTCGAAGTATTGCTCGCTGGCCAGCTTGTCCACCGCATAAGGCGTCAACGGCGCCTTGGGCGTGTCTTCGTCGATCGACTCACCTTCGCCATTGTTGCCATATACCGCCGCACTGGAGGCAAACAGCACGCGTTTGACCCCGGTCTGGCGCATGGCTTCGCAGACGTTCAGCGTGCCGATGAAGTTGCTCTGGTGTGTGCGCACTGGATCGTCCACCGAGGCCTGCACCGAAGCCACGGCGGCCAGGTGCGCCACAGCGCTGCATCCGGCCATCGCCTGGGCAACCAAAGCCGCATTGGCCACGTCGCCGACGATCAGTTCGACCCTGGGATTATCCAGCGGCAGATTGCTGTGCTTGCCGGTGGACAGGTCATCGAGAATCCGCACCGCATGGCCCCTGGCAAGCAGGGCGTCAGTCAGGTGTGAACCAATGAAACCGGCACCACCGGTGATCAAAACGGGGCTGTCAGCCATGGCGATAGAACCTGTCCAGTAGACCGGGAAGCGCCGCACGCCAGGCGCGTGGTTTGATTCCAAAGGTGTGCAGAATTTTTTTGCAGGCCAGTACCGCGTGTTGCGGTTCTTCGGCGGCATCCGGACGCGCGGCGTGGGCCTGGGCGGTCGGGGCTTCGATGGCCAGCGGATGCAGGCTGCGGGCTTCGGTCAGAATCGCCTGCCCCAGCGCCAGCGGCGTGGTCGCCTCATGCCCGGCGTAGTGGTAGGTGCCCCACAGCGGCGCGGCGCAATCGAGTTGCTTGAGCACTGAAATGATCACGCGGGCGGCATCGTCGACCGGCGTCGGATTGCCCCGTCGGTCGTCGGCCATCAGCAGCTCTTCGGGTTGTTCTGCACGGGCGAGGAAGCGGCCAAGGGCACCGTCCGGGCTGTCGTCCAGCAGCCAGCCGAAACGCAGCAGCACGTGTTGCGGGCAGGTGGCGCGCACGCTTTGCTCGATCCGCCACAACGCCTGACCCCGCAGGCCCAGGGGCACCGGTTCGTCTTTTTCGCTGTAGGCGGTGGCACGGGAGCCGTCGAACACGCGATAGCTGGAGGGTTGCAGCAGGACGATGTTGTGGTGCTGGCACAGTTCCGCCAGACGCTCGATCGCGCGCTCCTGGCCGGCCAGGCGCGATTCGCTCACCGCCTCGGCCTGAAACCAGTCGAAGTAGTAGGCAAGGTTGATCAATGCATCGGGACGGGTGTCGTCGAGCAGTTGTGTCAGGCTCGCGGCATCCCAGCCGTCTTCGGGCGGGCGGGGGGCGAGGAAACCGATGTCTTCCTCCGCACCGAGGCGAATCAGCGCCTGCCCAAGGGCATTTCCGCCGCCCAGTAACATAAGGCGCATTCGCATAGAGTCAGCAGGCCCAGTCTGATTGAAACGATGGCTTTATCGACATCGCGCCCAGGCGATGTCGTTGATAATTGCCGGAATCGTTGCATTTTGCGGGTTTAGTGCGCAACCGTCACCCGTAAAGTGTAGATCCGGGGGATTTGTGGTGCTGTCACTGGCCTCATCGCGAGCAAGCTCGCCCCCACAATGGTTTTGTGTAAACCGCCCCCCTGTGGGAGCAAGCTAGCTCCCACAATGGTTTTGTGTAAGCCGCCCCTCTGTGGGAGCGAGCTTGCTCGCGATGGGGTCCTGTCAGTCAACAGAGATCCCCAAGCGGTACTTGCATCTTGGCCCACCCACCCGCATAACTTGCTGCATGAACCTGCCCATTCCCGCAGACAGTGCCCTGAGCGGCTTCCACCCTGCCGTCAGCGCCTGGTTCAGCCACACGTTCCCGGCGGTCACCGCCGCCCAGGCCCGGGCGTGGCCGTTGATCCGCCAGCGCCGCTCGACCCTGGTCGCCGCGCCCACCGGTTCCGGCAAGACCCTCACCGCCTTTCTCGCCGTCATCGATGACCTGGTGCACCGCGGCCTGGAAAGCCCCGAAGGCTTGCCCGACGCAACCCTGGTGGTCTACGTCTCGCCCCTCAAGGCCCTGTCCAACGACATCCAGATCAACCTGCAAAACCCGCTGGCCGGCATTACCGAACAATTGCGCGTGATGGGCCTGCCCGAATTGCAGATCACCACGGCCGTGCGCACCGGCGACACACCGCAAAAAGATCGTTCGGCAATGCGCAAGACCGCACCGCACATTCTGGTGACCACGCCGGAATCCCTGTATGTGCTGCTCGGTTCCGACTCTGGCCGGCAGATGCTCGGCACCGCACAAACAGTGATCGTCGACGAGATCCACGCCATGGCTGCCAGCAAACGTGGCAGCCACCTGGCACTGAGCCTTGAACGCCTGCAAGCCCTCTGCCCGGAACCACTACTGCGCATCGGTCTGTCGGCCACGCAAAAGCCCATCGAAGCCGTCTCGCGCTTCCTTGTCGGTCGCGACCGCCCGTGCGAGATCGTCGACATCGGCCACGCCCGCCCCCGCGACCTGGACATCGAAGTACCGCCCGTGCCGCTATCGGCCGTGATGGCCAACGATGTCTGGGAGTTGGTCTACGACCGCCTCGCCGCCCTCGCCCGGGAACACCGGACCACGCTGATCTTCGTCAACACTCGACGTCTGGCCGAACGCCTGAGCCGGCACCTGAGCGAGCGCCTGGGCAAGGATGCCGTCGCCGCCCACCACGGCAGCCTGGCCAAGGAATTTCGCCTGGACGCCGAGCAGCGACTCAAGCGCGGTGACCTGCAAGTGCTGATCGCCACGGCGTCGCTGGAACTGGGGATCGACATCGGCGACGTCGACCTGGTGTGCCAGATCGCCTCGCCGCGTTCGATTGCCGGGTTTCTGCAGCGGGTCGGCCGTTCCGGGCACCAGGTCGGCGGCACGCCCAAGGGCCGTTTGTTCGCCACCACCCGGGACGACCTGATCGAATGCGCCGCGCTGCTCGACTGCGTGCGCCGGGGCGAACTCGATACCTTGCTGATCCCGCAAGCGCCGCTGGACGTGCTGGCGCAGCAGATCATTGCCGAGGTCAGTTGCCAGGAGTGGCCGGAACAAGCGCTACTGGAGATGCTGCGCCGCGCCTCGCCCTACGCCGGACTCGACGACAAACACTACCAGGCGCTGCTGAACATGCTCGCCGAGGGTTACAACGGTCGTCAGGGCATCCGTAGCGCCTACCTGCATCGCGACGCTGTGAGCCGCACCCTGCGCGGCCGCCCGGGCGCGAAACTGACGGCGGTGACCAGTGGCGGGACCATTCCGGACAACGCCGACTACAGCGTGCTGCTGGAGCCTCAAGGGCTGAACATCGGCACCATCAATGAAGACTTCGCCGTGGAAAGCATTGCCGGGGATATCTTCCAGTTAGGCAACACGTCCTATCGGATCCTGCGGGTGGAAACCGGCAAAGTCCGGGTCGAGGATGCCCAGGGCCAACCGCCAACCATTCCGTTCTGGCTCGGTGAAGCACCGGGGCGCAGTGCCGAATTGTCCTCGGCGGTGGCGCGCTTGCAGGCACAACTCGATGACCTGCTGGGGGCTGCGCCAGATAACTTGCAGCCAGCGCTCGACTGGCTGACCGAGGCCCTGGGCTTGAACATCGCCAGCGCCGAACAACTGGTGGATTACCTGGCCCGTGCGCGGCAAACGCTGGGTGCCCTGCCATCCCAAGACACGTTGCTGATGGAACGTTTTTTCGACGAGTCCGGCGGCACGCAACTGGTCATTCACACGCCGTTCGGCAGCCGCATCAACCGCGCCTGGGGCCTGGCCCTGCGCAAGCGTTTCTGTCGCACCTTCAATTTCGAATTGCAGGCCGCCGCCAGCGAAGACGCCATCGTGCTGTCGCTGTCCACCAGCCACAGTTTTGAACTGGACGACGTCTGGCGCTACTTGCACAGCAACAGTGCCGAACACATCCTGATTCAAGCCGTGCTCGACGCGCCGCTGTTCGGCGTGCGCTGGCGCTGGAATGCCGGCGTGGCCCTGGCGCTGCCGCGCTACAGCGGCGGGCGTAAAGTCCCGCCGCAAATCCAGCGGATGAAAAGCGAAGACCTGATCGCCAGCGTGTTTCCCGATCAGATCGCCTGCGTGGAAAACCTCGCCGGCGAACGGGAAATTCCCGACCATCCGCTGGTAGAGCAAACCCTCGACGACTGCCTGCACGATGCCATGGACAGCCAAGGCTGGCTGGCCTTGTTGCGGCGCATGGAACGCGGCGACATTCGCCTGATCAGCCGCGACTTGCCGGCGCCCTCGCCGCTGGCGGCGGAGATTCTCAGCGCCCGGCCCTATACCTTTCTCGACGATGCGCCGCTGGAGGAACGTAGAACCCAGGCAGTGCTCAATCGGCGCTGGAGCGACCCGCAATCCACCGACGACCTCGGCGCCCTGGACGCCGAGGCGATTGCCGCCGTGCGCAACGAAGCCTGGCCGGCGCCCTGCGGGGTCGACGAAATGCACGAGGCCTTGATGAGCCTGGCGTGCATCACCGATACCGAGGCCGGCGCCAATCCGCAGTGGTTCGACTGGCTGAATACCCTGGCCGACAGCGGCCGCGCGAGCCGTTTGCAGATCAACGCCGGGCAATCGCTGTGGCTGGCGCTGGAGCGCCTGACCTGCCTGCAGGCGATTTATCCCCAGGCCGAATTGACGCCATCGCTGCAAGCGCTGCCGGACTTCAACGAGGTCTGGGAAGCCGACGACGCCATCCTCGAACTGATCCGCGCGCGGCTCAGTGCCTTCGGGCCGCTGGCGCTCGATCGCATTGCCGAACCACTCGGCTTGCCCGCTGCGCAGGTCAACCAGGCCCTGGCGCAACTGGAACGCGAAGGCTATGTGCTGCGCGGTCGCTTTACCCCGGGTGCCACCCGGGAAGAATGGTGCGAGCGGCATTTGCTGGCGCGGATTCACCGCTATACGGTCAAGCGCCTGCGCCGGGAAATCGAACCGGTGGCGTTGCAGGATTTCATGCGCTTCCTGTTCGACTGGCAGCATGTGTCGAGCGCAAGCCAGGGTCAGGGCGCCGCGGTACTGCCAGCCGTCGTCGCGCAATTGGAAGGCTACCCTGCTGCCGCTTCAGCCTGGGACAGCGACATCCTGCTGGCGCGGATCAAGGACTACTCAGCGACCTGGCTCGATGAGCTGTGCCGCAGCGGCAGACTGGTGTGGACGCGCCTGACTGCGCACAACAAAAGCGTCAGCACCGCGCTGCGCAGCACGCCGATTGTGTTGCTGCCTCGCAACCGGGTCGGCCTCTGGAGCGGCTTGACCGAACAGACGCCCGTCAGCGAACTGTCGCCGAAAACACAAAAGGTCCACGCCGCCCTCAGCCAGCACGGCGCGCTGTTTTTCGATGAGCTGATCCATGAGGCCCATCTGCTGCGTTCGGAGCTGGAAATCGCCTTGCAGGAACTGGTGGGCGCGGGGCTGGTGAATGCCGACAGCTTCGCCGGATTGCGCGCACTGATCACCCCGGCCAGCAAGCGCCAGCCTCGCAACAGTCGACGCGGGCGCGGGGCATTTATTGGTGGCATGGACGACGCCGGGCGCTGGGCCTTGTTGCGACGCACGCCTGTCGCGCCGGTGGTGCAAAACCAGCGCCCCGCGCCGACACCTGCCGATACCCTTGAGCACATCGCCATGACCTTGCTGCGCCGTTACGGCGTGGTGTTCTGGCGTTTGCTGGAGCGTGAAGCGGACTGGCTGCCGAGCTGGCGCGAACTGCTGCGTACTTTCCATCGCCTGGAGGCTCGCGGCGAGATTCGTGGCGGGCGTTTTGTCAGTGGCCTGGCGGGCGAGCAATTCGCCCTGCCCGAGGCGATCCCCTTGTTGCGGGAGGTGCGGCGTCGGCCTCATGACGGCAGCCTGGTCGCGGTGTGCGGGGTCGATCCGCTGAACCTCGCCGGCACGCTATTGCCCTGCGCGAAAGTCCCGGCACTGGCGAGCAATCGGCTGGTGTATCGCGACGGGTTGGCGGTTGCTGCCGAGATTGCCGGCAAGCAGCAGTTCTGGTTGGAGCTGGATGAACGGGCGATGGCTGAAGTGCGTAGTAAGCTTATCCGGCATTAATGTCGTCTGGACCGGCCCCATCGCGAGCAAGCTCGCTCCCACAGTGATCTCTGTTGTGCCGAAAATTTGTAATCACAGAAGATCCCCTGTGGGAGCGAGCTTGCTCGCGATGGGGCCAGACCAGCCACTGAAAGCCTCAAGTACAAAACTGACTATTGAGACCGCGGCCGCTCCGGCATCAACACCGCCGAATGCTCCGGTGCGGTATCTCCCTCCTTCAGTGGCTCGACAGCATGCCTGGGCACCAATGCCTGCTGTGGATAAGTTTGCGCGAAGTTCACCCACGGGCAGTTATCCACAAGCTTTTTCAAACGCTGGTTGAAAGCCCGGCTCACCGCGTATTGACCACCGGACACCGTACGGAATTGCGCGGTCAGCACCACACCGTTGAGGTCCATCTTGTCGACGCCAAACACATCCAGCGGCCCTTGCAGGTTGTAGCGCAGGAACGGGTCGTTGCTGATGGAGTGCCCGGCCTCGCGAATCAGCTCGATGGCCTTGTCGACATCGGTGTCGTAGGTGAATTGCACCGAGAAAAACGCATAGGCGAATTGCCGCGATTGGTTGGTCACGGCCTTGATCTGCCCGAACGGCACCGAGTGCACGAAGCCCTTGCCATCGCGCAGGCGCAAGGTACGGATGGTCAGGCCTTCGACGGTGCCGGCATGCCCGGAATCGAGCACCACCCAGTCACCGATGGACAGGGTGTCTTCGATGATGATGAACAGCCCGGTGATCACGTCCTGCACCAGTTGCTGGGAGCCGAAACCGATCGCCAGGCCGATGACCCCGGCACCTGCCAGGAATGGCGCGACGTTGATCCCCAGGTTGGCCATGGTGGTGATCGCGCAAATCACCACCAGGATGATTTTGATCGCGTTGCGCAGCAGCGGCAGGATGGTTTTCACCCGCGTACTCGGCTGGCGCGCCGAGCGCTTGTTGGTTGGCGGTTTCAGGGCTTCCTGAATCGCCGTGTCGAGCACCACCCAGACCATCCAGGTCACCAGCAGGATCAGACCGATGTGGCCCAGGGAATCACTGATCGCCCGGCCCACGGCATTGGTCACCGCGAATTCGAACAGCGACACGCCCCAGATCCGCCCGAGGATATCGATGAACACGATGGCCATGGCGATGCGCAACAAGGCATGTGACAAATTGAGAAAGCGCTCCTTGTAGGCGCTGCCGCGGCGCAGGTCCGCTTCGCTGCGCGTCTTGAACAGATGATGCAGCGTGGTGCTGAGAAACACCGTGGCGATCAGCAGCACCGTGGTGAACAAGGCGCTGCGCAGCACTCTCTGGTTGTCCACCCCGGCGCCGATCAGGTTGATGATCGAAACCAGGACCATCAATAGAATCGGCCAATACCAGAGCCCGGAAAATATCCGCAGGGTTTCACGCAACGCCGGCTGGCTGAGGCGCTGGGCCAGCGGCAGGATGCGGATCACATGGGCGACCGGGCGACGCATGCGGATCACCAGCAAGCCGAAGGAAATCGACGCTGCCAATCCAGTGAACACGGCGATGCTGCTGGTGAGATTACTGCCCAGTTGATGGGCGATCTGCGGGCTGGTCAGGGCATCGCTCAGGGCCACCAGAAAACCGATGCCGAACAGCGGTCGTGGGCTGTGTTGTCGAATAATCTGCACCGCCCGCCGCTTGTGTCCGGCATTGAACATCACCACCAGCGACAGCACCAATGACGCGGCAAAGATCCCGGCACTGGTGGCATAGGCAAAACACAACGCCAGCGCCCGTCCCGCCGATATCGGCAAAAGCTGGCTGGCATAAATCGTCAACGGCAGACTGATCACCGCCGGAAGGGTGTAGGGCAACACGTAACCGAGCAACGCCTGGCCCCGTTCGCGACTGAGCAGCAGACGGTGCTCGCACAGGCGCCTGGCGACCATCCGCCCAAGCAGCCAAAGACAGGCAAACACGGCCGCCCACACGCAGGTCAGCAGCAGGAAATCGCCGGCGACGCGCCAGGGCGAACGGGCCGATGGCTTATTGACCAACTGATCCACTTCATCGGCCGCGAGGTCGGCACGCAGGCGCCAGACGTCAAAGAGGTTTTCGTTGAGATCGAGTTTGGTCTGGACCTCGTCGATGCTTGAACTGATGGCTCCCAGTAATCCGCCTTGCACCAGCGGTTCGGGATGGGCCGGCGGAGTCGCGGCGGTCGCGGTGGTCGGCAGCCCCGGTATCGCGGCGGCTTCCAGTTGCTCGCTACCCACAAACAGCAACGCTCCCAGCAGTATCGCGGTCTTGAGCCTGATCAAAACACCCGCTCCTTTGGCTGTGTCGGTAAGGAACTGATCGAGAAATGTCGGGCAAGTTCGGATATTGCCCGCAGATAGCAGGACAGTGATTTCTCCTGTGGCGAGGGGGCTTGCCCCCGTTGGGGGGCGAAGCGCCCCCAAAACCTACCGTTCGAATTCATCTGATGCGCCGCATTCAATGGGTTTACGACTGCTTCGCAGCCGAACGGGGGCAAGCCCCCTCGCCACAAGTATGCATCCGTCCTCGCGATATTTGATCTGCACGCAAATATCAAATGTCCATCCCTGTATTTTTCTGACCGAGCCAAATCCCGACACTGCGCTCCATCACATCATTGCACCGGAGTTGCAGCCATGCCCATTGCCTTGCTCGCGCTGACCCTCAGCGCCTTTGCCATCGGGACGACCGAGTTCGTCATCGTTGGCCTGTTACCCACCATCGGCGCCGACCTCGACGTCAGTCTGCCATCCGCCGGCCTGCTGGTCAGCCTGTATGCCCTTGGCGTTGCCGTCGGCGCCCCGGTGCTGACCGCCCTCACCGGCAAGGTTCCGCGCAAATTGCTGCTGTTGTCGCTGATGGTGCTGTTCACCCTCGGCAACCTGCTGGCGTGGCAAGCACCGAGTTACGAGTCGTTGATCCTCGCACGGATCGTCACCGGCCTGGCCCATGGGGTGTTTTTCTCGATCGGCTCGACCATCGCCACCAGTCTAGTGCCGAAGGAAAAAGCCGCCAGCGCGATTGCCATCATGTTCACCGGCCTGACCGTGGCGCTGGTCACCGGCGTGCCGCTGGGGACATTCATCGGACAGCATTTCGGCTGGCGTGAAACCTTCCTCGCCGTTTCGGCCCTGGGCGTGATCGCCTTCATCGGCAGCCTGATATACGTGCCGAAAAATATCGCCCACAGTAAACCCGCATCGCTGTTGCAGCAATTGCAGGTGCTCAAGCAACCACGCCTGCTGCTGGTGTATGCGATGACGGCCGTCGGCTACGGCGGCTCGTTCATTGCCTTTACCTTCCTCGCGCCGATTCTTCAGGACCTCTCCGGCTTCAGCGCCAGCACCGTCAGCCTGGTGTTGCTGGTCTACGGCATCTCCGTGGCCATCGGCAACATCTGGGGCGGCAAACTGGCGGACAAGCGCGGCCCGATCAGCGCCCTGAAAATCATCTTTGCCCTGCTCGCCGCCGTGTTGTTCGTGCTGACTTTCACCGCCGGTAATCCTTGGCTCGCGCTGGCCACCGTGCTGGTCTGGGGCGCCGTGGCATTCGGCAACGTGCCGGGGTTGCAGGTGTATGTGGTGCGTCAGGCTGAGCATCACACCCCGCAGGCGGTGGACGTGGCGTCCGGCCTGAACATCGCGGCGTTCAACCTCGGCATTGCCGGTGGCGCGTGGGGCGGTGGCCTGATCGTCGCCCACATGGGGTTGATTCACACTGCATGGATCGGTGGCCTGGTGGTGTTGGTGGCGCTGGCATTGACCGCGTGGAGTGGACGTCTTGATCGCCTCGGCCCAGTGTTCGCCGAACCGGCTGAGGACTCTGCCCGCGTTATTACTGCCCACTGATAACCCCTGTGGGAGCGAGCTTGCTCGCGATGACGGCGGTCCATTCAACATGGATGTGACTGATAAACCGCCATCGCGAGCAAGCTCGCTCCCACACTTGTTCGGTGTTGTTCCGTAGAAAATTTACCGTCCGTAGCCCCATCGAAACTTTTGCCGCCGCAGCGCAGTCACCCAAAGACATGGGTAGGTAGTCCGGAGGCGACATGGCGGCGATTCATATCGGTATTTCAGGCTGGCGCTACACGCCCTGGCGGGGAGACTTCTACCCCATTGGCCTGACCCACAAGCGCGAATTGCAATTCGCCTCGCGGGCGGTCAACAGCATCGAAATCAATGGATCGTTCTACGCACTGCAGCGCCCCGAACGCTATGCCGTGGAAATCCGCCATGACAGCTTTGTCGATCCGCTGTTCGTCCGCTTGCTCAAGCGCTACAACACGGCCCTGGTCATCGCCGACACCTCAGGTAAATGGCCGTATCGCGAAGACATCACCAGCGATTTCGTCTACCTGCGTCTGCATGGCGCCGAAGCACTCTATGCCAGCGGTTACACCCCGCAGGCACTAAAACGCTTGGGCGAACGAATCGAAGCCTGGCATCACGGCCAGCAACCGGATAATCCACAATTGATCGCGCCCCGGCAGAAGCCAAAGGCGTGCAAATCCCGGGAGGTGTTCTGCTATTTCGATAACGACGTCAAAGTCCGCGCCCCCTTTGATGCACGCCACTTGCTGCAACGCCTGCACCTCGAAAAAAACCTTGCCACCGTCCCCGGTGAGCCTGCGGCCGAGGGCGTGTTGCCATGAGCATTCCAGAGCCGGTCGGCGTCACGGACGAGCAGACCCCCATCAACACGACAGTGCAACGCTTCACCGTGCTGACGGTCAACACCCATAAAGGTTTCACCGCACTCAACCGGCGCTTCATCCTGCCGGAACTGCGTGAAGCGGTGCGCAGCGTGTCTGCCGATGTGGTGTTTTTGCAGGAAGTCCACGGCACCCACGAACAGCATCCCAGGCGCTACACCAACTGGCCGGCGATGCCGCAATACGAATTCCTTGCCGACAGCCTGTGGCCGCAGTTCGCCTATGGCCGCAATGCGGTGTATCCGGCGGGCGATCACGGCAATGCGCTGTTGTCGAAGTTCCAGATCATCCGCCACGACAACCTCGACGTGTCCATCAGCGGCCACGAGAACCGCGGGCTCTTGCATTGTGTGTTGCGCTTGCCCGGCGACGGCCAGGAGGTGCATGCGATTTGCGTGCATCTGGGGCTGCGCGAAACCCATCGCACCGCGCAACTGAAGCTGCTCGCCCAGCGCCTGGACGCCCTGCCCGGCGACGCCCCGGTGATTGTCGCCGGGGACTTCAACGATTGGCGCCAGCGCGCCGATGCATTGCTCACACCCAGCGGTTTGCGCGAAGTCTTCGCCGAGCACCATGGCAAACCGGCGCGCAGTTTCCCCGCGCGCTTGCCGGCATTGCGCCTGGACCGCATCTACGTACGCAACCTCAAGGTCAGCCATCCGCAAGTGCTGACCTCCCGGCCCTGGTCGCACCTTTCCGACCACGCCCCGCTGTCGGTGGAGATCGAGCTATGAGCAGCCAGTTGATGGAAAAAAACACGCTGGAACACATCCCCGCTCCGCCCACCCGCGAGCCGACAGCGGTCGATGTCGAATACGGCTGGCAAGGCAGCAATCGGGTCGAGTTGCTGGAAAATGGCGAGGCGTATTTTCCCCGGGTGTTTGAAGCCCTGCGCCGGGCGCAAAATGAAATCCTGTTGGAGACCTTCATTCTGTTCGAGGACAAGGTCGGCAATGAGCTGCAACAGATTCTGATCGAAGCCGCCCAGCGTGGCGTGCGCATCACCGTGAGCCTCGACGGCTTCGGCTGCGGCGAACTGAGTACCGGGTTCCTAAACGCCCTGACCGCGGCCGGCGTGCACCTGCAAATGTTCGATCCGGCACCGAAACGCCTGGGCATCCGCACCAACTGGTTCCGGCGCCTGCACCGCAAGATCGTGGTGGTCGATGGCACCGTCGCGTTCGTCGGCGGGATCAATTTTTCCGCCGATCATCTGGCCGACTTCGGCCCCGAGGCCAAACAGGATTATTCCGTGGAAGTTCAGGGTCCGGCCGTTGCCGACATCCATCACTTTGCCCTGCTGCAATGCGGTCGCCCGGCGCACGCCAAATACTGGTGGCACCGCCGTCGGCAGCGGCGTTCGGAACTGGCCTTCAGCGATCACGATGGCCAGGTGCGGCTGGTGTACCGCGACAACGGGGAACACCAGACCGACATCGAGGAGGTTTACCGCCAGGTATTGCGCCAGGCGCAGCGCCGGGTGGTGATCGCCAACGCCTACTTCTTTCCCGGGTTCCGCTTGCTGCGCGAGATCCGCAACGCGGCCCGCCGAGGGGTGGATGTGCGGCTGATCCTGCAGGGCCAGCCAGACATGCGGGTGGCCAGGCTTGCGGCGCGCATGACCTACGATTACCTGCTCAAATCCGGTGTGAAGATCTACGAATATTGCGACCGTCCGCTGCACGGCAAGGTCGCACTGGTGGATGAAGACTGGAGCACCGTAGGCTCCAGCAACCTCGACCCGTTGAGCCTGTCGATGAACCTGGAAGCCAACGTGCTGATCCGCGACCGTGGCTTCAATCGAGTTCTGTTCGATCGCCTGGAAGACCTCAGCGACAACCATTGCAAGGTCATGTCTCACGACATCGCGCCACGCGGGCGTGTCTGGCACATGACCGTCGGTTTTCTGGTGTTTCACTGCTTGCGGCATTTCCCGGCGTGGGCCGGTTGGTTGCCGGCGCATAAACCTCGCCTGAAACACATTCCTCCTCCGACCGGGGCCGCTGACCATGAACCGCACTGAGCCCCACACGGCAACTCACGTCAAAAGCCCTGGAAAGACGCACTGGAACCGCTGGAAACGACCGCTGACGATGCTGTTTTTCCTGATGCTGATCGTGCTGTTCACGATGCTCGCCCAGCGCATCGAATGGAACGAAGTGTTCGATACCCTGGCCGATTTCAAGGTGCGCACACTGATCATTGCCTCGGGGCTGACCCTGGTGAGTTTTCTGGTGTACGCCTGCTTCGACCTGATCGGCCGCACCTACATCCGCCAGAACCTGACCTGGAAGCAGATTCTGCCCGTGGGGATCATCAGCTACGCCTTCAACCTGAACCTGAGCGCCTGGGTCGGTGGCATCGCCATGCGATACCGGTTGTATTCGCGGCTCGGGGTCAGCAAGAGCAACATCGCGAAAATCCTCGGTCTGAGCCTGGCGACCAACTGGTTCGGTTACATGGTCATTGCCGGCGCCATGTTCAGCAGCGGGCTGGTGCGCATGCCGCCGGGGTGGAAGCTCAGCAGTAGCGCGCTGCAAGGCGTGGGGGTTTTGTTATTGCTGCTGAGCGCCGGATACCTGGTGGCGTGCCGGTTTGCCAAACGTCGGGAGTGGGTGATTCGTGGTGTGGAGATTGACCTGCCGTCGCCGCGCATGGCCGTGCTGCAACTGGCCCTCGGTGCCCTGAACTGGTCGCTGATGGCCGCGGTGATCTTCACCTTGCTACCGAACAAACTGGACTATCCACTGGTGCTGGGCGTGCTGTTGATCAGCGCCATCGCCGGGGTCATCACTCACATCCCGGCCGGGCTCGGTGTGCTGGAAGCGGTGTTTGTGGCGCTGCTGCAACACGAGGCTTCGCGGGGCAGCCTGGTGGCTGGACTGCTGGCCTATCGGGCGATTTATTTCATCCTGCCGTTGTTGATTGCCCTGGTGATGTACCTGCTGGTGGAAGCCAAGGCCAAGTCATTGCGGATTGCGAAGAAACCCAAGTGATTTTGTACTGGTTGTGAGGACGCCTTCGCGGGCAAGCCCGCTCCCACAGTGTCTGTTGGTGGATACAGATTCCATGTACACCCTCGATCCTTGTGGGAGCGGGCTTGCCCGCGAAGGCGTCCGCAAGCACACCGCAAATCACTGGGATTGAATAATGCTCAAACGCTCCCCCACCACCATCTCGGTAATCCAGCCGACAAGGATCGAGGTGTAGGCCTGCTGCGAAACCGGGTCGTTCAGCGCATGGTCGGCGCCATCGATAATGCGATGGGTCAGTGAGTGAGTCTGCTGGCACGCCGCGCGGTAACTCATGATCGTCGAATGGGGCACGTAGTCGTCGGTCTCGGACTGCACCAACAGGACATCCCCGGTGAATTGTGAGCAGGCGTGCAAGGCACGATTGCTGTCGGCACGCACCAGGGTGCTTCGGTAATCACGCAGATCCAGCTTGTCCAGGTCGCGTTTCGGCGCGTGCCATTGCTCGTCTCGATACAGCGCCGGCACCCGCAGCGCCAGCCAGCGCACGGGCCTCAGCGAGGTCAGAATCGAGGCCAGATACCCCCCGTAACTGGTGCCAACCACGGCAATCGCCGAGGTATCGAGGGCCGGATGCGCGAGCAAGCGGTCATAGGCCGCCAGCAGGTCGCGCAAATTGTCTTCCCGGGTCACCCGGGACAATGGAATGCCGGTGCCACCGGTGTGCCCGCGCAGGTCAAAGGTCAGGCACACGCACCCCAACCCGGCGATACCTTTGGCGCGTTCCAGATCCCGCTCCTGGCTGCCGCCCCAACCGTGCACAAAGAGCACGCCGGGGACTTTCGATTTGGGACTCAGGAAGGTCCCGCTCATCTGTTCGTCGTCGATGTCGATCTGAATGGATTCGCTTCTAGCCGTCATAGGGTTTAACCGTCACGTACTTGAGGAGAAAGTCACTGGCCTGCGCCGGCCCGCGGTACACCTCGATGGCGTCCGCCGGCAGCGGCTGGTCGATGTAGGTTTCCACCGAAGACACACGAATCGCGCACATCCCCGGATCGTTGACGAAACTCTGCAAGGCCGCGACCTCGGCGCTGCTGGCGCCGCCCATGCGCCAGGATTGTTCGAGCACACCGCTGCGTGGCCGGCCATCGCTGCCGACGCCCTGGGCGATGTCGTAGTTGCGCCGCGAGGCATAGAAACCTGGGTAGGCTTCATCCGCCGCGCTGTCGAACACCTGTGCCTGGCGGATCGCCAGTTGCACGTCTTCCGGCAGATCCAGCTTCAACAATTCGTCATAGCCGCCTGGCACCACCAGCAGGTTGGACCCGCCATACACCTGTTCACCCTGAGCGTCCTCGGTCAAGTATTGATCACCGCAATAACTGAGTACCTTTGCGCCGATAAAACTCTGGCCGACGCTGTGGGTAATCACCTGGTCCAGGTCCTGTTCGAGCACCACGCCTTCGGTGAACATCGCCTCTGCCTCGGGCTGGGCAAGCAGCTCATCGAACTCGTCGAGGCTTTTGATCACTTCCTGACCACGTCCGGCACAGGCATGAATCGGTTTCAGGCGGATCGGCCCGGTGTACAGCAAATGCTCCGCCGCCGGGCGCGCATCCTTCAGGGAGAACACGCTGAGACCGTCGAGCACCACGCTGCGCACCCGCTCGGAAAACAACGGAGCCCAGCCTCGCGGCGCATGGGCATGGTGGTTGAGCAATCCGTGACTGATGGCTTTGGTGCAGATGAAGTCGTGGTCGACATAACCGCCCCACAAATCCTCCGGCCCCTTGACCCCCAGTTGCCGGGCAGCCGCAGCGCCCACAAGGGTCTGGGTCGGCAACAGGTAGAGGTCTCGCCCTGCATGCAGTTGCGGGTCGTAGCTGCCGCCGTACTTGAGCCCCAGTATCTGCGCCAGCCAGCGGGCCAGTGCGCGGTTGGTTTCAACTTCATGCACTGGCGCGTCGGCGAGCACCGAATGGGCGACCACCAGTTTCCTGCGGTTTGCCGGGGTCATGCATCCCCCTTCAATCGACGTTTGATGAATGTAGCTGAAGGGGTGCAGAGATCAGGCCAAGGCCCGTTGAGGGAAAAGGGGTTTTAAATCAGCCCGTTGCGCAGAAAGTGATGGCATGTGGCCTGTTTTATTCTGCACGACACCCTTTGATACTCCGGCATTTTGCACGATTCCAGCCCACACGCCCGACCCTGTGGGAGCGAGCTTGCTCGCGATGAGGGAATGACATTCAACATTTATGTAGCAGACACACAGCTATCGCGAGCAAGCTCGCTCCCACAGGGAATCGAGGTGATGCGACTACCGTGCGACCGATCCAGAGTTCACCCCAAACCGTGTCCGATAATCACTCGGCGCCAACCCGGTGATTTTCCTGAACGTTGCGCGAAACGCCCCGGGGTCCTGATAACCCACGGTCCAGGCGATGTGGTCGATGGTGCCATTGGTGAACTCAAGCATTTCCCGGGCCTTGCCAACTCGCAGGTGCTGGCAGTATTCGGTGGGTTTGAGCCCGGTGGCCGCGCGAAAGCGTCGCAGGAAGGTGCGTTCTTCCAGCCCTGCCTTTTCGGCCATCGCCGCCAGCGACACATCGGTCGCTCCGGTGCTTTGCAGCCAGTGTTGCACCTTGAGGATCGTCGCATCGCCATGGCTGAGGATCGGCGCAAAGTTGCTGCCGCACTCACTGGCGCTATCGCTGTGCTCCACCACCAGAAAACGCGCGGTGTTGGTGGCGATGCTCGGCCCCAGCAACCGGTTGACCAGGCGCAGCCCCAGTTCCGACCAAGCCATCAGCCCGGCGGTGGTGATCAGGTCGCCGTCATCGACGATCGGCGTATCGGCCTTGAGCCGGATCGCCGGATAACGTTCGGCGAAAGCTTTGGCCGAGGTCCAGTGAGTGGTGGCGCTACGACCGTCGAGCAGACCGCTTTCGGCCAACAGGATAGAGCCCACGCAAACCCCGCCCAGTGTCGCGCCGCTGGCATGTTGCTCACGCAACCAGCGAATCAATCCCTGTGGCGCCTGGCCCTCGGAAAAACCGCCGATCGACGGCGGAATCAACACGGCCACCAGGGCGCGCTCCGGGCCAGGATGGCTGTCGAAGACCCGAACCGGCGCCTGATCACCCTCGACCTGCCAATGGCTGACCCGCAACAGTGGCAACCGCGCAGACTGATGTTCGGCGGCGATCCGGTTGGCCACCCCGAACAAATCCGTCAAACCATGCACCGCCGCCATCTGCGCGCCGGGATAGATCAGTACACCGAGTTCGGCGATTGCCCTTTCTGCGTCCATTGTCAGTTTTCCCCCTTCTATTGTCGGTGCGGCCAATCCTCGGATCGCCTGCCAGAGCCAATACTTCATTCCACACCAACACACACTTCGAGGAAACAGTCATGGCCAAGCAAGCGCTCATCGTAGTCGATATCCAGAACGACTACTTCCCCCAAGGCAAGTGGCCGTTGGTCGGTGCCGACGCCGCCGCCGACAACGCCGTCCGCCTGATCAAGGCCTTCCGCGACGCAGGGGATTCAGTGGTGCACATTCGCCACGAATTCACCTCTGAAGATGCGCCGTTTTTCACCCCGAACTCCGAGGGCGCGAAGCTGCACCCGAAAGTGCTCAACCGTGCCGACGAACCGGTGGTGCTCAAACACTTCGTCAACTCGTTCCGCGAAACCGAACTGCAATCGATCCTCGACGAACAAGGCATCAAGGAACTGGTGGTCGTGGGCAGCATGAGCCACATGTGCGTCGACGGCATCACCCGGGCGGCGGCGGATTTTGGTTATACGGTCACCGTGATCCACGACGCCTGCGCCACCCGTGACCTGGAGTTCAATGGCGTGACGGTTCCGGCGGCGCAAGTTCATGCGGCGTTCATGGCGGCCCTGGCGTTTGCCTATGCCAGCGTGGTCTCGACCAACGAGTACCTGACAAGAAGCCGGAAGGTGTAAACCTTATTCAGGACAAGACAGCAAAAATGAAAAAGCCCATGGCCTCACCTGCCATGGGCTTTTAATTGCCGGTGAGTCTGGACGATCTGCATCAAACGCAATACCGCCAGAATCCTGAAAAGTCATGCCGAAGCCAACAATCACTCCACTCCCAACGCATACGCGGGGGATGTTGCTTTCACCCATGCCACTTTCTGGATAACTCACTGGAAGCCTGAACAATGAACAGCATGAACATCAGCACTGACAGCCTGTCGAAAAAAACATCCCTCGGACTCACCACCATGGCGCTAGGGACCTACGGCATTTACTTCGCCCTCGCCGTTATCTACTTCTGGTTCGGGGGAATGAAATTCACCCACTATGAAGCAGAGGGACTGGTGCCACTGGTAAGCAACAGTCCCTTCCTGGGATGGGTCTATAACATTTTCAGTGTCGATCTGTTTTCCAGTTTGCTTGGCGTTCTGGAGATCTCCATCGGTGTACTGATTGCGGGTCGCCTGCTGTCGCCAAAGCTTTCCTTGATCGGGGGCGCCTTGTCGGCCGGGCTGTTTTTCACCACCTTGAGCTTTATGTTCTCGACCCCCGGCGTGATTGAGCCCGGCCTTGGTTTCCCGGCCATTTCGGTCGCGCCAGGCCAGTTCCTGCTCAAGGACATCGGCTTGCTTGCCGCCTCCCTGTTCGTGGCGGGCCATTCGCTGACCCGACTGGAAACCCCTTGAGCTGACAACTTCACCCGCCGATGGCCTGAATCAGCTCGATGCATTCAGGTCATCGCCATCACCCGCCAGTACGCGGTCCTCAAGGGCCAGGGATTTCATCCAGTCCCGCGGACTGCAGCCGGTCTTGCGGCGAAACGCACGGGCAAGAGCCGACGGACTTTCATAGCCCACCTCATCGGCGATCAGCGTAATCGGCCGCCCCTCCCGCAGGCGCTTCTGCGCCAGACTGATCCGCCAGCTCAGAAGATAATCCAACGGTGTTTGCCCCAGGACCGCGCGGAAATGCACCGCAAAAGCGGCGCGGGACATGTTCGATTCATTTGCCAACTCGGCCACTGACCAGGCCCGCTGAGGTTGGTTGTGCATCTGTATCAGCGAGCGCGACAGCCGCACATCGGCCAACCCGGCCATCATGCCGGTGCTCAACTGATGGTGGTCGAGCAAATGCCGGAACAGCAGGATGATCAACAGTTCGAACAAACGATCAAGCACGGCCTCCCTGCCGCAATGCCCGGCGCCAGCTTCACCGAACAGCCATCTCAGGGTGTCGGCCAGCAACGGCAGCTCATCCAGGGGCAACACCAGAAGATCGGGGAGCGAAGCAGATATCGGATTGCTGGCGCCGCCATCGAACAGCATCGACGCACATAACAGCTGAGCACCTTCAGTCTCACTGGCGATGAGCTGATGTCGACTGGGGCGTGGCAGGAAAATCAGGCTGGGGCGAGTGATCAACAACTCACTCCTCCCTGGGCCTTTCAAAGTGACAGAGCCGGCCTGCAGCAGGTGAATATGACCGCGCTGGTCGGCGCCATCGTAGGCCGCCACGCCGCAAAGCATGCCGCTGTAAAACAGGTTCGCGCGCACGCCGAACTGTGACAACAACGTAGACAGGCGATCCATAGGGCAACTCTGCACAGGGTCTGGACCCATAGCAGAGTATCACTGCGCGCTGACCGCTGGACGATCCTCGATCCCGGCGAGGAATGCCCTGGTAAAAATGCAAAAAAGCCCGGCATCCATAGGGAGGCCGGGCTTTTTCAGGTTCTATTCTTTGGTGAAAGAATCAGAACGGTTATGAATACCAGAAAGCCAACATTACAAACGGGTGAGTGAGTGAATCCATTTATTTTATTAGGCGCAAGCTAACTGCCAGTCACAAAAACATGAAATCATCGTAAGGTTTTTCGTAAATTTATGGCTCATGCCGCCCTAAAAACTTTACAAAACCCAATCGGCCGTACTGTCGAAGGAGGATCGTCTAAGCCACGTAAAAATCCAGACGAACGGTACCCATCGCTGAAGCACAGAACGCAAATCAAATAGGGTCGGCGACCTAGCAGTAGCGCCCTCCAATGCCTCAAGAACGCCCAACGAGGTCGAATTGCAGAAGTCGGCCTTGACCGGTATTCATCCAACCCCAGCAACAACCGCTCAAAAAATGATCAGGCAATGAAATTATTGGCTGGCCATAATTATTCCCCAGCCATAATTTCGAATAATTTAACTCGCACCCAACGATTAAGACGTGAAAGCCAAGCCCCTCCCGGTTCTCGCTCCTCGCCAGTAAGATTTCCAAGAAAAAAACCACCGAAAGAGGTGGTTTGGGCTTCCTTCTGCAGTATTTGCCCGCGACCATCACGAGGTGATGGCACTGCACAACTCTATAAACGCCTAAGCAAGGTGTTTTCATCGCTTATCACAAGCGATCTCCCTGCCGCTTGGACGGCATGGGGGACTAATTTAAGCCGGGCCGCAACGCCCGGTGGCATCTTTAAAACACCGACGTCAGAAAGTTCACCACATGGCGACTGAAATCCAGCATCGCAACCTCTGCAGGTTTGCTGAAACGTAACTCAACACCCCTCAATCTCCCCATGAACCCGGCTGGGAAGTCATGGTTCGAGGGGACAAGGCCAGTCTGTCAAGCCAGTGAGGATTACGCTGCTGAATCCTTATCTACCGCCAGGAACGGGCTATTGTCGAGAGCAGCGAACGAAGCCTCGTTATTGAGCAAGCGGATGAAACTCCGTTTTTGCTCTTTAGTAGTTAGATTCACCAAGCCACCAGTGAGATCGATCGTACGGGAAAAAATCGGAAAGTTCGCCATCACGCCTTGGATTTGAGTAACGTTCAATCCAGATTTCACGATATTGCCTTTCGAGACCATCGCCAACCGGCGCATGAATGCTCGATCGTGATGCATATCCTTAAAAATGTCGCCTGGAGATGCAACCCCCTGGATATTTATTACATTTAAGGCTAGAACAAGCGGCGTTGCGGCATGCGCAAGATTATTGATAACTTGCTCAAGGCCATAGAACCGCTCCAGCAGAGCAACATTCAGCGTATAGAACTTACCAGCAAAATAAAATACGTCGACCGTGTCATTGATATCAATGGCATCGTAATCAACTTTCCCTAAAGTGCGGCCATTGAAACTGCAAAATGAGCTTTTGGTTTTTTTATGCAGTGACACGGGGTATTTGTGCTGGTAAATAACCACACTGTTACCTTGCCCATCGGACAGATGATATATCACACCCTTAACCGCCGACAGGCCTTGCTGCTTGAAGTCGAAGGCTGGAGCGCTAGCGTTCACCCCAAAGGTCAGTACACGCTGAATTTCGGCAAATTCACTAGGTACGTGGCCGATTGCAGCTTGGTCGTACTCCATCACTTGTCGATCCCGCTCTAGGATAGTAGAAACCATAGGAACACCGGCTTTACCCACGTTAGGCTCGACAGCGACCTTTCTAAGTTTATCGGCGAACGCCTTTGTTAGTTCTTTCTCAACTGTAGGCTCCAACAAAACTGACCAGATCACTGGGCCAGATGCCGTACTTGTTAAAAAGAACGCCTCTCCAGAGAGATGCTTTGAGCTTATGATAGCGTCGATGCCAGTAAACATAATTACTTATCCAATTTAGCCAAACAGGTATTGTTATCAATCCGGATATAGCGGATTACGCTCTGCTCTGTGAGCTGCCCCCGACAAATGACTACAAACTGCTTTTCGCCTCTGTCGTGTATTTTTGCCTTGTAAATCTTAAACCCCAAAATGGCCAATGATGGATTTGAGTAAAACTTATTAGTTTTTACGTAAATCGCTCCAATAGCAATAATCATCAGCACCAAGTTCAGCACAGTTCTCTTGCTATTTACATCGGTAAAGACAAGCGGCATTACATAGGTCGCGAGAAATTCCAAGTGCTCATGATTTTCATCGGTAACGTCTGATATTTTGCAGTTGATTGACCAGCCACCTCGATAGCTGTTCGCAAGAAACCAAAGTATGAGCATGCCCAAAATTATGAAGAATATGCTCACAATAAAAACCAAGTTTCTGACTTTCAACTCCGAAGTCAGCTTCGCAACGTCATGCTCGGTTAAGGCGGCCCAAAAATTGGACAGCAGTGCTTGGTCGAATGACATGATCAACAGCGAAACGAACAGCAACCATAGTGAAAGGACGTAAAGCATGACCTTTATCAGCCAATGATCCTTCATAAGTGCTCTCCATTTGCTGTGCTTGAGGGGATGTAGGGTATAAGGAGGGATGCTCATGCTAACTGCCCCTTACCATTCCCCCTATTTTTGCCAGTTCTCGGCTAGGGCCGCAGGTTACATCGCGACTTCTTGATCCATTAGGCGCTTGGCGCCGTGCTAGACAATAGCATTTAGCCATAACAGTGTGTACGAAGCGAAGCCAGAGGATGCGGAATGAGGCGACTAGGGCCTTGCCACGTAACCGCTGAGGCTACGAAAGGGGACTTGCAATGCCTTCTATCCGCGATCGATTCATCCGAAGTCCCGAAACCGGGGCTTCAGCTTTTGAAGCGCCTCCAGGTAAGCCGCAATAGCATTACCAATCTGGCTCTGGCTCTGAACCCAAATGAATCGACATGATCAGCGCCCGCCGGTAATGCAACGGGGTGGCATTCAATTCTAAGTACAGAAGTCGGTCGGCCACGCCTGCTAAGGCATCCATCCGCTCGCGGGGGACAGCTATGTACGCAACCAGTCGTGTCCCGCTTGCTGTCATTGATCCTATTCCTTTGGGAGGGTCAGTGTCTTGCGTCAGTCGCGGATCTGCGTAGAGCTGGCACTCGACATCTGGGTATTTGAATTTCTCTGGATAGAGCATTTCGCCCTTCAGCGTGAGGATCATGTGTTCATTATAATGGCCTTCGTTCGCCCTCGAATTGTTCGGCAAGGCTAGACTGAACGACCATGTGAAATCCCACCCGGACAGCTTAATTTGATAAAGGGCCCGTTGCGTTTCGAGCCGGGGCCGGCCTCGTCGGGCTTTAGGTTTGTGCTTCGCTGTAAGAGGCATCGCGACCTCCACCAGAGACGGCCAGATTGCGGATAGGATGAGTCAACCCTCCGGCTGACCTCAAAGACATGATCGCACCGAATGCTGGCCTGCCGCTCCTATCTCTTGATGGTGGTATACAAATGGGGCGTCGCGATATCCTCTAAATCTGCTCAACTCATCCTGTAAAAAGCTAGCTGAAGTCGCACTGGACTGTTCGTCGTACTTTCCGAGCAATGGTCAGACGCTCTGCTGGAACAATTGCGCGTCGATGAATTCGGTGACGCGGCAGCAAAATCGATGATCGCTGTACCACTCTGTTGCTGGGAATTGCCCTCCTGCCCAATTCTATCCAGTAGAAATACCCAATTTCAGCCATAGCCACCTGCCTACGTTGCAGCATAATGCCGCCTAGCTTTGTTCATAATCGTGCTTCGCACCGCATCAGCAACGCCAGCACCGCAGGGAATTTCAAATAATGTCGCAAGCTTCCAACAACCTGGCCGCCTACATCTGGTCTTTAGCCGATTTACTCCGTGGTGACTTTAGGCAAAGCCAGTATGGTCGCATCATTTTGCCGTTCACCTTGTTGCGTCGCCTCGAGTGCGTGTTGGAGGCAAGCAAGGCGGCTGTGCTGGCGGAGCATGCACGCGTCCAGCAACTCAATATCTCCGAAGAAGCCCAAGAAAAACTGCTCCTGCGTGCCAGCGGTGGACTGTCGTTTTTCAATACCTCGAAAATGGATCTGTCCAAGCTTGGTGAGTCCGGCATCAAGGCAAACCTGGAGTCCTACCTGCAGGGCTTTTCCAAAGATGCACGGGAGATTTTCGAACACTTCAAATTTACCGAGTTTCTCGGCCAACTGAACGACGCCAACCTGCTCTATAAGGTTGTGCAGAAGGTACGGAAGACGGACTTAAGCCCTACGGTTGTTTCCAACCACGACATGGGCCTGGTGTTTGAGGAGTTGATTCGCAGATTTGCGGAAAGCTCGAATGACACCGCAGGGGAGCACTTTACCCCACGTGACATCGTGCGGCTCACTACCTCCCTAGTGTTTATGGAGGACGATGATGCGCTGACCAAGCCCGGCGTCATTCGAACCATTTACGACCCAACAGCGGGTACTGGAGGTTTTCTATCTTCAGGCATGGAATACGTACATGAGCTCAACCCACATGCGGTGATGCGCGCCTATGGCCAGGAGCTCAACCCCGAGAGTTACGCCATTTGTAAAGCGGACATGCTGATTAAGGGGCAGGACGTCAGCAACATCAAGCTAGGTAACACCCTCTCGAACGACCAGCTTTACGGCACTGAATTTGACTACATGCTCTCCAACCCGCCATTTGGCGTGGATTGGAAAAAGATCGAGCAAGAGATCAATGCAGAGCACACACAAAAAGGTTTCAGTGGCCGTTTTGGCGCAGGTTTACCACGGGTCAGCGATGGCTCCTTGTTGTTCCTAATGCACTTGCTCAGCAAGCTACGCGACGGTTCTCAAGGTGGCGGGCGGATTGGCATCATCCTCAATGGCTCACCGTTGTTCACCGGTGGTGCCGGCTCTGGCGAATCCGAGATCCGCCGCTACATTCTCGAAGCCGATTTGCTCGAAGCTATCGTCGCGCTCCCCACCGACATGTTCTACAACACCGGTATTTCGACCTACATCTGGGTGCTGTCGAACAAGAAAGTCCAGGAGCGTAAGGGCAAGGTACAGCTAATCAATGGCGTGAACCTTTGCGGAAAAATGCGCAAATCCCTTGGTTCCAAGCGCAATGAAATGGACGAAAGAGATATCGCCACGGTGATCCGCGCCTTCGGTGACTTTGCCGCAGTCGATGCCTACGAACTGGACAAACAAACAGCACAAAAAAGCAGTCGAGGCCGTCAGGCGGCCAACCCGAAAGTTGAGGCCAGTAAAACCTTTGCCAGCAAGATCTTTAACAGCCATGAGTTTGGCTATCGTCGTATTAGTATCGAGCGCCCATTGCGGCTGTCGTGGCAGTTCAGTGACGAGCGCGTGGCCACCTGTCGTTTCGCTCCCGGTGCCCTCAACGGCGCCATGCAGTGGCTCTATCAAGAGTACAGCGCGGTAGAGGGTGAGAGCTGGAATGACGGTGAGACTTGTAAACAATACGGTGATCTGAGCGCACATGAAGACGCTATACGCCGTTACTTCAAACTGCACTTCGCCGATTTAAAAGAGAAGCACATCAAGGATTTGCTCAACAGAACAACGTGGCTGAATCAGAAGCGGCTGTTGATCAAGACTCGAGACCTGCAGGCAGTTATCGGCACTGCCCAGCACGACGACATGAACATCTTTGAGGATGCACTCAAGGCCGCCTGCAAAAAACAGGGTATCGCCTTGGACGCTAAAGACAAAAAGCAGATTATCGATGCGGTGAGCTGGAAGAACCCAGCCGCCGCCAAGGTCATCAAGAAGGTTCACAAGACCAAAGCCAATCCCCTATACGGATTATTTGCCGTCAACGGTGAGGTGCTGGAATATCAAACCGATGGCGACCTGCGCGACAACGAAAACGTCGCGCTGGATCCGAGCCAAACCGTGAACGCAATCAACGAGGCGTATTTCCTGAAAGAAGTACACCCGCACCTGCCCGATGCCTGGATTGACGCCAGCAAAAAAGACGCTAAGGATCAGCAAATTGGAATAGTCGGATATGAAATCCCCTTTATCCGCTATTTCTACCAGTATCAATCGCCAAGAGATTTGCTCGAGATTGATGCTGATCTAGACGTGGTATCAGCCGAGATTATGACATTGCTCCGAGAGGTACACTCGTAATGA
This sequence comes from Pseudomonas sp. GW823-FHT02E01, assembly GCF_058797535.1. Taxonomy (NCBI): domain Bacteria; kingdom Pseudomonadati; phylum Pseudomonadota; class Gammaproteobacteria; order Pseudomonadales; family Pseudomonadaceae; genus Pseudomonas; species Pseudomonas sp. GW823-FHT02E01. The sequence continues at coordinate 60,928 of NZ_JBXAJS010000007.1, read as the reverse complement.
CTGGAAAGTATAAGGCCTATCCAGAATACAAGAACCTCGAAAATGGCTGGCCAGGTGCTGTGCCAAAAGACTGGAGTCTATTGCCGCTAAAATATTTATCTAAATTTATTGGTGGAGGCACACCAAGTAAAGAAAAGCCAGAATATTGGAACGGTAGTATACCTTGGGTCTCCCCAAAAGACATGAAGACCTCAAAAATCACATCAACCATTGATAACATTACTCAAAAGGCGCTCGATCAGTCCTCCACAAGCTTAATAAAGGAAGGGGCTTTATTACTAGTGGTTCGTTCGGGAATCCTTCAGCACACAATACCAGTAGCAATAAATGATGTACCTGTAACCTTAAACCAAGACATGAAAGCGATTCAGTTTAATGAGCAACTAAATACCAAGTACGCCTTGTATGTTATATCAGGTAGTCAGCCGGCATTATTGCTTGAGTGGAGAAAACAAGGAGCCACCGTTGAAAGCATTGAGCAGGAGTATTTGGCAAATACGATTTTTCCAATACCTTCGATCAAAGAGCAAGATAGCATTATAAAGTTTCTTGATTATGAAACCGCAAAAATAGATAGCTTGATTGAAAAGCAACAAAAGCTCATAAGTCTTTTAAAAGAAAAGCGGCATGCAGTGATCAGCTATGCTGTTACGAAGGGGTTTAACTCCAACGTAGAAATGCGCGACTCGGGTGTCGACTGGCTGGGTGAAGTGCCGAGCGGGTGGAAGATTTCTCGACTCAAGTATCACACAACTCTATTTGAACAGGGGTGGAGTCCACAGTGCGATTCGCGGCAAGCCGAAGACAATGAGTTCGGTGTATTGAAAGTTGGCTGCGTGAATCATGGAGTTTTCAATAGCAATGAAAACAAGGCTCTTCCAAAAGAGCTTACACCTCAGCTGCAATATCTAATACAGAAGGGTGACTTGTTGATTTCGCGAGCGAATACCAAAGAGCTTGTTGGAAGCGCTGCTGTAGTCGATAAAAGCCATGACAACATTATTCTGTGCGACAAATTGTACAGACTTAAATTTGATGAGCTAATTGATCCGCAGTGGGTGGCGTACTACTTAGCATTACCTATTGTCAGACAGCAAATTGAGCTTGGGGCTTCCGGCGCTAGTCATTCCATGCAAAACATTGGACAATCAACAATAAGAGAATTGCCTATAGTGATACCTTCTCCAGAAGAGATGAAGATTATTCTTACGGAGATCAAAAACAAGATAGATATATTTGATTTGACTTTAAGTCACGCAAACGAACAGATTGCGTTGCTTCAAGAGCGCCGCACCGCACTAATCTCCGCCGCCGTTACCGGCAAAATAGACGTCAGAGACTGGGTCGCACCGCAAGCCAGTCAAACCAACAAGGATGTTGCCGCATGAGTACATTGGGTGGAGGTAAGGCCAACGAGCTTGTATTCCAGAACGACATGCTCAAGCATCTCGTTGCCAAGGGCTGGCTGCTTGGCAAAACGGAAAACTACAACCGTGAACTGGCCCTGTACCCCGAAGACCTGCTGGGTTTTGTCAAAGAAACCCAGGAGGAACAGTGGAAAAAATTCTGCGCGCTCTACCCGAGCAGTCCAGAGCACCACTTTCTTGAACGTGTCGCCACCCAACTGAATAAAACTGATCCCCATGCAGCCAGCAAAGAAATGCGCACCTTCGGCACGCTGGGTGTGTTGCGCCATGAGCTGCGCCACCGTGGCACGCGTTTCAGCTTGTGCCAATTCAAGCCTGAACACGAGCTAAATCCCGACACCCTGGCTCGCTATGCCAAGAACCGTTGCCGTGTCGTGCCTGAGGTCGCTTACTCGCCTTGGGCAAGCAAAGAACATCTCGAACAGTTTGGCAGCAAGGCCAAAGCGTGGCGAATCGACTTGGTGCTGTTTGTGAATGGCTTGCCAGTCGCTACGCTGGAGCTGAAATCCGAATTCAAGCAGGCTGTGCAGCAAGCCATTAAGCAATACAAAACCACGCGCTTTGCGACAGACCCGGCCACTAAAAAGTCAGAGCCGTTACTGACCTTCAAGCGTGGTGCGCTGGTGCATTTTGCAGTCAGCCAGTACGAGGTCTATATGGCCACACGACTGGAAGGCGCAGATACCTTCTTCCTGCCATTCAATAAGGGCACCAAGGCAGGCGGCGCCGGCAATGAAGTGCCGGAAGACATCAACCAGTACGCCACCGATTATTTGTGGAACGAAGTCTTACTGCCCAAGAACTTGCTGGCGATTCTCGGGCGTTTTGTGCATCTGCAGATTGAAGAGAAAGAAGACTGGGAAGGCCGTAAATACAAAAAAGAAAGCCTAATTTTTCCACGTTACCACCAGTGGGATGTGGTCAATAAGCTGGTCACGGCGGCCCGCACCGAGGGCCCCGGCTATAAGTACCTGATCCAGCACAGCGCCGGTTCCGGTAAGTCCAATTCGATTGCATGGGTAGCGCATCAGCTGTCGGCGCTTCATGACGACCAGGGCTGCAAGCAATTCAACTCCGTGATTGTGGTAACGGATCGCACCGTGCTGGATGATCAGCTGCAAGACACCATAAACCAGTTTGAACACGTTGATGGCGCGGTTGGCCGCATCAATAATCAGGAAGGCGACGGCTCGAAATCTGAAAAGCTGGCAGCCGCACTAGAGAACTCACAGCCGATTATTATTGTCACCATCCAGACTTTCCCCTACGTGCTGCGCGCCATCGAGAACAGCATCAGCCTGAAAGAACGAAGCTACGCGATCATTGCCGACGAAGCGCACTCCTCGCAAACCGGCTCTACAGCGCGGCAGCTGAAAGAAGTGCTGATGATTGAGGCCAAAACTGATGGTGAAGACGAACTCAGCTCTGAAGACATTCTCGATGCCGCCGTTGCGTCACGCCGGGCGTCAAAAAACCTGAGTTACTTTGCCTTCACCGCCACGCCGAAAACCAAGACGCTGGAGCTGTTTGGCCGATTGCCCAAACCCTCTGAGCAACCCTCTAAAACCAACAAGCCCGAGGCCTACCATGTGTACAGCATGCGTCAGGCCATTGAAGAGGGCTTTATTCTGGATGTGCTGAAGAACTATACAAACTACAAAGTGGCCTACAACCTGGCGCAAAAGATCGATAAGGCCGATCAGGAAGTTGAGAGCAAAAAAGCCAAGGTCAAGCTCAACCAGTGGGTGCGCCTGCACGAGTACAACATCGCGCAAAAGGTGCAGGTGATCGTTGAACACTTTCGCAGCAACGTCATGGGCCTACTGGGTGGGCAAGCCAAAGCCATGGTGGTCACCAGCTCGCGCAAAGAAGCTGTGCGCTACAAACTGTGCTTTGACAAATACATCATCGATAAGGGCTACCAAAAAATCCATGCCATGGTGGCGTTCTCCGGTGAAGTGGAATTCACCGAGAAAGACCCTAACGCCGTCGCGCTTCTCGGCAACAAATATACCGAGAGCAACACGAACCCCGACCTCAAAGGCCGCGACATGCGCAAAGCCTTTGATAGCGATGATTATCAGGTAATGATTGTTGCCAACAAATTTCAGACCGGATTTGACCAACCCAAACTCTGCGCCATGTACGTCGATAAAAAACTCGGCGGCGTCGAGTGCGTGCAAACTCTGTCGCGCTTGAATCGAACTTATCCTGGCAAAGCTGACGTTGGCACTTTCATCTTGGACTTCTTCAACGAACCACAGGATATCCTCGACTCATTCCAACCGTACTTTCAGACGGCAGAGCTGGCAGACGTTTCCAACCCAGATTTAATCTTCGATCTGTTTGAGAAACTCAACACTGCGGGTATTTACAAGTCGAGTGAGGTTGAGCAGTTCTGCGCGGCCTTTTTCGTAAAAAACAAAAGTAATGCGGCAATTGCGAACATTTGCAAACCGGCAGTCGAACGCTGGACGAAGCGCTACAAATTGGCAGTTGACGCTTACGCTCACTCGAAAGAAATATTTGAGCGGATCAAAAAAACTAAAGATGCAGTGTTGATCGCTAATGCTGAAAACGACCTGAAGGAATGCAAGCAAGCCAAGGACGCCTTGGATATCTTCAAAAAGGATCTGGGCACCTATGTACGCTTCTATGAATTCATGTCGCAGATCGTCGATTATGATGACAAGCAGCTCGAAAAGCTTAGCCTGTACGCGCGCAATTTAGGCCCAATGCTGCGTGAAACCGCTGTAAATGAAGATGATATCGATCTGGAGAGTATCGTGCTCAGCCATTACCGGGTTTCAAAAATACGCCAGCAGGATCTGAAGCTAATAGAAGACTCACCTGATCATAAGCTAGTGCCTGGTGAGGGGCTTGGCTCAGCAAAAGCTAAGGACAAAAAGGAAGAACTGCTTTCACAGATCTTGGAACGGCTCAACGAAATATTTGTAGCTGATCAACTTACCGACAAAGACATGGTTAATTACGCCTATACGATCCGCGACAAAGTCAGTGAAAACAGATTGGTCATGCAACAGCTGATCAACAATACCCCAGAGCAAGCACTGCTAGGTAACTTTGCCAGCGCGGTAGATGACGCAATTATGGAAAGTGGAGATGCTCACCAAAATCAGATGATGCAATTGTTATCTGACCCAGCTAAAGCCAGTAAATTTGCGAAAGTTGTTTTTGATCTACTTAATATGGCGAAGAATGACTAGCTGAAGGGCCTAACACTCGCCCGCCTTGCCAACGTTGTGGGCGAATGAAAATACTTTGACAAAAGGCCTTCCTCTCCAGCTGAGGAAGGTTTTGTAAGAGAGCTGTGCCTAGCTTCCAACTCCAGAATGGATGACGTCGAGCCGGGCCTTGCGGGCCCGAATGAGCGATAGCAACAATCAACGTTACCCCACACTACCGACATCCTTCAGGGTGTTGGAGTAGACGAACTCGCCCAGCGCGTCACGCCAAACATCTGGATAATTTTCGAGTGACCGCAGCGCCACTGCCTTGGCATTCACAGGTTGGACAGGAGGGGTTAGGGCTTGTATCGCATTACCCAGCGCGACATACGCTTTCCGATGCCGTACCCCACCACTAGCCAACAGAACCCCGAAACGCGAGGGCGCACCAAACTTGAGATGCTCGACGAATGCCAGTACACCCTCGTTCACCGCAATGCCACGTTCGAGCAAAAGTCGAGCAAGAAGGGAGACACCCTGCTCGACCAGTGTTTGCAATGAATACGTGACGGCACGCGCGTGAATCCCCAGGATCTCGTCGACTTCCATCCGCGCTGATTGGGCGATCTCGGCAAACGTTGCACCACGTATCCACTGCCAGATAATCCCGAAGAACGTGGGTCTGACGGTTTCAAGATCCTGACCATTGTCCAGCCTGAATGCCACGCGCACGTCTGATTGGAGCTCTGTATCCTGCCAGGCCCAGCCCAGAATCGCTGAAAGAAGGTCGTCCGATGCAGGATCGACAGGGCTCGCCCAGTCCGCCCTGCTCGACAATAGAACCTGTTCAACGAACTCCAGAAGACGCACCTTGGCTCCAGTATCCTGAAGCCAAGCGATCTTGCCTTGGGCCCTGAGCGAAATCAGACGCTGAGCGCGCAACTCAAAGACCCTCCGCAGCGTAACGGCAGAGCCGGCAGGCAGCTGGTGGGCAGCAAACGTATGGTCGGACAGGTCGATAGCCACCCTTAGAAACTCAGCGTCCCCGATCTCTTCCGCGATCAGCTCAATGAGCGTTGCATCCACTCCATCAATAAGCGGATGGCTGTAAGGCTGGCTCTCCAGGAACTGATTGTCGAGCGCGATACGGTGGGTGCTCAGGAACACCTCAAGCTCTCCAATCAGGGTACGCAGCGACCCCCTGACAGGCTCCCCAGCCCCGGCAGTAGCGACGGGAAGCACCAACCACCACTGATCGGGATTCGCACAGATCACCAGCCCCTTGGTATTGGCGCCGGCACGACCGGCTCGACCGACCAGGTTCTTGATGTCGCGGGCGAGCATGTTCTCAGGTCGCCCGCTACCAACACGGCGCTGCACCGAATACAGCACAAGCGAGCGGATCGGCAGGTTCACTCCTTCTGCGAGCGTGCTGGTACAGATGACCAGCTGGACTCGCCGATCGCGCAGGAGCCCCTCCAAAACCTCTCGTGTCTCCTGGGGGATATCACCGTGGTGCAGCACAGCCCCATTGCTCAGCGACCTCGCGCCTATCCAACCGGCACCAAATTCAGCTTCGAGGTAGTCGACGCGCGTACGCAGCGCTTCAAGATCCGCATGATCAATGGGCTTGGGTAACGGTAATGGGCACTCCAACTGCTTGATGAGCTCTTCCGCCAAACCAATCGCACCCTGATCGCCACGCTTGTTTGCGGCGAATATCGCCGTGGTTCCCATAGGCAAAACCTTCCGGGCAGCAGCAACTGCCAGGGTCTTGGTTGACGAAAAACCATAAGTCTTCGTGCGCCCTGTACCGGGGTTCACGTACTGGAAAGTGTTTCGATCCAGGAAGCCATGGATCGAGTATTGCCGTTGCTGAGCATGGGGATGCATGTCCAGGCGAACAGACCTACCCACTCCGCTACCAGCGGATCGAAGGACGGAAAATTCGGCGATCGCCGGTCGGTAGCTGCTACGGATGACGGTGTCCTCGCTGCCGCCAAGCCACGCATTGACTTCCTCAATGTTCGGGATGATGGCAGACATGAACACGAAGCGGATCGGATTGACCTGGCGGGCCTTCATCCGCGCGAGTAACAGCTCCAGACCAATACCCCTGCCGGAGCTGTCGAGCAAATGCCCTTCATCGCAAATGACCAGTGATATCCGTTGGGCGAACGCTGGGTCAGCACTGAGGATTCCGGACAGCGACTCAGGGGTCGCGATAAGCGCGTTGATGTGATCAAGACCATGCACCTCGTCTCCCGACGGAATTGTCCCGCCATATGCGCAGCGTGCCGCGATACCCAAGCCGTTGAGCTGACGCACCAGAGAGTGGCGGAGCTCCGAGGCCAGCGACCGGTAAGGCACGATCATGATCGCGACCTGCGTGGGATTGCGCTTCAGGTGCCAGTACAGCAACGTTTCGCAGAGCGTGGTTTTGCCAGCTCCCGTTGGCATCTGCAAGGAATAGCTCTCGGCGTTGCCGAGCAGTCCCCTACCGATAGCCTGTATCTGGGAGGGGAAAAATTCCCAGGTCGATGGTTTGCGATCAATGAAGGAATTGATTAGAGGCGTCCAGAACGCATTACCGCCCTCTGGCAGGACAGCCCGGATGTTCGATGCTTCGAAACGAGCCAACAGCCGACTAAGCAAGGCTGCCGCCACCCACGTGTCCGGCCCATCCGCCAACGCGCTTTGTGCCTCGGCGGCACTCGCCTCAACGTTGCGGCCAAGCCCGAGCAGGTCGCCGTTGCGCAGTTGCTCCCGCACCTCGATGGCAGTCTGAGACCCCAGGTTGCTCGGGCGGGCCAGAAAGTCGTAGCACGCTGCCCATGGGCTTTCAGGATCAGCGGGCCGAGCCGACTGCCGCATGGCGAGGCAGGCCGACGCTGGAAAATCGCCAAAGTAAAACGCTGCAGCGGCGAACAGCGCTGCTTCGTCTTTCGAGATACCAAGCGCTTCTACCTGCTCAGCAGGGATCTCTTTCGAAAACTGAAGGAAGGCGTTACCCAGCTGTGCCCAGTCGTCACTGGGGGTGTTCGCGGAGTTGACCCTGTCGAACAGCTCCCCTACGAGCGAGATGTAGTAGTCGGCAAGACGACTCCCGATCCGAGCAAGTTCAATGGGTAATGCGGCTACGGAAAACTGACCCAGATGCCGGGCCATGTCTGCGTCATTGATCCAAGTCTGGAGAGAGGCCCTCATGTCAAAGCACCGACGCCCTGGCAGCTTCAAAAGCTGCGTTGTAGGTGGTGTGCAGATTCGGTACTGAGATCACCACGAGCGTGTACTCGTCGCTGGCCGTGGCGGGGGCATTGCTGAGTTCAGCAGTCACAAAATTCTCACAGATGACGGCGACGGCCCTGTACCGTAGGGCAACGGGCGGATGATCAACCGCGTTGATAAACCGGGTGAGAAGCGGAATGTCGACGTCACCGAGATCCTCAGTCATCGCGCGCTCACGCAACCACACCAGCGTACTCGCGAGCCGGCTGGTACGATCCTTTGCGCAGTCTGTGATAGCTGAGCCGATTGGGTCTGATGAGGCGGCAGTGGATTTGACCTTCACCTCAGCGCAGAGCACCTGATCTTCAGCACTGGCGGCTGGACGTTGGGGCATGATGAAGTGAATGACATCCGACTTGGGCGCTGGTTTGGTTCTGTCCTGCTTGAGCCGCCACTTCTTGGGGCCAATGGCGGTACCCGGATACTCCATGGCGGACTGATAGAAGTAACCGAGCACCTCGCCGAAGTCTCCCGCCATGGTCGCGCCGGCATCCGGAAGCTTGCTCGCCAGCACGTCTGAAAGCGTAAGTCCATGGCGATCCGCCGCAGCGTGAAGCACCTCATCGGTGATGTAGCAACGACGCAATGGCTCGGCCATCGCGGCCTCTAAAAGGGCCACCTGCTGGGGTGTCATCCTAACCAGCACGTACGGCTGCTCCTGCTCCTGCGGGAACCACTGAACAGCATTACCGAAGTCGAAACCGAGATCATCCATGAGTGATGGTCATCCTAAAAGAAAGCCCGGGAGCCGGCCCCATAGTCACCCTAGCGCCGAGTTACCGAGTAGTAGTGGATGGCCATTACGGTACGCTAAAAAATGGGACTGGTGTCAACTGGTCAGGTGATAGCGCGTTGTTTCCCGGCTCAGCGTACTCCGCAAGATGCCGCTCAAGGTAGTTAACGGCCCAAGGTCGCGGGAGCACAGATCGAGGCGTACATCAGTCCAGTGAGGCTCAGGATCGCCATGTTTTGGAACGTTTCCGACCCGATCTCATTGACAGCACTGAGCATTTTGGGGAGCGGAATCGTGAAGAAGTGTGACGCCGAAAAGGCGACAGATTGATTTTCTCGCATCACTGTCTATTGGGTCGACTTCTGTCGGTCAATGACACCCAGTGTGCTGATCAAGTCCGATGCAAACGACTGGTCAAGTCGAATGCAAAGGGTGGTCAAGTCCATGCAATTACGCATCAGGTGCGAGAAGACCAGAAAGGCATGCGGTCTTCATCACAAGCATGTGCGCTTTCCAGAATGGAAGTCGGAAATGCTCGGCCTGAAGCCGACCGACACCAGTGCTTAGTATTCAAGATAATGCCCTTACCCAACACAAGCTTTCAGCCGTCCAAAGGCGTCCAATTGCCTGAACGTCGACCTACCCATCTGACGCTTGAAGCTGGCCACGACGTACAAACTGTTCAGGGTGGTCAACACCCAGAACCTCCCTTCCTTACGCACAGATAAGATGTGCGAGGTTCGAATCATATGCCCATCCTGAAACCACTCACGCGGCCCTTTTCGTGCGTGATCAAAAACTATGGCGATGCACGTATTGCCTACGAATAGCGCGTCACTTAGGTACCCAGTGATCGGTGAATCGTAAGGCCATTGTTGGGCGCAAATGATCCTTTTGAGTTGAAAGTCAGTCAGGTGGCGGTCATGACGGCCTGCGTCGCTCGTGTCGAGCATGTTAGATCTCCATCCACTTTAATGATCTGACGTGGCTGAGGTGCCTCGCCCGAGCCAAGCTCTGGTGGCTATCGTGCTGATACCCACAAAACTAACTCTTGGTGCTAAATGGAAGACGCGATTTTCCCTGCGATCAACCATTTCCTTTGAGATCTAAGCATCGTCAGAGGCGTTCACCGGACTTGAGGAACTGGAGCAGGCTAGCTCTTCCGCCGCCTCGCTTGAAGGTACCTACAACGTAGTGTCCTTCATGCGTTGATAACACCCAGAACCGGCCTTCCTTTCGAGCCGATTGGATTTTTCCTGTTTGGATGATCGAGCAATCAGCGTGACGGCCTAAGTCATCCTTATCCAGATGGCCAAAGACCACACCCAAGCATGTGTCGTCTATGATCATCGCACCACTGATAAATGCCGTGATGACAATGGTGTACTTTTGATTTGTTGCTCGCACCAGACGAATCAACTCAAAGTCGGTCAGCCACTTACTATGGAACTCCACGTTAATAACTTCAGACAAAATGTCCTCCTAATGCATTTCCTTCCTCTTTGATTTCCATCCCCCTCGTTACTACGCTTGGACACTGGTGTAAATCTGCCCGGTCTCTGTCACGAATTCATAGATGGGCGGCTCTCTTTCAGTATTTCGCAGTATGATTTTGGTAAGAGGTTCCATCAGGTATTGACCTTGATGGTTCATCCAGGGTGGCGAAATCAGTGACACTTGGTTAACCAAAAAATCCGACTCGCCTAGCCATAGCTCCAGAAGAGTCTCTTCGTCACTCACAAGCTTCCTACACGGCCCGATCTTTCCATTAATCGAACCTACACCCTCTACAAAAAAGGAGTACGTACTGAAGGAAAGGTCAATGGTTTTCCAAAGAAGCAGCTCCTCATCAGGCCCGCCCTGTAGGTCTCCCCGAGTCGTTCTAAACAAATGAGTCTCCAGCCAATGGGCGCTACGCGATCATTTCATCGCTGCAAATGTACGAGATCAGATCAAAAAATAACTCGCATTCCCTTCAGGGAATGGGCGTCGATCAGTTGTCCAGGCGCATCGGTATAAGCTTTTTCGTCATCTATGTTGTGGAGACAAACCCGACGTCCCGTGGAGTCATATCCCACCAGCAACCCCGAAAGCCCCTCCATAATCCATTTGCCGGCTTTGTTCATCCACCCAGGCGTGACGACCTGAATTTCCGTAACGACAAAATCGCTGGTTTGTTGGGAAAGTATTTCTTCGAGCATATCGACGTCACTAATCATCATGGTGCGTGTCCATACCCTGCCCTCCAATCGCTCTTCGAGGACAACGTGATACCAAGCATGAGCCAAGTGGCGTTCAAACATTCGCCAGTTCGAATACCCATCCCCGAAGAAATTAGGAGTGCCCTCGGCAACGGTTTCATGACTTCTAAACATTTCTCATTCCCGTGGATCTACAGACCGCAGTTGCAGCTGACATTATTGATAAAGAGATAGTATCGAGGCGAGACTGGCCGACTTTTCGTCGCCGTCCGCCATCAAAACGTACACCGTGTTTTTGGTTTCAAAGAGAAATCCATCTTGAAATGAAATGGCCATGGTGCTGCGAACCCAGTTTCCGTAATCGAAGCGTCCTCGGCTGTCTAAGATGACTTTTTCGGCGAAAACAAACAGCGGCAGGTGGCCATGAACGCGGATTTTGGTGAGATCCCCATCGCTCGCTATCGCGCGCACGATCGTCCACTGCTGGACGATGCAAAAGCCCTTGTTCGGAAAGCGGCTCTGTACCAGCTGAATCAAGCTCTCTTGGCTTTCCGTAGAACCAAACCGAGGCTCTCCATTGGTGGAAAGGAGCTCACCGGCTGCTTGGATGTCTTCGAGTTCCAATCAAAAAGCCTCTGACAATACATGTGATATGTTCCGTACCCATGCCGCCCCCGCTTGACGGTGCTTGCCACTGCCAACGATATCCGGCGGCGAATAGATTGCCCGGGTGCACACTATATAGCGTCGATCCGGGCAACGCAACGTGGCTACATCCTCGCCTTTCGAGGAGCTCCTATGTCACTGAGCCAAGGCTTAGCAGCCGTTTTACGAGCGATTAGAGCCACCAAACACCTCGCTCAGAGCGACCTAGCATCTGCAGCAGGCCGTACATTTTTGTCTAGGATCGAACGGGCCAAGTCGGATGTGACACTCAGCAAGCTTGATGAAATCGCTTTAGCGGCTGGGCTTGACACTGTGACTTTGATGGTGCTCCGCGCAGTGGCTAATAACGGTAAAACGCCAGAGCAAATACTGAAATTTGTAGAGGAAGAGCTAGCGGAATTTAAAAGCCAGGGTGGCTTGGAAAAGCTAACTAGCCAGGTAGAGGATGGTGCGGTAGCGTCTCGGGCGAACAGTCGATTGGAAAAGCAGCTGGCAGTTCAAGAATGTAGGCAGTTTGGGATGACTCAGCGAGAAACCGCCGAAAAACTCCAACTACCCAAGTCGACCGTGGCTGATTTGTGGAAGGTTACAAATTGAAACCAGCAGATACCTATGCTGCTGACCCTATTAGCCCTCCATATCTGACTCAAAAAGGTATTGAACGACGCACTCGAGTTCGGCAAGACCTACAGCGTATCGGAAGACTGGTTTTTCCTTGCTGCCGATATTGATCTTGCGCGCCTCGTCAACCACTTCAGTCAGGCGTCCTAGACAGCCATTCTTCAGGTTTCTTCCCAAAGTCGTAAGCCGTGCCCCCCACTAGAGCATCTACGCAATCAGCGCAGACAGCTCCGCCTCCAGCAGCGCACGTAGACCAACCTGCCTGGAGAATGCTTTCGGTGGGAACTTGATAGCCTCTTCTACGGCACCAAGATCGCCTACGAAGACAACCTGAATCTGAGCCCTGGTAGCTGCCGTGTAGACGAAGGTTCGGTCGAGGATGCGCGATTTACGGACTGGGATGATAACCCTCTTGAATTGTGACCCCTGTGCCTTGTGCACCGTGATGGAGTACGCAAGCTCTATTGAATCGACGTCGGTGTCCAGAATGTAATGTTGAACACCATCGAAGGTCGCCATACCCAGCGCCATGGCGATTCGAGGCTTGTCCTCATCCCCCAGGTCTACTGATTGCAGTTTATCAAACACCTCATCAATCTGGCCAAGCGATCCGTTTTGCAGGTTCCGCACCCAGTCGTTTGCGGTGTACATAACCAGATCCCCGACACACAAGCCTGTTGCCTCGATCTCACCTGTTTCAGGGTTCTCCGCAAGTAAGGGGCTGCTGTGGTCAGCGTATTTGATATGGCAGGTTCGATTGATCGCCTCGACCCCAGCAAAGGCACAGGATCTGGTGGCTGAAAGAATCTGTGTATTTACCGAATCTTGCTCATAGAGCCGGATAACAGTCGAAATGATTTGATCATCGGAGCAAGGCAAAAACACGACGTCATCTGCCTCGTTAGAGCTGAATGTCGGCTGTATTCCATCGCGAATCTGGCGGGATGCCAAAGGTATGGCGGACTCTTTCGACTGACGCTTAACCTCGATTAGTTCAGTGGTCGGCACTCCGGGCATGCTGCACAGCACGTGCAGGATAAGCCCGGCTCCAATGGGTGGTAGTTGGTAAGGGTCGCCAACCAGGATCACCTGACTTTCAGGTGGTAGTTTCTGAACCAGACGGTAGAACGTGACAAGATCAAGCATCGACGCTTCATCAATGACGATGATTGGCGCCGGCCCCATTTCTTTATCGGTCACCTTCGCCAGAAAGCCTGCAATAGTCCGCGCTTCCTCACCCGTAGCTTCAATCATACGAGCGGTGGCTCGGCCAGATAGCGCCATTTGGAATCGAGGTCGACCTGTCGTATCGAGGGCTTTATACAGAGCCTTTAGTACAGTGGTTTTTCCTACTCCGGCACCGCCAGTGATGATGCTGAAGCGTTTGGCAAACGAGGTAGCTACTGCGAGCTTCTGAGCTTGGTTCAAACCAAATGCAGGAAGCCCCAGATGCACCCTCTCCCCCGCCTCAAACTGCTTGATGACCTCGCTTACATCCACAGCGAACAGCTGTGGCTGCAACGACGGGGTAACGATCAGGTCTCGGATGAACTGAGCACAACGTCGCTCCATCAACCATGAACCAGGTGCAAATAGCATCACACCCAGGTGATCGAGCTCCTTGCATACAAACTGACCGGCTGACGAGCCCGCCAACAAGGCCTTTGCCAGCGCCGCGCTTGGAGCTGAATGGGGTCTGATCAGTTGCCCGACGGTGGCCTGAAGATCTCTAAGTGAGCTGCATGTGTGGCCTTTCTCAGAAGCTCGATACAGAGCCTCCTCCAATGCCGCAGCAATCCTTCGATCATCATCAATGCTCACGCCAAAGCTATCTCTGGCGATGCCATCCACCAGCCCCCATACCCCTGCGAAACTGAGAAGCCGATACGGATCACTGGTCAGCGCGGAGATCGTGTTCTTCTTGTGGAACCGAATTGCTTTCCTGGCTAGGCCTAGTGGGATTTGCTTGTCCTGGACGAAGCGGAGTGTTTTAGCATCTCCGTCTTCAGCCCAACGCTTGAACATGCCCTCTCGAACATCTTCAGTCGGGATGATCAGCATTAGGGCTTCGTGATCAGCATGATCGAGCACTTCATAAAGCCGCTCTCCCAGAGTATCCCAAAGCCGAGTGGCCTTAACCTCACCAACCCCTCTGACGTTGTCACCTAACCACTGGATTACTTGAGAGCCGCTCGGGCGAATAAGGCGAATATCCTGGGCATTAACGGTCATTTCATTGATCGCAAACGCGCCATGAGTCCTCAGGATAGTGGTGACTTCGCCATAGACCTCGAAGATGGCGCCCACAGCGATGTCAGAGAGCTTGGCGATAGCGTCCGCCACCTTGATAACCACAGGTCTCGACCGGTCATTGATGCCCCGAATAACATCCATGCGATGACCGAAAGCGATGCACCCTTTACGGTTAGCAGAACGGATGCTGGTGATGCGCACGCTGATGTTGATCAGCACAGGGGCGATGGCATTCATCTAGGCATCCTTCCGGTTTCTTCGAGAAATTCAGTCATCAGCGTATGGCGATCCAGCATCTGCTTAGCGGCCTGGAGCTCGGCCCGAAGGGCTGCGTTTTCCTGCTCCAATGAGTTCAGGCGCTGACTGTCCTGTCGCCGCTGTTTCGCATCCCCATCTCTCAGTGGAGGCTCGGCTTTTTGCCCGGCTGGCAACGAGGCCACTAGTGGCGCCAACACCCCAGCAGCTCGAAGCTCGTTCTCAAGGGTTTCCAGGGCTGCACGGATGGCTGGGTTCTGCGTGAGCGCGCTCTTCCCAAACCCGCATTCGGCAGCGATCTCAGAACGTTTCAACTTGCCCCGGTGGACGTACTCTCTGAAGTCTCCATCTGACTTCGAGGTTGCCCAGGCAAGAAATGCAGCGTGGTTTTGTTCAGCAATCTGCTGCCCGTTAGCCATCAGGATTTCGCCTCTGAGGAGTCACGGTCAACAAACGGCAGCGGAGCATCAAGCTTGTCCGCCGACACGTTGAATTTATGGGCGTTGTACTGCCAACGCATGAACCGCTCCAACAACCGTTCGTTCTCACGCTCTAGTCGGTGATTTTCAGCCTCAAGCCGACGAATTCTCTGCTCGGCGATGCTGAGGCTCGCTGGTCGCTTGGTTGAAACAAAACCGGACTTCAGCCTGGCCTTATGGTGAGTGAACGCGCTCTTGATCTTCTCGTGTGAATTCAGGGTTTGCCGAGTAGGCCGCGTCCCTATCAACGGCTCAATAGCATCGCAGAGCGCCTCCCAGGCAAGCTTTCCCTCCCAGCCGTCAATCAGGCTGACAATCAGATTTAGGTCTTTTGGACTCAAATGCTTTGCCATGGCTTACATCCCCATCAACGCACGTAGCTCGTCCATGTCCGGCTCTTGGACTTTAGGAGCAGGTAGGCTTGGCGCAGTTGACCGGGCGGCGATAGCACGCTTCAGCGGGCTGAACTCTTGGTCATTGCTCAACCGAATGATGGTGCCGTCAGGAGTGTCCTTTGACTCCAAAATCACGATTAGTTGATCCACCCGTTCCAGAGTTTTGATCTGATGCTGACTCCAGCGGTCGGCACCGTAGATACCGTCTTCGTTCGCCGCCTGAGCCTTAATAAGCTGAATGCGGATACTTTCACGATGGCTTTTGAGCCTTTCGAGCTTGCCGGCATCACCCTTGACGCAAACTTGCTCGGTGCAATTCAGGCAGTCACGGTGCTTCTGGCACGGCACCATTGAGTAGTCATGCACGCAAAAGCCGAAAATTGTGATGTGTGCAATCCCCTCACCCACGGCGTCGAGGTCAGCCAACGTTACTGGTGTGTTCTCCCTAATCTTGGTCAACGCGACACCAATCCCCGCTTCCCTGGCCATCTCGACATGCTCATCAGCTGTCATGTGGTTATAGGTAGCGTTCTGGTGGATGTTGGCTCGCCCTGACCATTTGGCGATGTCCAACTGGCCTAGGCTGCCGCGTTGGGCCAGTGTGTTCAGGTAGTGGCGAACTTGGTGAGATGTCATGGAGATGGGAGTACCGTCAGGGTTCTTGTAGCCATTCCGCTCCCAAATGCTGCGCTCTTGGCCATCGATGTAGTTGATGTCAGAGGTGAACGTACTCTTCCCTGGCGCCCAGACAATGATAGGCCGAGGCGGCATATCCAACCGCAGTTCATTCTGACGAAAGCAGCAAAGGGCTTCGGAATACTTGATGTGCCGTTCTTTATTAAGCCATGGCCACCCCTTTGGCAGCTTGCTGTGCATGAAGCCATTGAGAAATGAAAGCGTCACAAACCCTTTACGGGCATATATTTCGCCGTATGGCTCGTACCCCCGAAACGCGGTTTTGAGGGCGTCTCTAGCATTTCCACTCGCCGAGACACCTAAAGCTTGGCAGGCTTGCTCATTCGTTAGTTGCTGATTCTCCCCTACATTCGGGCAATTTTCGTGGCGGTAAAACTTGTCTGGATGGCTTTCAAGCCACTTCGCAAGCTTGCGGCCTGGCTCAGACATTTCGGTGAGACGACGAACTGCTTCCTCGGCGATTTGCACCATCGGGGTGGGTATCCACTTGATGTCGGATTCATATCCCTTGCCGGCGTAGAACCTCAGCCCCGTGCGCTCGATGCCCTTTGCGTCAATCTCCCGATACAAGCAGTTCACTGGAAGATCCTGAACTTCTGTAATCCTGGACGGTGCGCACATGCACAGCGCAAAGATCGACGTAGTGAAGCGATCACGCGCGCCTTGCAGGTCGTTGTTGAACATCTCAGCCATTGCTTCGAGCATGTAGTCGTGAGGCATTTTTTCCTCGCGCCGCAGCTTGGCAACATCATCCGTACGATGAATCTCTTTTGGCTTTTTGATGGGATTTTTCCAAGCGATTGGCGCTGGAATGATGCGGCTTTCATTCAAAAATTCGACTAGCTTCACTAGGCTGATGCCAGCTTGATACGACGAGGCATCATAAGTGCGCGCTACTTTCGCGGCCTCATCCAAGACACTAATGTCAGTTAGCGTTATGTCAGCGGAACCTTTGATTTCAAGCAAAGCAGCTTCAATGCAACGGATCGCCTTGAACTCGTTTTTGAGCTTGTTCGGATTATGTCCCTGCTGGTAACGAACGTAGGCTTTGGCGAACGGAATGATGCCGGCGTTAAGGAGCTGATCCTCGGAATAACCACGGGATGGTGCGCCTTTCTTTGTGAAGTTACCCACACCTGGCCACGCATTACTGTACCAATCGAGATCGGCGCCAAAAACTGTAAGCCTGTCCCGGCACATGAGAATGAACTCGTCCAGGTGCTGCCGGCTGGAGAGCTGGGCTTTGGGGACAAACAGGAAAACATTAGACATTGGCGAGATCGCTCTTCATTGCGTTGCAACGGGTTACTACATCACTGACTGCAAGAATGAGTCTGTCGTTGACAGATGCGATCTTCAGGTCGCCTGTGCCTTCATAAACGCTGTCACGCTCACGAATGAGTTCATCCAATACAAGCTCATGTGGCCCATCCAACCATGGCTGAAAGTGAGAGCAGGTGTAACAAGCCACAGGAGCAAGCGCGCCACAGAATCCAAAGCTACCGCAACTACCCACGTTGCCACCGGCACTACATATCCTGCTGGAACGATCATTGCCACGACGCGCTTTGGTTTCGTTCACAACTAGAACGCCCTGGAAAGCTTGCGCCAGAGGAGCGAGCTGCAGAGCTACAGCCTTGTCGATACGCTCGACAATCTCCGGAATGTTCCTCACATACACACCAGCGTTTTGGATATCTGAGTGGTCGAGAGCTTCGGCGATGACGTATTCGCCCCTGCCTTCCCTTGCGAGGTTAGTTCCAAGGGTGTAGCGGAAGCGGTAGGGATTGATGCTGGTAATCGCCCCTGTTCGCTCACTGATCACACCAATTACTTCTCGAACCTTTGTCAAGGCATAACCAACTTGAGACACCCGAGCATGTAAGAAATCACCAGAAAGTTGCGATTTCAGGCTCTCAACAGCATCGTAATTTTTGATATTCGGAAACAGGGGAAACTCCAAGACCAGATCCCGCGAAATCGGCCCCTCCACATATTCAGAAAAGACAGCCTGAACATAATCTGCTTGTTTATTAAGTAACTCCCACAGATCCTCTACGATCTGATACCTCGAAAACGAAGCACGCCAGCCACTATTACGTTGCTTGGCTCGCGGAAAGTTAATAAAGTAGAGCCCCCCTACTGAGATCAGATCTTTTAGCTTCAATGCCGTGATCTGCGCTGGGCGCCGTCCAGTCAGCGACAAAGTCATCGCATAGCAGGTATCAGTAAGCTCAAGCTTTCCATTTGCATAGCATTCGATAACTTTCGAGACAATGGCTTCCATCTCAATGTCAGTAAGAGGCCCGCTCTCAGGACACATTGATTGCACAGCGTAGCCTTTCTCGTTCCCTTTAATCCTCCAACCTTCCATCATCTTCAACGTTTCAGAGGGTACGCCTGAATAACCAAGACTGATCCAAGTACGAAGGAGCGCACGCAAGGAACTCAGTTCCCACTCGCTATCTGCCAGGTTCGAACGATGGGAAATCATTGACTCCGGGCTCAGCAGTGGCAGGCTAGAAGTCCCTTCACAGTAAACTTTGAAGCGGCGATACACAGCCATGGTGTACTGTGCAGAGCTTGTTTCGCCATAGATCGCCAAGACCTGCCTGAATGCCCTCTTGAACTCAGGCTCCAGAAAGCTAGGCAGTGTATCGAGATTGAATGCAATATCCTTGCTTAACCTCCAGTAATTCGAGTTAATATCAACCTCATAGCCATCCTTAGAAATGAACTCAACGCGCTCGTACAGGCTCGCAGCAAGATTACTTGTGAGCATCGGCAGGCTTCCCCAAATGTTTGTTTTGCAACCCAATCACAGCTTTACCTGCCTCTTCTTTTATATGACGCTTGTTATAAGTACCCGCTGTACTAGAGGTCTCACTCCAGCCCATCAAGTACGAGCGAAGTTTTTGCTCACGTTCATCAGACATGCCATTCTTATCGCTTCGCTGTGAAAACATATAATTCCAGTGGTGACGAAGTGCGTGCGTGTGCAGCTCAGAAAACTCATCAGCAAGGCTAGACAAAGTAGCAATGAACTTTCCGAACCCAGAGTTTGAAAGAGGCCAACCCTGGGTACGACCGGAGCGGTGGATAACGAACAGATATCCGTGTTTGCGCGCGCCCGGAACCTTGCTGCGGCATTTCGAAATGTACTCATGAATTCGATCCATGAGCTCAGGAATTAGAGGAAACGTTCGCTCCCTCGTTTTCACCAATGGTTGATAAGTTCTCGGGTCGTCAGGAGAATCTGCTCGCCGCACAACCTTGAGCGTGTTCTTCGCAAAATCGAAATCTTCCATTCTGAGGTTCAGTAACTCGCTGCGCCTCATGCCAGTAAGGCGCAGGAGAGCAAACATCAATGCATTGCGAACCTGGAGACCATGATCGGCAACCGGGTTTGATTCGTTACCTGGTCGAAGGGTCTCCTCAAGGGCATCCAAAACGGCATCATCCAGATGGATATCAGACCTGTCTTGCTCAACCTTGTCGCCAATCTTCGGTCGATTGGCTTTGATCCGAGCGACCATAGATAGGATAGCCTCCCCGCTCGATTGAGACACCGGGTACAGCCTGTCGGCAAGGAATCGAACATATCCAGAGATCACCGTCATGCGGTTGTATTGATTGCCCTTGCTCACTCGTCTTTGTCGGCCCTTGATCGGCACGACCTTTCCATCTCTCGGGCGGGTATCAGCCAACGGTTTCTGCATGAAATCCCGAAGCGAGTGAATTTCATGAGGCAACAGCAGCTCGCTCCGCTTAAAACGCGACTCCAAATCAAGCCCGTAGTAATCCTGCCAGGCGTACATCGCTTTCAGTGCAGACAGAGCGTTGTCGATTGTATTGATGGAAAGCGAGGCACCACGCAGCTCGGCAGTCACGTACAGGGCTGGGTAGTAGAGGGGCATGCCAGAGTCATCTACGAGGACGGAAAATCTCTCTCCGCCCTCTCCCTGAAACCTTCTCACTGACAGTTGCATACTCACCTCGAATTCCTTACGTAAATTCAAGGTATGAGCCTAGTAAAATCTAGTCAAGAAATTTTTTACAGCCCAAAAACGAGAAAACCCCCGCAAGGCGGGGGTTTTCCAAAGAAACTTTACAAAAAAGTCTCTACGGTTCCTCAGAACGGGATATCGTCATCAAAGCTGTCGAAATCCGGAGCCGGCTGAGGAGCGGCCTGCTGTGGAGCCGGGCGCGACTGTTGCGGCGCCGACTGCTGTGGACGTGGAGCCTGCTGGCGTGGCGCGGACTGCTGGTAGTTGTTACCACCGCCCTGGCCCTGCTGGTCGCCCTGTGGACGGCCGCCCAGCAGTTGCATGGTGCCTTGCATGTCGACCACGATTTCGGTGGTGTAACGCTTGATACCGTCTTTTTCCCACTCGCGGGTCTGCAGCTTGCCTTCGATGTAGACCTGAGAACCTTTACGCAGGTATTCGCCAGCGATTTCTGCAACCTTGCCGAACATCGACACACGGTGCCATTCGGTCTTTTCAACTTTCTGACCGGTTTGCTTGTCGGTCCACTGTTCGCTGGTCGCCAGACTCAGGTTGGTCACGGCGTTACCGTTAGGCAAGTAGCGAACTTCGGGATCCTGGCCGCAAGTGCCGACCAATATGACTTTGTTAACCCCACGGGCCATAACGTTCTCCTAGGCTACGCACGCTGCCCCGGCCGGGTTGTTCACCAGGCTCTCAAGGGTGGTGCGATCCAATAGTTCGGTGTCCAGTTTGATGTAAATCGCCGCCTCTTCCGCGACGATGACTGCATCTGTTATCCCTACGACCGCCTTCAGGCGCTCGACCAGACCCGCTTCGCGGATCGCCTCGGGCGACAACGGCAAGCGCAGGCTCGTGACGTAGGGAGGTTCGCGCATGGTAACAGCAAAGGCCAGCCAGAGGGCAGCCAGACCGGCGCATCCGAGGAACACAACCGACAGACCGCCATGCTGGAACAGCCAACCGCCTAGAATGCCGCCCAATGCCGACCCGAGGAACTGGCTGGTGGAATAAACCCCCATCGCCGTGCCCTTGCCGCCGGCCGGTGAAACCTTGCTGATCAGCGATGGCAACGAAGCTTCCAGCAGATTGAACGCGGTGAAGAACACCACCGTACCGATCACCAGAGCCCGCAAGCTGTCGCCGAACTGCCAGAAGAATAGCTCAGTGAACATCAGCGTCACGACGGCACCGAGTAAAACTCGTTTCATTTTGCGTTTCTTCTCGCCGTAGATAATGAACGGGATCATGGCGAAGAAAGAAATCAGCAACGCGGTCAGGTACACCCACCAGTGCTGCTCTTTTGGCAGCCCGGCTTTCTCGACCAGCGCCAGCGGCAAGGCGACGAAGCTGGACATCAACATCGCGTGCAACACAAAAATACCCAGGTCCAGCCGTAGCAGGTCCGGGTGCTTGAGCGTCGGCATCAATGCCTGGCGCGCAACACCGGACTCGCGATGCTGCAATGTCCCGGTAGAGCGCGGCACCATGAACATGACGATCACAATGCCGAGCAGCGCCATGCCGCCCGTGGCGAGGAACAACCCGGACAGACCAAAAGCGCGGGTCAGCAACGGGCCGACCACCATGGCGACGGCGAACGACAGACCGATGGTCATGCCGATCATGGCCATGGCTTTGGTCCGATGCTGCTCCCGGGTCAGGTCTGACAACAAGGCCATGACCGCGGCTGAAATCGCCCCGGCACCTTGCAGGATTCGCCCGGCGATCACGCCCCAGATCGAATCGGCATTGGCCGCCAGCAGACTGCCGAGGGCAAACACGATCAGGCCCAGGTAAATCACCGGGCGGCGACCGATCCTGTCGGAAATGAAACCGAAAGGAATCTGGAAAACTGCCTGGGTCAGGCCATAAGCGCCAATCGCCAGACCGATCAGGGCCGGCGTGGCTCCGGCCAGGTCCATCCCATAGGTCGCCAAAACCGGCAACACCATGAACATGCCAAGCATACGGAAGGCGAACACCAGGGCCAGACCGCTTGCCGCGCGGGTCTCGCTGCCGCTCATGCGCTCGCTGTGGGGATCGTGCATGGAAAAACCTCATGTGAACCGGCGGCGATTCTACCAGTCCCATCGATTGGCAGGGTATATCGCGACGCTTTGCCGCGTGTAGATGACAGAGCTTTCATGCAAGGCAGCAATAGCAGCATTCGATAGTGTGCATCCATCCAGTATTTGGCCGTATACTCCTACGTTTTCGACGCCCGCCGAGCGAGGCCACCTTGGACAAGATCCTGATTCGTGGGGCTCGAACCCACAACCTGAAGAACATCGACCTGACCCTGCCACGGGACAAGCTGATCGTCATCACCGGCCTGTCCGGCTCCGGCAAGTCGTCCCTGGCTTTCGATACCCTGTACGCCGAAGGTCAGCGCCGCTACGTCGAATCGCTATCGGCCTACGCCCGGCAGTTCCTGTCGATGATGGAAAAGCCCGACGTCGACACTATCGAAGGCCTGTCGCCGGCGATCTCCATCGAACAGAAGTCGACCTCGCACAACCCGCGCTCGACGGTCGGCACTATCACCGAAATCTACGACTACCTGCGCCTGCTTTATGCACGTGTGGGTATTCCCCGTTGCCCGGATCACGACATCCCGCTTGAAGCGCAGACCGTCAGCCAGATGGTCGACCTGGTCCTCGCCGAACCGGAGGGCAGCAAGCTGATGCTGTTGGCGCCGGTCATCCGCGAGCGCAAAGGCGAGCACCTGTCGGTTTTCGAAGAGCTGCGCGCGCAGGGTTTTGTCCGCGCCAGAATCAATGGAAAGCTCTATGAGCTGGACGAAGCTCCCAAGCTCGACAAGCAGAAAAAACATACCATCGATGTCGTGGTCGACCGCTTCAAGGTTCGCGCCGACCTGCAACAACGCCTGGCCGAATCCTTCGAGACCGCGCTGAAACTGGCGGACGGCATCGCCCTGGTGGCGCCGATGGACGACGAGCCGGGTGAAGAGATGATCTTCTCCGCACGCTTCGCCTGCCCGATCTGCGGCCACGCGATCAGCGAACTGGAACCCAAGCTGTTCTCCTTCAACAACCCTGCCGGCGCTTGCCCGACCTGCGATGGTCTGGGGGTGAAGCAGTTCTTCGACATCAAACGCCTGGTCAATGGCGAACTGACCCTGGCCGAAGGGGCGATTCGTGGCTGGGACAGGCGTAACGTCTACTACTTCCAGATGCTCGGCTCGCTGGCCTCGCACTACAAGTTCAGTCTGGAAGTTCCGTTCAACGAATTGCCGGCCGATCAGCAGAAATTCATCCTGCACGGCAGCGGTTCGCAAAACGTCGACTTCAAATACCTGAACGACCGTGGCGATATCGTCAAACGCTCGCACCCGTTCGAAGGCATCGTGCCGAACCTGGAACGCCGTTACCGCGAAACCGAATCGGCATCGGTGCGCGAAGAACTGGCCAAGTTCCTCAGCACCCAGTCGTGCCCGGATTGCCGTGGCACCCGCCTGCGGCGTGAAGCGCGGCATGTGTGGGTCGGCGAGAAAACCCTGCCGGCAGTGACCAACCTGCCGATCGGCGATGCGTCCGATTATTTTGGCGGGCTCAAGCTCACCGGACGACGTGGCGAAATTGCCGACAAGATCCTCAAGGAAATCCGCGAGCGCCTGCAGTTCCTGGTCAACGTCGGCCTCGACTACCTGTCGCTGGATCGCAGCGCGGACACCTTGTCCGGTGGCGAGGCCCAGCGTATTCGTCTGGCGAGCCAGATTGGCGCCGGCCTGGTGGGCGTCCTGTACATCCTCGACGAACCCTCCATCGGCCTGCATCAGCGCGATAACGACCGGCTGCTGGGCACCCTCAAGCACCTGCGCGATATCGGTAACACGGTGATCGTGGTCGAGCACGACGAAGACGCAATCCGCCTGGCCGACTACGTGGTGGACATCGGCCCGGGCGCTGGCGTGCACGGCGGGCATATCGTCGCCGAAGGCACACCGGCCGAGGTCATGGCTCACCCGGACTCGCTGACGGGTAAATACCTGTCGGGCCGGGTGAAGATCGAAGTCCCGGCCAAACGTACACCGCGCAACAAGAAGCTGACGCTGTCGCTCAAGGGCGCGCGCGGCAACAACCTGCGCAATGTCGACCTGGAGATTCCGATCGGCCTGCTGACCTGTGTGACCGGCGTGTCCGGCTCCGGCAAGTCGACGCTGATCAACAACACCCTGTTCCCTTTGAGCGCCACGGCGCTGAATGGCGCCACTACCCTCGAAGCGGCCGTACACGACAGCATCAAGGGCCTGGAGCACCTGGACAAGGTCGTCGACATCGACCAGAGCCCGATCGGCCGTACACCGCGCTCCAACCCGGCGACCTACACCGGTTTGTTCACGCCGATCCGCGAGTTGTTCGCTGGCGTACCGGAGTCCCGCTCCCGGGGCTATGGTCCGGGGCGTTTCTCCTTCAACGTCAAGGGTGGCCGCTGCGAAGCTTGTCAGGGCGACGGCCTGATCAAGGTCGAGATGCACTTCCTGCCGGACATCTACGTGCCCTGCGACGTGTGCAAGAGCAAGCGATACAACCGCGAAACCCTTGAGATCAAGTACAAGGGCAAGAGCATCCACGAAACCCTCGAGATGACCATCGAGGAAGCACGGGTGTTCTTCGATGCCGTACCGGCCCTGGCGCGCAAGCTGCAAACATTGATGGACGTCGGCCTGTCGTACATCAAGCTGGGGCAATCGGCGACCACGCTGTCCGGCGGTGAAGCCCAACGGGTGAAACTGTCCCGCGAGCTGTCCAAGCGCGATACCGGCAAGACCCTGTACATCCTGGACGAACCTACCACCGGTCTGCACTTCGCGGATATCCAGCAACTGCTGGACGTGTTGCATCGCCTGCGCGACCACGGCAACACCGTGGTGGTGATCGAACACAACCTGGACGTGATCAAGACCGCTGACTGGCTGGTGGACCTGGGTCCGGAGGGTGGTTCCAAGGGCGGGCAGATCATTGCCGTCGGCACCCCGGAAGAAGTGTCAGAGATGAAGCAGTCCCACACCGGTTACTACCTCAAGCCGCTGCTGGAGCGTGATCGGGCTTGACCGCCCCCATGAAAAAGCCCCTGTCACTTCATCAGTGACAGGGGCTTTTTTTATTCGCAGCAATCAGGTGTGGGATTGCAGGTAGTTCTCTAGCCCGATCAACTTGATCAGACCCAACTGCTTCTCGAGCCAGTAGGTGTGATCTTCTTCGGTGTCATGCAATTGAACCCGCAGCATTTCGCGGCTGACGTAGTCCTTGTGTTGTTCGCAGAGCTTGATGCCCTTGCACAACGCAGCCCGTACTTTGTATTCCAGGCGCAAATCCGCTTCGAGCATCTCTGTCACCGTGGTGCCGACGTCGAGATCGTCCGGACGCATGCGCGGCGTGCCCTCGAGCATCAGAATCCGGCGCATCAGGGCGTCAGCGTGCCCTGCTTCCTCTTCCATCTCGTGGTTGATTCGTTCGTAGAGCTTGGTGAAACCCCAGTCCTCATACATCCGCGAGTGGACGAAATATTGATCACGCGCGGCCAGTTCGCCGGTCAGCAACGTGTTGAGGTAATCCATCACATCTGGGTGGCCTTGCATCGCCCTACATCTCCCTGCTTTAAAGTTGTAGTTTGAACCAACATGCCCTTATCGTCACTCGCAAGACGCAATAAAAGCGAAGATATTCTGAGAAAACCGGCTGAAATAACGCAAAAACCGCCCAAACAAGGGCGGTTCTGCTTCTCATTTAGACTTCGTTAAGCTGTACGTTGAGCAGCTTTGCGATTGCTTCTCCATACG
Organism: Pseudomonas sp. GW823-FHT02E01; assembly: GCF_058797535.1. Lineage (NCBI taxonomy): Bacteria > Pseudomonadati > Pseudomonadota > Gammaproteobacteria > Pseudomonadales > Pseudomonadaceae > Pseudomonas > Pseudomonas sp. GW823-FHT02E01. Next base: position 34,913 of record NZ_JBXAJS010000007.1, on the reverse strand, counting down.
CCGGGTCAGCCTTGTAGAAATGCTGCAACTGGCGATCAACCACATCACTCGATACACCCGCCATCGCACCGGCGATGTTGCTAACCAGCAATGATTGCTGCTCCCCAGTCATCAAGCGGAACAACGCGCCGGCGTGGCTGTAGTAGTCGGTATCCTCGCGGTGATCGTAACGATCAGCCGCACCGCTCAGTGCCAATGGCGGCTCTGCATAGCGAGGCGCTTGCTTCGGCGACTCAACGTAGCTGTTCGGCTCGTAGTTTGGTGCTGCACCGCCGTTACTGCCAAACGCCATCGAACCATCACGCTGGTAGCTGTTCACCGGACTGCGAGGCGCATTAACCGGCAATTGCTGGTGATTGGTGCCAACACGGTAGCGGTGAGCATCCGCGTAAGCGAATACTCGACCTTGCAGCATGCGGTCAGGCGATAAGCCAACACCTGGGACCATGTTGCTGGGACCGAATGCCGCTTGCTCGACTTCAGCAAAGTAGTTCAGCGGATTGCGATTGAGCTCCAGCTCTCCGACTTCAATCAGTGGAAACTCTTTCTGCGACCAGGTCTTGGTGACATCAAAGGGGTTCTCGTAGTGCGCCGCTGCCTGAGCTTCGCTCATGATCTGGATGCATACGCGCCATTTCGGGAAATCACCCTGCTCGATGGCATTGAACAGGTCGCGCTGGGCGTAATCCGGATCAGTGCCCGCCAGGCGCGCTGCCTCCGCTGGAGCAAGGTTCTTGATCCCCTGCCTGGTCTTGTAGTGCCACTTCACCCAGTGACGCTCACCTTGAGCGTTGATGAGGCTGTAAGTGTGGCTGCCGAAGCCATGCATGTGACGGTATCCATCAGGGATACCCCGGTCGGAGAACAGGATGGTGACCTGGTGCAGCGCCTCGGGCGAATGCGACCAGAAGTCCCACATCGCCTGGGCACTCTTCAGGTTGCTTTGCGGCAAACGCTTCTGGGTGTGGATAAAGTCCGGGAACTTCAGTGGATCGCGAATGAAGAACACGGGGGTGTTGTTGCCGACGATGTCCCAGTTGCCTTCCTCGGTATAAAACTTCAAGGCGAACCCGCGCGGATCACGCTCGGTATCAGCCGAACCCCGCTCACCACCCACGGTGGAAAACCGCAGGAAAGTCGGGGTTTGCTTGCCGACTGTCTCAAACAGCTTCGCGCTGGTGTATTGAGTGATATCGCGCGTCACGGTGAACGTACCGTAGGCACCCGAGCCTTTGGCGTGTACACGGCGCTCAGGGATGTTTTCACGGTTGAAGTGGGCAAGCTTCTCGATCAGGTGAAAGTCGTCGAGCAGCAGCGGGCCACGAGGGCCGGCGGAACGGGAATTCTGGTTATCGGCAACAGGAGCGCCACTGGCGGTGGTAAGCGTTTTGTTTTGGCTCATGCGATCTTCCTTCCTCTGTCGGTCTTGAACTGCCGGCTATCGGCTGAGAAGGAGTATTGATCATCAATATGACAGCTACAAATTCATTAACTTGCAGACATCGATAGATAAAAACTAATGATCATCCCCATCACATAATGACGACGAGGACGCGGGAGGCGCTTGTACAGAGGGCGCGTTTCTTACAGGCACAAAAAACCGGGCACTAGGCCCGGTTCTTTGTTTCAGACTGACGTCTTACTCGGCAGATACAGCTTCGCCAGCAGTAGCACGATCAACCAACTCGACGTACGCCATAGGCGCGTTGTCGCCAGCGCGGAAACCGCACTTGAGGATGCGCAGGTAGCCACCCTCACGGGTAGCGTAACGCTTGCCCAGGTCGTTGAAGAGCTTACCAACGATAGCTTTCGAACGAGTACGGTCGAAAGCCAGACGGCGGTTAGCAACGCTATCTGTCTTGGCCAAAGTGATCAGCGGCTCGGCAACGCGGCGCAGTTCTTTAGCTTTTGGCAGAGTAGTTTTGATCAGCTCGTGCTCGAACAGCGACACCGCCATGTTTTGGAACATGGCCTTGCGGTGCGAGCTGGTGCGGCTCAGGTGACGACCACTTTTACGATGACGCATGGTTCATTCCTTACCAAACACTACGTTCGGTGATTACGACGATCAGGCAGTCGCCTTGTCGTCCTTCTTAAGACTTGCAGGCGGCCAGTTGTCGAGGCGCATGCCGAGGGACAGACCGCGGGAGGCCAGAACGTCCTTGATTTCAGTCAAGGATTTCTTGCCCAGGTTCGGAGTCTTCAACAGCTCTACTTCGGTACGCTGAATCAGGTCACCGATGTAGTAGATGTTTTCCGCCTTAAGGCAGTTAGCCGAACGTACAGTCAGTTCCAGATCGTCAACCGGGCGAAGCAGGATCGGATCGATCTCGTCTTCCTGCTCGACAACCACTGGCTCACTGTCACCCTTGAGGTCGACGAACGCAGCCAACTGCTGTTGCAGGATGGTTGCAGCGCGGCGAATTGCCTCTTCAGGATCCAGAGTACCGTTGGTTTCCAGATCAATAACCAGCTTGTCCAGGTTAGTACGCTGCTCGACACGGGCGTTTTCCACCACGTATGCGATACGGCGAACCGGGCTGAACGAAGAGTCAAGCTGCAAGCGACCGATGCTGCGGCTTTCGTCTTCATCGCTCTGACGCGAGTCTGCCGGTTCATAACCACGACCACGAGCTACTACGAGCTTCATGTTCAGGGCGCCGTTAGACGCCAGGTTAGCGATTACGTGATCGGGATTAACGATCTCGACATCATGATCCAGCTGAATATCGGCAGCGGTAACCACCCCCGAACCCTTCTTCGACAAGGTCAGCGTAACTTCGTCACGACCGTGCAGCTTGATAGCCAGACCTTTAAGGTTCAACAGGATTTCAATTACGTCTTCCTGTACACCTTCGATGGCGCTGTACTCGTGGAGCACACCGTCAATCTCGGCCTCGACTACTGCACAGCCGGGCATTGAGGACAACAGGATGCGGCGCAGCGCGTTGCCCAGGGTATGGCCAAAGCCACGCTCGAGAGGCTCGAGAGTGATCTTGGCGCGGGTTGGACTGACAACCTGCACATCAATGTGGCGGGGTGTCAGGAACTCATTTACCGAAATCTGCATGGATGCACCTATTTTCTAGCCCTTACTTGGAGTAGAGCTCGACAATCAGGCTTTCGTTGATGTCGGCGGACAGATCACTGCGAGCTGGAACGTTCTTGAAAACGCCCGACTTCTTCTCAGTGTCTACTTCTACCCATTCTACGCGGCCACGTTGGGCACACAGATCGAGAGCTTGGACAATGCGAAGTTGATTTTTTGCTTTCTCGCGAACAGCAACCACGTCACCAGCACGAACCTGGTAGGACGGAACGTTAACGGTCTGACCGTTTACGCTGATCGACTTGTGCGATACCAGCTGACGGGATTCGGCACGAGTCGAACCAAAGCCCATACGGTATACAACGTTGTCCAGACGGCATTCGAGCAGTTGCAGCAGGTTTTCACCGGTTGCACCTTTCTTGCCAGCAGCTTCTTTGTAGTAGCCGCTGAATTGACGCTCGAGAACGCCGTAGATACGACGGACCTTCTGCTTTTCACGCAGTTGGGTGCCGTAGTCGGACTGGCGACCGCGGCGTTGGCCGTGGATACCAGGTGCTGCTTCAATGTTGCACTTCGATTCGATCGCGCGCACGCCGCTCTTCAGGAAGAGATCGGTGCCTTCGCGACGAGCGAGTTTGCATTTTGGACCAATGTAACGAGCCATTCTTTACAATCTCCTGGATTACACGCGGCGCTTCTTCGGCGGACGGCACCCGTTGTGCGGGATTGGCGTCACGTCGGTGATGCTGGCGATCTTGTAGCCACAGCCGTTCAAAGCGCGGACTGCGGATTCACGACCTGGACCTGGACCTTTGACGTTGACGTCGAGGTTTTTCAGGCCGTATTCCAGCGCAGCTTGACCAGCACGTTCAGCAGCTACTTGAGCAGCAAACGGGGTGGACTTGCGGGAACCGCGGAAACCCGAACCACCGGAGGTAGCCCAGGAAAGAGCGTTACCTTGACGGTCGGTGATGGTCACGATGGTGTTGTTAAAAGATGCATGGATGTGGGCGATGCCATCAACCACTGTCTTTTTAACTTTTTTACGAGGACGAGCAGCAGGTTTTGCCATGATTAAATTCCTGTCGATTCGCTGGGGCGATTACTTGCGGATCGGCTTACGCGGACCTTTACGGGTACGCGCGTTGGTCTTGGTACGCTGACCGCGTACTGGAAGACCGCGACGATGACGCAGACCGCGATAGCAACCGAGGTCCATCAAGCGCTTGATTTTCATGTTGATTTCGCGACGCAGGTCACCTTCAGTGGTGAACTTCGCCACTTCGCCACGCAGCTGTTCAATTTGCTCGTCGCTCAGATCTTTGATCTTTGCTGCTGGGTTTACCCCAGTCTCTGCACAAATTTTCTGTGCAGTAGTGCGACCAACACCATAGATGTAGGTCAGCGAGATAACAGTATGCTTGTTATCTGGAATGTTAACGCCTGCAATACGGGCCATTCAGTGGGACTCCAATTGACAGCTACCTACGCCCCGGAAGCCAAGAAATAGGGCGCGAGATAATATCGCTGTAATAACAAATAATCAACCCGGCAGCGCACTAGCTGCCGGGCTTGAAGCACAATCACACTCAGCCTTGGCGCTGTTTGTGACGCGGTTCCGCGCTGCAAATTACTCGAACAACACCTTCGCGGCGAATAATCTTGCAGTTACGGCACAGCTTTTTCACCGATGCACGAACTTTCATCACCAACTCCTCGAACCTTATGGGTCAGCGCAGCATGCCGCTGCCGTAACCCTTCAGGTTGGCTTTCTTCATCAGGGATTCGTACTGGTGCGAAACGAGGTGCGATTGTACTTGGGACATGAAGTCCATCACAACCACGACGACGATCAGCAACGAGGTCCCGCCAAGGTAGAACGGTACGTTGGCTGCAACCACCAGGAACTGGGGCAACAGGCAGACGGCCGTCATGTAAAGAGCACCGAACATGGTCAAGCGAGTCAGAACGCCATCAATGTAGCGCGCAGACTGCTCACCTGGACGGATGCCCGGAATAAAGGCACCGGACTTCTTCAGGTTTTCCGCTACGTCTTTCGGATTGAACATCAACGCCGTATAGAAGAAGCAGAAGAAAATAATCCCTGCACTAAACAGCAGAATATTCAACGGCTGACCAGGAGCGATCGACTGCGAGATGTCCTGCAACCAGCCCATACCTTCAGACTGACCGAACCAGGCACCCAACGAAGCCGGGAACAGCAAAATGCTGCTCGCGAAAATAGCCGGAATAACACCGGCCATGTTCACCTTCAGCGGCAAGTGGCTGGTCTGCGCAGCGAAGACCTTGCGGCCCTGCTGACGCTTGGCGTAGTGAACAGCAATACGACGCTGACCACGCTCAATGAACACCACGAAACCGATAATCGCTACTGCCAGCAAACCGATGGCAACCAGGGCGAAGATGTTGATATCACCCTGACGTGCAGACTCGAAAGACTGCCCGATCGCTCTCGGAAGACCGGCGACGATACCTGCGAAAATCAACATCGAGATACCGTTGCCAACACCACGCTCAGTAATCTGCTCACCCAGCCACATCATGAACATCGCACCAGCCACAAATGTGGATACCGCGACGAAATGGAAGCCAAAGTCACCAGTGAACGCAACACCCTGCCCCGCCAGGCCAACGGACATGCCGATAGCCTGAACCAGGGCGAGGATGACAGTGCCGTAGCGGGTGTACTGGCTGATCTTGCGACGGCCAGCTTCACCTTCCTTCTTCAACTGCTCCAGCTGCGGGCTGACGGCGGTCATCAGTTGCATGATGATCGATGCCGAGATGTACGGCATGATCCCCAGTGCAAAGATGCTCATCCGCTCCAGCGCGCCGCCGGAAAACATGTTGAACAAGCTAAGAATGGTCCCCTCATTCTGTCGAAACAGGTCCGCGAGTCGGTCCGGGTTGATACCTGGAACCGGGATGTGTGCGCCTATTCGGTAGACGATAATCGCCAGGAACAGAAAACGCAGACGAGCCCAGAGTTCAGACATACCGCCTTTGCCGAGCGCAGAGAGAGCACCTTGCTTAGCCATTTATTCCTCGAACTTGCCGCCAGCTGCTTCGATAGCCGCACGCGCACCCTTGGTGGCGCCGATTCCCTTGCCGATAGTGACAGCGCGAGTCACTTCACCGGACAGCATGATTTTCACACGCTGTACGTTGACATTGATCACGTTGGCATCTTTCAGGGACTGCACGGTGACGATGTCGCCTTCCACTTTAGCCAGCTCGGACAAACGCACTTCTGCGCGATCCATGGCTTTCAGGGAAACGAAACCGAACTTCGGCAGGCGACGATGCAGCGGCTGTTGACCGCCTTCAAAGCCTGGAGCAATGGTGCCACCGGAGCGGGAGGTCTGACCTTTGTGACCACGGCCACCAGTCTTACCCAAACCGCTACCGATACCACGGCCCGGACGATGCTTTTCGCGACGGGAACCCGGCGCTGGACTCAGATCATTGAGTTTCATCGATTAACCCTCGACACGCAGCATGTAGTAAGCCTTGTTGATCATCCCGCGATTCTCGGGAGTATCCTGGACTTCTACAGTGTGACCGATGCGACGCAGACCCAGACCCTTAACGCACAGTTTGTGGTTAGGGATGCGGCCGGTCATGCTTTTGATCAGCGTTACTTTTACGGTAGCCATGATCAGAAGATCTCCTTGACGCTTTTGCCACGCTTGGCGGCAATGGATTCAGGAGACTGCATTGCTTTCAAACCCTTGAAAGTGGCGTGAACCACGTTTACAGGGTTAGTCGAGCCGTAGCACTTGGCCAGAACGTTCTGAACGCCAGCAACTTCGAGGACAGCACGCATAGCGCCGCCAGCGATGATACCGGTACCTTCAGAAGCAGGCTGCATGTACACCTTCGAAGCGCCGTGAGCGGACTTCATTGCGTACTGCAGGGTGGTGCCGTTCAGATCAACCTGGATCATGTTGCGGCGAGCAGCTTCCATTGCCTTCTGGATCGCAGCAGGCACTTCACGCGACTTGCCACGGCCGAAGCCAACACGGCCCTTACCATCACCAACCACGGTCAACGCGGTGAAAGTGAAGATACGGCCGCCTTTAACGGTTTTGGCTACGCGGTTAACTTGAACCAGCTTCTCGATGTAGCCTTCGTCGCGCTTTTGGTCGTTATTTGACATAACTTAGAACTCCAGCCCAGCTTCACGAGCAGCATCAGCCAGCGCTTTAACGCGGCCGTGGTACTTGAAGCCAGAGCGGTCGAAAGCCACTTGCGAGACGCCAGCGGCCTTAGCACGCGTAGCGACCAGCTGGCCAACCTTAGTGGCCGCGTCGATGTTGCCGGTGGCACCATCACGCAGTTCTTTATCCAAAGTCGAGGCGCTTGCCAGGACTTTGTTGCCGTCGGCCGAAATGACCTGGGCGTAGATGTGCTGCGAAGAGCGGAACACGCAGAGACGCACGACTTCGAGTTCGTGCATTTTCAGGCGTGCTTTGCGAGCGCGACGCAGTCGAGTAACTTTTTTGTCGGTCATTTGCTATGCCCTACTTCTTCTTGGCTTCTTTACGACGGACGACTTCGTCCGCGTAGCGCACACCTTTGCCTTTGTACGGCTCTGGTGGACGGAAGTCGCGGATCTCGGCGGCCACTTGACCTACCAGCTGCTTGTCGATGCCCTTGATCAGGATATCGGTCTGGCTAGGAGTCTCAGCGGTGATGCCTTCCGGCAGTTCGTAATCCACTGGGTGCGAGAAGCCAAGAGCCAGGTTCAGCACTGTGCCTTTTGCTTGCGCTTTGTAACCAACACCGACCAGCTGGAGCTTGCGCTCGAAGCCTTGGCTTACGCCCTGGACCATGTTGTTTACCAACGCACGAGTGGTACCAGCCATCGCGCGAGTCTGTTGATCGCCATTGCGAGCAGCGAAACGCAGCTCACCAGCTTCTTCAACGATCTCAACGGACGAGTGGATGTTCAGTTCGAGAGTGCCCTTGGCACCCTTCACCGAAAGCTGTTGGCCTGCGAATTTTACTTCGACACCGGCTGGCAGCTTAACGGGGTTCTTAGCGACGCGAGACATGCTTATCCCCCCTTAGAACACAGTGCAAAGAACTTCGCCGCCGACACCGGCAGCGCGCGCAGCACGATCAGTCATCACACCCTTGTTGGTGGAGACGATAGACACACCGAGACCGCCACGAACTTTTGGCAGATCATCGACGGACTTGTACTGACGCAGGCCTGGACGGCTAACGCGCTTCACTTCTTCGATAACCGGACGGCCTTCGAAGTACTTCAGCTCGATGGACAGCAGTGGTTTGATTTCGCTGCTGATCTGATAACCCGCAATGTAACCTTCGTCCTTCAGGACTTTGGCAACAGCTACCTTCAACGTGGAAGATGGCATGCTTACGACGGACTTTTCAGCCATCTGGGCATTACGGATACGAGTTAGCATGTCCGCTAACGGGTCCTGCATACTCATGGGCTAGACGCTCCTAATACAAAAAAATTAGCCTTGCGGCTATTACGTGTCGCCGAGAATCTCCGAGCATGAAAAACACGGGCTCAGGCGAGCCGGGTATTCTAGACACACCCCGGAAATGAATCAAGCCCCAAAAGGGGCTTGATCCAGATTCAAGGCCACCGGTGGTCAGGATCTTGCGATCCTGGACACCGAGACTTTGACAGTACTTACCAGCTGGCTTTAACCAGACCCGGTACGTCACCACGCATGGCAGCTTCACGCAGCTTGTTACGGCCGAGGCCGAACTTGCGGTAAACGCCGTGTGGACGACCGGTCAGGCGGCAGCGGTTACGCATGCGCGAAGCGCTTGCGTCACGTGGCTGCTTCTGCAGGGCTACTGTAGCTTCCCAACGCGCTTCTGGACTTGCGTTCAGATCAACGATGATAGCTTTCAGTGCTGCACGCTTCTTGGCGTACTTGGCAACCGTGAGCTGACGCTTCAGCTCGCGGTTTTTCATGCTCATCTTGGCCATGGTCCTACTCCAATCAGTTGCGGAACGGGAATTTGAACGCACGCAGCAGAGCGCGGCCTTCATCATCGTTCTTGGCAGTGGTGGTCAGGGTGATGTCCAGACCGCGGAGAGCATCGATCTTGTCGTAGTCGATTTCCGGGAAGATGATCTGCTCTTTCACGCCCATGCTGTAGTTGCCACGACCATCGAAGGACTTGGCATTCAGGCCGCGGAAGTCGCGAACCCGAGGCAGGGAGATCGACAGCAGACGATCCAGGAACTCGTACATACGCTCACGGCGCAGGGTCACTTTGACGCCGATCGGCCAACCTTCACGGACTTTAAAGCCAGCGATGGATTTGCGAGCGTAGGTCACAACGACTTTCTGGCCGGTGATCTTTTCCAGGTCAGCAACAGCGTGCTCGATGACTTTTTTGTCGCCGATCGCTTCGCCCAGACCCATGTTCAGGGTGATTTTGGTAACGCGCGGAACTTCCATCACGTTCGAAAGCTTAAGTTCTTCCTTAAGTTTCGGAGCAATTTCCTTCCGGTAAATCTCTTTTAGTCGTGCCATGGTCTCATCTACCTAGCAGTGTTCAAGCATCAACCGCTTTTTGGGTCGACTTGAAGACACGAATTTTCTTGCCGTCTTCTACTTTGAAACCAACGCGGTCAGCCTTGTTGGTTTCGCCGTTGAAAATGGCGACGTTAGAAGCATCCAGTGGAGCTTCTTTTTCGACGATACCGCCCTGCACGCCCGACATCGGGTTAGGCTTGGTATGACGCTTGACCAGGTTCAGACCACCAATAACCAAACGGTTGTTAGCGAGAACCTTAAGCACCTTACCGCGCTTACCTTTGTCTTTGCCGGCGATCACGATGATCTCGTCGTCACGACGAATCTTTTGCATGTCGGATCTCCTTACAGCACTTCTGGGGCGAGCGAGACGATCTTCATGAACTTCTCAGTACGAAGTTCACGGGTCACTGGCCCAAAGATACGGGTGCCGATCGGCTCTTGCTTGTTGTTCAACAGAACAGCAGCGTTGCCATCAAAGCGGATAATGGAGCCATCAGCACGACGTACGCCGTGACGAGTGCGGACTACAACAGCAGTCATCACTTGGCCTTTTTTCACTTTACCGCGAGGAATTGCTTCCTTGACGGTAACCTTGATGATGTCACCGATACCAGCGTAACGACGATGGGAGCCACCCAGCACCTTGATGCACATAACGCGGCGAGCGCCGCTGTTATCGGCCACATCGAGCATGGATTGAGTCTGAATCATATAATTTCTCCGACCCCTAGTCCTTAGACTTCCACAGCGCGTTCGAGAACATCAACCAGCGCCCAAGACTTGGTCTTGGCCAAAGGACGAGTTTCACGAATAGTGACTTTGTCGCCGATGTGGCACTGATTGGTTTCGTCGTGCGCGTGCAGCTTAGTCGAACGCTTAACGTATTTACCGTAGATCGGGTGCTTAACGCGACGCTCGATCAGAACGGTGATGGTTTTGTCCATCTTGTCGCTGACAACACGGCCAGTCAGCGTACGGACAGTTTTTTCGGCTTCAGCCATGATTACTTACCTGCCTGCTGGTTGAGCACAGTCTTCACGCGAGCGATGTCACGCTTAACTTGCGAGAGCAGATGAGACTGCCCCAACTGGCCAGTTGCTTTCTGCATACGCAGATTGAACTGGTCGCGCAGCAGGCCGAGCAGTTGCTCGTTCAGCTGCTGTGCGGATTTTTCACGAAGTTCATTCGCTTTCATCACATCACCGTCCGTTTAACAAAGGAGGTGGCGAGCGGCAGCTTTGCAGCAGCCAGGGCGAAAGCCTCACGCGCCAGCTCTTCAGAAACACCCTCGATTTCATACAGGACTTTGCCTGGCTGAATCTGGGCAACCCAGTATTCCACGTTACCCTTACCTTTACCCATCCGAACCTCGAGAGGCTTTTTGGAGATCGGCTTGTCCGGGAATACACGGATCCAGATCTTGCCGCCACGTTTTACGTGACGGGTCAGAGCACGACGCGCTGACTCGATCTGACGAGCGGTGAGACGACCACGAGCAACAGACTTCAGCGCGAACTCGCCGAAGCTGACTTTGCTACCGCGCAATGCCAGGCCACGGTTGTGACCAGTCATCTGCTTGCGGAACTTCGTACGCTTTGGTTGCAACATTTGGCGTACCCCTTACTTAGCAGCTTTTTTACGAGGCGCTGGTGCTTGTGGTTTCAGTTCTTCTTGGCGACCACCAATTACTTCGCCTTTGAAGATCCAAACCTTTACACCGATCACACCGTAAGTGGTGTGAGCTTCGTAGTTGGCATAGTCGATGTCGGCACGCAGGGTGTGCAATGGCACACGACCTTCGCGATACCATTCAGTACGTGCGATTTCAGCACCGCCGAGACGACCGCTCACTTGGATTTTGATGCCTTTGGCACCAATGCGCATGGCGTTCTGTACTGCGCGCTTCATAGCGCGACGGAACATTACGCGACGCTCCAGCTGCTGAGCTACGCTCTGCGCAACCAGCATACCGTCGAGCTCCGGCTTGCGGATCTCTTCGATATTGATGTGCACAGGCACACCCATTTGCTTGGTCAGGTCCTGACGCAGTTTCTCAACATCTTCACCTTTCTTCCCGATAACGATACCTGGACGAGCGGTGTGGATGGTGATGCGTGCAGTTTGGGCCGGACGATGGATATCGATACGGCTTACGGACGCGCTTTTTAGTTTGTCTTGGAGGTACTCACGCACATTCAGATCTGCGAGCAAATAGTCCGCATAAGTCCGACCGTCTGCGTACCAGACGGAGGTGTGCTCCTTGACGATTCCCAGGCGAATGCCAATGGGATGTACTTTCTGACCCATCTCTTCGACTCCGTTACTTGTCAGCAACCTTGACAGTGATATGGCAAGACCGCTTGACGATGCGATCAGCACGGCCTTTGGCACGTGGCATGATGCGCTTCAGCGAACGCCCTTCGTTGACGAAAACAGTGCTGACCTTCAGGTCATCAACGTCTGCGCCTTCGTTATGCTCGGCGTTGGCTACGGCCGACTCCAGCACTTTCTTCATGATCTCGGCGGCTTTCTTACTGCTGAAAGCCAACAGGTTGAGCGCTTCGCCCACCTTCTTCCCGCGGATCTGGTCGGCGACCAAGCGGGCTTTCTGGGCGGAGATTCGAGCGCCCGACAACTTAGCGGCTACTTCCATTTCCTAACCCCTTAACGCTTGGCTTTCTTGTCTGCCACGTGCCCGCGATAAGTGCGGGTACCGGCGAACTCGCCCAGTTTGTGGCCGACCATGTCTTCGTTCACGAGAACTGGGACGTGCTGACGACCGTTGTGTACTGCGATGGTCAGACCGACCATTTGTGGCAGGATCATCGAACGACGCGACCAGGTTTTCACCGGTTTGCGATCGTTCTTTTCCGCCGCCACTTCGATCTTCTTCAGTAGGTGAAGATCGATAAAAGGACCTTTTTTCAGAGAACGTGGCACTGTCGTATCCCTCTATTTACTTGCGACGACGGACGATCATTTTGTCGGTACGCTTATTACCACGAGTCTTCGCGCCCTTAGTCGGGAAGCCCCATGGCGATACCGGATGACGACCACCAGAGGTACGACCTTCACCACCACCATGTGGGTGGTCAACCGGGTTCATGGCAACACCACGAACGGTTGGGCGAACGCCACGCCAGCGTTTGGCACCAGCTTTACCCAGCGAACGCAGGCTGTGCTCGGAGTTCGAGACTTCGCCCAGGGTCGCACGGCATTCAGCCAGGACTTTACGCATTTCACCGGAACGCAGACGCAGGGTAACGTACACGCCTTCACGAGCGATCAGCTGAGCCGAAGCACCAGCGGAACGAGCGATCTGTGCGCCTTTACCTGGCTTCAGTTCGATGCCGTGTACGGTAGAACCGACTGGAATGTTGCGCAGTTGCAGAGCGTTACCTGGCTTGATTGGAGCCAGAGCGCCTGCGATCAGCGTGTCGCCAGCACTCACGCCTTTAGGGGCGATGATGTAGCGGCGCTCGCCGTCTGCGTAGCAGAGCAGTGCGATGTGAGCAGTACGGTTTGGATCGTATTCGATACGCTCGACAGTGGCGACGATGCCATCTTTGTCGTTGCGACGGAAATCGACCATACGGTAATGCTGCTTATGACCACCACCGATGTGACGAGTGGTAATACGGCCATTGTTGTTACGACCACCAGTCTTCGATTTCTTCTCGAGCAGCGGTGCGTGAGGAGCGCCTTTATGCAGCTCCTGGTTGACCACCTTGACCACAAAACGGCGGCCAGGGGAAGTCGGTTTGCATTTAACGATTGCCATGATGCACCCCTTCCTTACTCAGCACTGCTGCTGAAATCGAGATCTTGGCCTGGCTGAAGGGAGATAACTGCCTTCTTCCAGTCATTACGCTTGCCCAGACCGCGAGCAGTGCGCTTGCTCTTACCCAGAACATTCAGGGTAGTAACACGCTCTACTTTCACGCTGAACAGGCTTTCGACGGCCTTCTTGATTTCCAGCTTGGTTGCGTCGGTAGCAACCTTGAAAACGAACTGGCCTTTCTTGTCTGCCAGAACCGTAGCCTTCTCGGAAACGTGCGGGCCAAGCAGAACTTTAAATACGCGTTCCTGGTTCATCCCAGCAGCTCCTCGAATTTCTTCACGGCCGACACGGTGATCAACACCTTGTCGTATGCGATCAGACTAACTGGATCGGAACCTTGCACGTCACGTACATCTACGTGTGGCAGGTTACGAGCAGCCAGGTACAGGTTCTGATCAACAGCGTCGGACACGATCAGAACGTCGGTCAGGCTCATGTTGTTCAGTTTGCCCAGCAGGTCTTTGGTTTTCGGCGTTTCAACGGCGAAATCCTGAACCACGACCAGACGATCAGTACGCACCAGCTCAGCAAGGATGGAACGCATTGCTGCGCGGTACATCTTCTTGTTCAGCTTCTGGGAGTGATCCTGAGGACGAGCTGCGAAAGTGGTACCGCCGCCACGCCAGATTGGGCTACGGATAGTACCGGCACGAGCACGGCCAGTACCTTTCTGACGCCATGGGCGCTTACCGCCACCACGAACGTCGGAACGGGTCTTTTGCTGCTTGGAACCCTGACGACCGCCAGCCATGTAGGCTACGACTGCTTGGTGAACCAGCGTCTCGTTGAATTCGCCGCCAAATGTCAGTTCGGAAACTTCGATCGCTTGAGCGTCATTTACATTTAATTGCATGTCAGCTTCCCCTTAACCGCGAGCCTTGGCTGCTGGACGTACAACCAAGTTGCCGCCAGTAGCGCCAGGAACAGCGCCCTTGACCAACAACAGATTGCGTTCAGCGTCCACGCGCACTACTTCGAGGGACTGCACGGTCACGCGCTCAGCGCCCATATGACCGGACATTTTTTTGCCCTTGAATACACGACCAGGAGTCTGGCACTGGCCGATAGAGCCTGGAACGCGGTGGGATACGGAGTTACCGTGGGTGTTATCTTGCCCGCGGAAATTCCAACGCTTGATCGTACCCTGGAAGCCTTTACCCTTGGACTGACCGGTTACATCAACCAGTTGACCAGCGGCGAAGATTTCAGCGTTGATCAGATCGCCGGCCTGGTACTCGCCTTCTTCAAGGCGGAATTCCATTACGGTACGACCAGCGGCAACGTTCGCTTTAGCGAAGTGGCCAGCCTGAGCTGCTGTTACACGCGAAGCACGACGCTCGCCGACAGTGACTTGCACTGCACGATAGCCATCGGTCTCTTCAGTTTTGAACTGGGTGACGCGATTCGGTTCGATCTCAATGACCGTGACCGGAATGGAGACACCTTCTTCGGTGAAAATACGGGTCATACCCGCTTTACGACCGACTACACCAATAGTCATGTTGTAAACCTCATGAGTGTACGGGGCTTTCACCCGCTATGGCCGCCCATTTCAGAGCGTTACACGACTAAGACCGAGTCTTAGCCGAGGCTGATCTGCACTTCCACACCGGCCGCAAGATCAAGCTTCATAAGAGCATCAACGGTTTTATCCGTTGGCTGGACGATGTCCAGAACACGCTTATGAGTACGGATCTCGTACTGGTCACGCGCGTCTTTGTTGACGTGCGGGGAGACCAGAACGGTGAACCGCTCTTTACGGGTAGGCAGTGGAATTGGACCACGCACTTGAGCACCAGTACGTTTCGCGGTTTCCACGATTTCCTGGGTTGATTGGTCGATCAGGCGATGGTCGAAAGCCTTCAACCTGATACGGATTTGCTGATTTTGCATTGGATTTCAGACTCCGGCTGCTATTCCCACCGGGCGCAATACGCCCGTTAAAAGGAGGCGCAATTCTATAGACGCCCCAGATGGGTGTCAACCCAATAAAAAAGCCCCCGCTGAGCGGGGGCCTTTCAAAGCATCGAAGCTATCTCAAAAGAGATGCTTACTCGATGATTTTGGCTACGACGCCAGCGCCGACGGTACGACCGCCTTCACGGATAGCGAAACGCAGGCCGTCTTCCATTGCGATGGTCTTGATCAGGGTAACTTCCATCTGGATGTTGTCACCTGGCATTACCATTTCAACGCCTTCTGGCAGCTGGCAGTTACCAGTCACGTCAGTAGTACGGAAGTAGAACTGTGGACGGTAGCCTTTGAAGAACGGAGTGTGACGACCGCCTTCTTCCTTGCTCAGAACGTAAACTTCTGCGGTGAACTTGGTGTGCGGCTTAACCGAACCTGGCTTAACCAGAACCTGGCCACGCTCAACGTCGTCACGCTTGGTACCACGCAGCAGAACGCCGCAGTTCTCGCCAGCACGACCTTCGTCGAGCAGCTTGCGGAACATTTCAACACCGGTGCAGGTGGTGGTGGTGGTGTCACGCAGACCAACGATTTCCAGTGCATCTTGAACGCGAACGATACCGCGCTCGATACGACCAGTCACAACAGTACCACGACCCGAGATCGAGAATACGTCTTCGATTGGCATCAGGAATGGCTTGTCGATAGCACGCTCTGGTTCTGGGATGTAGCTGTCCAGGGTTTCAACCAGTTTACGAACGGCAGTGGTGCCCATTTCGTTGTCGTCTTTGCCTTCCAGCGCCATACGAGCCGAACCGATGATGATTGGAGTGTCATCGCCCGGGAAGTCGTAGGTGGACAGCAGGTCGCGAACTTCCATCTCGACCAGTTCCAGCAGCTCAGCGTCGTCTACCAGGTCAGCCTTGTTCAGGAAAACCACGATGTACGGAACGCCTACCTGACGGGACAGCAGGATGTGCTCACGGGTTTGTGGCATCGGACCATCAGCGGCCGAGCAAACCAGGATCGCGCCGTCCATCTGGGCAGCACCGGTGATCATGTTCTTCACATAGTCAGCGTGACCTGGGCAGTCAACGTGAGCGTAGTGACGGATCTTCGAGTTGTACTCGACGTGCGCGGTGTTGATGGTGATACCACGAGCTTTTTCTTCTGGCGCGCTGTCGATTTTATCGAAATCAACGATTGCGGAACCGAAAACTTCGGAGCAAACGCGAGTCAGAGCTGCGGTCAGAGTGGTTTTACCGTGGTCAACGTGACCGATGGTGCCAACGTTGACGTGCGGTAGGGAACGATCAAATTTTTCTTTAGCCACGACAATTAACTCCTTGCCTAAAGGACTGAATCAGCCTTGTTTTTTGGTTACAGTTTCGACGATGTGCGACGGAGCTGTATTGTATTTTTTGAATTCCATAGAGTAGCTTGCGCGACCCTGAGACATCGAACGAACGTCGGTCGCATAACCGAACATCTCGCCCAACGGAACTTCAGCACGGATCACCTTACCGGAGACCGTGTCTTCCATACCCAGAATCATGCCGCGACGACGGTTAAGGTCGCCCATCACGTCACCCATATAGTCTTCAGGCGTAACAACCTCTACCGCCATGATCGGCTCGAGCAACTCACCACCGCCCTTCTGGGCCAGTTGCTTGGTCGCCATGGAAGCAGCCACCTTAAACGCCATCTCGTTCGAGTCGACGTCGTGGTAAGAACCATCAAACACGGTAGCCTTCAGGCCGATCAGCGGATAGCCGGCAACTACGCCGTTCTTCATCTGCTCTTCGATACCCTTCTGGATAGCCGGGATGTATTCCTTAGGAACCACACCACCCACTACTTCGTTCACGAATTGCAGACCTTCCTGACCTTCGTCAGCAGGAGCAAAACGGATCCAGCAATGGCCGAACTGGCCACGACCGCCGGACTGACGAACGAACTTGCCTTCGATTTCGCAATTCTTCGTGATGCGCTCACGATACGAAACCTGAGGCTTACCGATGTTGGCTTCGACGTTGAACTCACGGCGCATCCGGTCAACCAGGATGTCCAGGTGCAACTCGCCCATGCCAGAGATGATCGTTTGACCAGTCTCTTCATCAGTCTTGACGCGGAAAGACGGGTCTTCCTGAGCAAGTTTGCCCAGAGCGATACCCATTTTTTCCTGGTCATCCTTGGTCTTAGGCTCTACGGCAACCGAAATAACCGGCTCCGGGAAGTCCATGCGAACCAGGATGATTGGCTTGTCAGCGTTGCACAAGGTTTCACCAGTGGTGACGTCCTTCATGCCGATCAGGGCCGCGATGTCACCAGCGCGTACTTCCTTGATCTCTTCACGGGCGTTTGCGTGCATTTGCACCATACGACCCACGCGCTCTTTCTTGCCTTTGACCGAGTTGATCACGCCGTCGCCGGAGGCCAACACGCCCGAGTAAACACGGACGAAAGTCAAGGTACCCACGAATGGGTCGGTAGCGATCTTGAACGCCAGAGCCGAGAACGGCTCGTTGTCGTCTGCATGACGCTCCATCTGCTTTTCCTCGTCATCCGGGTCAGTACCCTTGATGGCAGGAATGTCGGTTGGAGCCGGCAGGTAGTCGATAACGGCGTCGAGAACCAGGGGAACACCCTTGTTCTTGAAGGAAGAACCGCAAACAGCCAGAACGATCTCACCAGCGATAGTACGCTGACGCAGAGCACCCTTGATTTCCTCGACGGTGAGTTCTTCACCCTCAAGGTACTTGTTCATCAGCTCTTCGCTGGCCTCGGCCGCAGCCTCAACCATGTTGTTGCGCCACTCTTCAGCCAGTTCCTGCAATTCAGCAGGGATGGCTTCACGACGAGGGGTCATACCCTTGTCGGCATCGTTCCAGTAAACGGCTTCCATGGTCATCAGATCGATCTGACCCTGGAAGTTGTCCTCGGAACCGATAGCCAGCTGGATAGGCACCGGAGTGTGACCCAGACGCTGCTTGATCTGAGCGATCACGCGCAGGAAGTTCGCACCGGCACGGTCCATCTTGTTCACGTAAACGATACGTGGAACACCGTACTTGTTGGCTTGACGCCATACGGTTTCGGACTGAGGCTCAACGCCGGAAGTACCGCAGAACACAACGACCGCGCCGTCGAGTACACGCAGGGAACGTTCAACTTCAATGGTGAAGTCTACGTGGCCCGGGGTATCGATGACGTTGAAACGGTACTGGTCTTTGTGCTGCTTGGCGGAACCCTGCCAGAAGGCGGTAATGGCAGCAGAAGTAATGGTAATACCACGCTCCTGCTCCTGCACCATCCAGTCTGTGGTCGCGGCGCCGTCATGCACCTCGCCCATTTTGTGACTTTTGCCAGTGTAAAAAAGGACGCGCTCAGTGGTGGTGGTTTTACCAGCATCCACGTGTGCAACGATACCAATGTTACGGTAGCGATTAATCGGTGTTGTACGAGCCATAAAGCCCTCGCAAAATTAGTGACGCTAAAATTAGAAGCGGTAGTGCGAGAAAGCCTTGTTGGCTTCAGCCATACGGTGAACGTCTTCACGCTTCTTAACTGCAGCACCTTTACCTTCGGCAGCGTCCAACAGTTCGCCAGCCAAACGCAGAGCCATAGACTTCTCGCCGCGCTTGCGGGCGTAGTCTACCAACCAGCGCATTGCCAGAGCGTTACGACGGGAAGGACGAACCTCGACCGGAACCTGGTAAGTAGCACCACCAACGCGGCGCGACTTCACTTCGACCAGCGGAGCGATGGCGTCGAGTGCTTTTTCGAAGAGTTCCAGGGGATCGGTGCCGGCCTTACGAGCCTTCACGGTATCCAGGGCACCATAAACGATACGCTCGGCAACGGCTTTCTTGCCGCTTTCCATTACGTGGTTCATGAATTTGGCGAGGATTTGGCTTCCGTATTTCGGATCGTCCAGAATCTCACGCTTGGCTGCTACGCGACGTCTTGGCATTGATAAGCCCTCAAACGGTCTTCAGGTTAGCCCGGGACAGCTCCTATGGATGCGTGCCCGACCTTACTCTTATCGACTCAATAAAATGAAAAACTGCAAAACGGCCGATTACTTCGGACGCTTGGTACCGTACTTCGAACGACCCTGGTTACGACCTTTAACACCGGAAGTATCCAACGAACCGCGAACGGTGTGGTAACGAACACCTGGCAAGTCTTTTACACGACCGCCGCGGATCAGTACCACGCTGTGCTCTTGCAGGTTGTGGCCTTCACCGCCGATGTACGAGGAAACCTCGAAACCGTTGGTCAGGCGCACACGGCATACTTTACGCAGTGCCGAGTTAGGTTTTTTCGGCGTGGTGGTGTACACACGGGTGCACACGCCACGGCGTTGCGGGCAGTTCTGCAGCGCAGGCACGTCGGATTTCTCGACGATACGCTTACGCGGCTGACGTACCAGCTGGTTGATAGTTGCCATCTACTAGCTCCACTGTTGTCTTGCGACGCTATTGTCTTGCAAGAAAAGCAAAATGGCAGGAACGAGTTCCCGCCAAATTTAGGGGTACAAGAGTCTAAAGAGGATCTTGTCCCCAGTCAAGGCAAGGCCCCGCCCTCCCCGCTCATCCAATCTCGACAATTTGTCTCGATTCGATGAACGGAGTGACCAGGGCCTCACACTCATTTACCGCAGAACTCAGTTACCGCTCGAGTTCAGCGCTTCGGTCAGTGCAGCTTCCACTTCACTGGCGCTGACGCGCAACGGCTTGTCTGCATCACGGCGGCGCTTACGCTCGCTGTGATAAGCCAGGCCGGTACCGGCCGGGATCAGACGACCCACGACCACGTTTTCTTTCAGGCCGCGCAGGTAATCGCGCTTGCCGGTTACCGCCGCTTCGGTCAGTACGCGAGTGGTTTCCTGGAAGGAAGCCGCCGAGATGAACGATTCGGTGGACAACGACGCCTTGGTGATACCCAGCAGAACACGAGTGAACTTGGAGACAAACTTGTCTTCGCCGCTCAGACGCTCGTTCTCTACCAGTACGTGAGTCAATTCCATCTGGTCGCCCTTGATGAAACTGGAATCGCCGGATTCAGCGATCTCAACTTTACGCAGCATCTGACGCAGGATGGTCTCGATGTGCTTGTCGTTGATCTTCACGCCTTGCAGACGGTAAACGTCCTGGATCTCGTTGACGATGTACTTGGCCAGCGCACTCACACCCAGCAGACGCAGGATGTCGTGTGGATCGCTCGGACCGTCGGAGATAACTTCGCCGCGGTTTACCTGTTCGCCTTCGAACACGTTCAGGTGACGCCACTTCGGAATCAGCTCTTCGTACGGATCGCTACCGTCGTTCGGGGTGATAACCAGACGGCGCTTGCCCTTGGTCTCTTTACCGAACGCGATGGTGCCGCTGACTTCAGCCAGAATCGACGCTTCTTTCGGACGACGGGCTTCGAACAAGTCGGCAACACGCGGCAGACCACCGGTGATGTCTCGAGTTTTCGAAGTCTCTTGCGGGATACGAGCGATAACATCACCGATCGCGATCTTCGCACCATCCGCTACACCGACCAGGGCGTTGGCTGGCAGGAAGTACTGAGCGATAACGTCAGTGCCTGGCAGCAACAGATCCTTGCCGTTGTCGTCGACCATCTTCACGGCAGGACGGATGTCTTTACCGGCAGCTGGACGATCTTTGGCGTCGAGTACTTCAATGTTGGTCATACCGGTCAATTCGTCAGTCTGACGCTTGATCGTGATGCCTTCTTCCATGCCCACGTAGGTCACGGTACCTTTCATTTCGGTAACGATCGGGTGAGTGTGCGGATCCCACTTGGCCACGATGGCGCCAGCTTCGACCTTGTCACCTTCTTTAACCGAAATCACGGCACCGTACGGCAGCTTGTAACGCTCACGCTCACGACCGAAGTCATCAGCGATGGCCAGCTCACCGGAACGGGACACGGCAACCAGGTGACCATCCACTCGCTCAACATGCTTCAGGTTGTGCAGACGGACGGTACCGCCATTCTTCACCTGAACGCTGTCGGCTGCGGAGGTCCGGCTTGCCGCACCACCGATGTGGAACGTACGCATCGTCAGCTGGGTACCCGGCTCACCGATGGACTGGGCAGCGATAACGCCGACCGCTTCACCGATGTTCACCTGGTGACCACGAGCCAGATCGCGACCGTAGCACTTGGCGCAAATACCGAAACGGGTTTCGCAGCTGATCGGCGAACGCACGATCACTTCGTCGATGCTGTTCAGCTCGATGAACTCGACCCACTTCTCGTCTACCAGAGTGCCGGCAGGAACGATGACGTCCTCGGTACCTGGCTTGAATACGTCACGGGCGATAACTCGACCCAATACGCGCTCACCCAGCGGCTCTACAACGTCACCGCCTTCAATGTGCGGAGTCATCAGCAGACCGTGTTCGGTGCCGCAATCGATCTCGGTTACAACCAGATCCTGCGCCACGTCTACCAGACGACGAGTCAGATAACCCGAGTTCGCCGTTTTCAACGCGGTATCCGCCAGACCTTTACGAGCACCGTGAGTGGAGATGAAGTACTGGAGTACGCTCAAACCTTCACGGAAGTTCGCAGTAATCGGCGTTTCAATGATGGAACCGTCCGGCTTGGCCATCAGGCCACGCATACCGGCCAGCTGACGAATCTGTGCTGCGGAACCCCGCGCACCCGAGTCGGCCATCATGTACATCGAGTTGAAAGACTCTTGGTCGACTTCGACGCCATGACGGTCGATGACTTTCTCTTTCGAGAGGTTAGCCATCATCGCCTTGGAAACTTCGTCGTTCGCCTTGGACCAAAGGTCGATCACTTTGTTGTACTTCTCGCCCTGGGTTACCAGGCCGGAGGCGTACTGACTTTCGATCTCTTTCACTTCGTCGGTGGCTGCACCGATGATGCGGGCTTTTTCGTCCGGGATAACGAAGTCGTTAACACCGATGGAAACGCCGGAAATGGTCGAATAGGCAAAACCGGTGTACATCAACTGGTCAGCGAAGATCACGGTCTCTTTCAGACCAACCACGCGGTAGCACTGGTTGATCAGCTTGGAGATCGCCTTTTTCTTCATCGGCAGGTTGACGACGTCGTACGACAGACCTTTTGGCACAACCTGGAACAGCAGCGCACGGCCGACAGTGGTGTCGACGATACGGGTGTTGGTCACGCTGCCGCCATCACGGTCGTTGACGGTTTCGTTGATCCGCACCTTGACCTTGGCGTGCAGTGCGGCTTCGCCGGCACGGAACACACGGTCAACTTCCTGCAGATCCGCGAACACACGACCTTCGCCCTTGGCGTTGATCGCTTCACGAGTCATGTAGTACAGACCCAATACAACGTCCTGCGACGGAACGATGATTGGCTCACCGTTGGCTGGCGACAGAATGTTGTTGGTCGACATCATCAACGCACGCGCTTCGAGCTGGGCTTCCAGAGTCAGCGGTACGTGCACGGCCATTTGGTCGCCGTCGAAGTCGGCGTTGTACGCGGCGCAGACCAGAGGGTGCAGCTGGATAGCCTTACCTTCGATCAGTACCGGTTCAAACGCCTGGATACCCAGACGGTGAAGAGTCGGTGCACGGTTGAGAAGAACCGGGTGTTCGCGAATCACTTCAGCGAGAACGTCCCAAACCTCTGGCAGTTCGCGCTCGACCATCTTCTTGGCAGCCTTGATGGTGGTAGCGAGACCACGCATTTCAAGCTTGCCGAAAATGAACGGCTTGAACAGCTCGAGAGCCATTTTCTTCGGCAGACCGCACTGGTGCAGACGCAGGGTCGGACCTACGGTAATTACCGAACGGCCGGAGTAGTCAACACGCTTACCGAGCAAGTTCTGACGGAAACGACCCTGTTTACCCTTGATCATGTCAGCCAGGGATTTCAGAGGACGCTTGTTGGAACCGGTGATAGCGCGGCCACGACGACCGTTGTCGAGCAGTGCGTCGACGGCTTCCTGCAACATACGCTTTTCGTTGCGCACGATGATGTCCGGAGCGGACAGATCCAGCAGGCGCTTCAAGCGGTTGTTACGGTTGATCACTCGACGATACAGATCGTTGAGGTCGGAAGTCGCGAAGCGACCGCCATCCAGCGGGACCAGTGGACGCAGATCTGGCGGCAGAACCGGCAGAACGGTCAGCACCATCCACTCTGGCAGGTTGCCGGAACCCTGGAAGGCTTCCATCAACTTCAGACGCTTGGACAGCTTCTTGATCTTGGTTTCGGAGTTGGTTTGCGGAATCTCTTCACGCAGACGGCCAATCTCGTGCTCCAGGTCGATAGCGTGCAGCAGTTCGCGGACAGCTTCGGCACCCATGCGGGCATCGAAATCGTCGCCGAACTCTTCCAGCGCTTCGAAGTACTGCTCGTCGTTGAGCAGCTGACCTTTTTCAAGGGTGGTCATGCCTGGATCGATAACGACATAGCTCTCGAAGTAGAGAACGCGTTCGATATCACGCAGGGTCATGTCCATCAGCAAGCCGATACGGGACGGCAGCGATTTCAGGAACCAGATGTGGGCAACTGGCGAGGCCAGTTCGATGTGCGCCATGCGCTCACGACGAACTTTTGCCAGCGCGACTTCAACGCCGCACTTCTCGCAGATCACACCACGGTGCTTCAAGCGCTTGTACTTACCGCACAGGCACTCGTAATCCTTTACCGGGCCAAAGATCTTGGCGCAGAACAGGCCGTCACGCTCAGGTTTGAACGTACGGTAGTTGATGGTTTCCGGCTTTTTAACTTCACCGAACGACCACGAACGGATCATCTCAGGCGATGCCAATCCGATACGGATGGCGTCGAACTCTTCGACTTGACCCTGGTTTTTCAGCAAATTCAGTAGGTCTTTCAAGGCCTTTCCTCCTGGCGGAGCAGAGAGCGGGCAATCCTGCCCCGCTCTCGATTCGCGTCACGTGTTATTCGGTTTCCAGATCGATATCGATGCCGAGGGAACGAATTTCCTTGATCAACACGTTGAAGGACTCGGGCATGCCCGGCTCCATACGGTGATCGCCATCCACGATGTTCTTGTACATCTTGGTACGGCCGTTCACATCGTCCGACTTCACTGTGAGCATTTCTTGCAGAGTGTAAGCGGCACCGTATGCTTCCAGTGCCCAGACCTCCATCTCCCCGAAACGCTGACCACCGAACTGCGCCTTACCACCCAGCGGCTGCTGGGTAACCAGGCTGTACGAACCGGTAGAACGAGCGTGCATCTTGTCGTCTACCAAGTGGTTCAGCTTCAGCATGTACATGTAGCCAACGGTAACCGGGCGCTCGAACTTGTTGCCGGTACGGCCGTCGGTCAGCTGCATCTGGCCGCTTTCTGGCAGGTCCGCCAGTTTCAGCATGGCCTTGATTTCGCTTTCCTTGGCACCGTCGAACACTGGAGTGGCCATTGGAACGCCGCCACGCAGGTTTTGAGCCAGATCCAGGATTTCCTGATCCGAGAAGTCATCGAGGCTTTCCTGACGACCGCCGATCTCGTTATAGATCTCGTGCAGGAACTTGCGAAGCTCGGCGACCTTGCGCTGCTCTTCAACCATGCGGTTGATCTTCTCGCCCAGACCTTTGGCCGCGAGGCCCAGGTGGGTTTCAAGGATCTGACCGACGTTCATACGCGAAGGTACGCCCAACGGGTTGAGGACGACGTCGACCGGGGTGCCATTGGCATCGTGCGGCATGTCTTCAACCGGCATGATCACGGAGACCACACCCTTGTTACCGTGACGACCGGCCATCTTGTCGCCCGGCTGGATGCGACGACGGATTGCCAGGTAAACCTTGACGATTTTCAGCACGCCTGGAGCCAGGTCATCGCCCTGCTGCAGTTTGCGCTTCTTGTCTTCGAACTTGTCGTCCAGCAGACGGCGACGATCAACGATGTAGGCCTGGGCCTTCTCGAGCTGCTCGTTCAGAGCATCTTCAGCCATGCGCAGTTTGAACCACTGGCCGTGCTCAAGACCGTCGAGAACTTCGTCGGTGATGTCCTGGCCTTTCTTCAGACCGGCGCCGCCTTCGGCTTTGTGGCCGACCAGAGCGGAACGCAGACGTTCGAAAGTAGCACCTTCAACGATGCGGAACTCTTCGTTCAGGTCCTTGCGGATCTCGTCCAGCTGGGACTTCTCGATCGACAGGGCACGAGCATCACGCTCAACGCCGTCGCGGGTGAAGACCTGTACGTCGATGACAGTACCTTTGGTACCGGTAGGTACACGCAGGGAGGTGTCTTTAACGTCGCTGGCTTTTTCACCGAAGATCGCACGCAGCAGTTTTTCTTCCGGAGTCAGCTGGGTCTCGCCTTTCGGAGTGACCTTACCGACCAGGATGTCGCCTGCGCCAACTTCAGCACCTACGTAAACGATACCGGCTTCGTCCAGCTTGTTCAGAGCCGCTTCACCCACGTTCGGGATGTCGGCAGTGATTTCCTCTGGGCCAAGCTTGGTGTCACGGGCCACACAGGTCAGTTCCTGGATGTGGATCGTGGTGAAACGGTCTTCCTGAACAACACGCTCGGACAGGCAGATGGAGTCTTCGAAGTTGAAGCCGTTCCATGCCATGAACGCGATGCGCATGTTCTGACCCAGTGCCAGTTCACCCATGTCGGTGGACGGGCCGTCGGCCATGATGTCGCTACGCTGAACCCGATCACCCTTACGCACCAGCGGACGCTGGTTGATGCAGGTGTTCTGGTTGGAGCGGGTGTACTTGGTCAGGTTGTAGATGTCGACACCGGCTTCACCGGTTTCAACTTCGTCATCGGCAACACGAACCACGATACGGCTGGCGTCGACGGAGTCGATCACGCCGCCACGACGAGCCACGACGCAAACGCCGGAGTCACGGGCTACGTTACGCTCCATGCCGGTACCTACCAGCGGCTTGTCAGCGCGCAGGGTTGGTACAGCTTGACGCTGCATGTTCGAACCCATCAACGCACGGTTGGCGTCGTCGTGCTCGAGGAACGGAATCAGCGACGCAGCAACCGAAACTACCTGCTTCGGCGATACGTCCATCAAGGTGACGTCTTCCGGCGCCTTGACGGTGAATTCGTTCAAGTGACGAACAGCTACCAGCTCGTCGATCAGGACTTTCTTGTCGTTCATCGTGGCCGAGGCCTGAGCGATCACGTGATCGGCTTCTTCGATGGCGGACAGGAACACGATCTCGTCGGTGACCAGGGCGTCTTTCACCACACGGTACGGGCTCTCGAGGAAGCCGTACTGGTTGGTGCGCGCATAAGCGGCCAGGGAGTTGATCAGACCGATGTTCGGACCTTCCGGCGTTTCAATCGGGCATACACGACCGTAGTGAGTCGGGTGTACGTCACGCACTTCAAAGCCGGCACGCTCACGAGTCAGACCGCCAGGGCCGAGTGCAGAAACACGACGCTTGTGGGTGATCTCGGACAGCGGGTTGTTCTGGTCCATGAACTGGGACAGCTGGCTGGAACCGAAGAACTCCTTCACCGCCGCAGCCACTGGCTTGGCGTTGATCAGGTCTTGCGGCATCAGGCCTTCGCTTTCAGCCATCGACAGACGCTCTTTGACCGCACGCTCAACACGTACCAGGCCAACGCGGAACTGGTTCTCGGCCATTTCGCCTACGCAGCGAACACGACGGTTACCCAGGTGGTCGATGTCATCGACGATGCCTTTACCGTTACGGATGTCGACCAGGGTCTTCAGTACCGCGACGATGTCTTCCTTGCACAGCACGCCCGAACCTTCGATCTCGGTACGACCGATACGACGGTTGAACTTCATCCGGCCGACCGCAGACAGGTCATAGCGCTCAGGGCTGAAGAACAGGTTGTTGAACAGGGTCTCGGCAGCGTCCTTGGTTGGCGGCTCGCCAGGACGCATCATGCGATAGATCTCTACCAGCGCTTCCAATTGGTTGCTGGTGGAGTCGATCTTCAGGGTGTCGGAGACGAACGGACCGCAGTCGATATCGTTGGTGTACAGAGTTTCGATGCGAACAACCTGAGCCTTGGCGATTTTGGCCAGGATCTCGGTGTTCAGCTCGGTGTTGCACTCTGCCAGGATTTCGCCGGTTGCCGGATGCACGATGACCTTGGCGGTTGTGCGACCCAGGACGTAGTCCAGAGGCACATCCAGCTCTTTGATCCCGGCCTTTTCCAGCTGGTTGATGTGGCGAGCAGTGATACGACGACCCTGCTCGACAATAACCTTGCCTTTGTCATCCTGAATATCGAGGACAGCGATTTCACCGCGCAGGCGCTGAGGCACCAGTTCCAGGCTCAGGGTCTCGCCCTTCACGTGGAATACGTTGGTGGTATAGAACGCGTCCAGCACTTCTTCAGTGGTATAGCCCAGCGCGCGCAGCAGTACCGAGGCAGGCAGCTTGCGACGACGGTCGATACGCACGAATACGCAGTCTTTCGGGTCGAACTCGAAGTCCAGCCACGAACCGCGGTAAGGGATGATGCGCGCGGAGTACAGCAGTTTACCGGAGCTGTGCGTCTTGCCACGGTCGTGGTCGAAGAACACGCCCGGGGAACGGTGCAGCTGGGAAACGATTACACGCTCGGTACCGTTGATTACGAAGGTACCGTTCTCAGTCATCAGGGGGATTTCACCCATGTAGACTTCTTGCTCTTTGATGTCCTTGATCGCTTTGTTCGACGACTCTTTGTCGAAAATGATCAGGCGCACTTTTACCCGCAAAGGTACGGCGTAAGTTACACCGCGCAATACGCATTCTTTGACATCAAATGCCGGTTCGCCCAGGCGATAACCGACGTACTCCAGCGCAGCATTGCCGGAGTAGCTGATGATCGGGAAAACGGATTTGAAGGCCGCATGCAGGCCCACGTCGCGGAACTGATCTTTAGTCGCTCCCGCTTGCAAGAATTCACGATACGAATCCAGCTGGATGGCCAGGAGGTACGGCACATCCATGACGTCCGGCAACTTGCTAAAGTCCTTGCGGATACGTTTTTTCTCAGTATATGAGTAAGCCATCAGCGTTCCCCAGCTTGGTCACCTGCTTGTTTGGCCCCTCCCGACGGGAGCAGCCAGAAAATCGTGCAAACCCCATGGTTTGCGCCACCGCATCGGGTGGTTACAGCACGTTATCAGCACCGACCCAGTCGGCTGCCAATAACGGAAAAAGGCCGGTGGCAAGAGCCACCAGCCATCAGCCTGTCGCTTAACGCTCGGGCTGGAGGAGCAAAGTCGATGCTTACTTCAGCTCGACTTTAGCGCCTGCTTCTTCCAGAGCTGCTTTGGCTTTGTCAGCTGCGTCTTTGGCAACAGCTTCCAGAACCATGGCAGGTGCGCCGTCAACTACAGCCTTGGCTTCTTTCAAGCCCAGACCGGTCAGTTCACGTACAGCCTTGATCACGTTAACTTTCTTCTCGCCAGCTTCGGTCAGCATGACGTTGAATTCGGTTTGCTCTTCAGCAACGGCAGCAGCAACAGCTGGACCAGCCGATGCAGCAGCAGCGGTAACGCCGAATTTTTCTTCGAAAGCTTTGATCAGCTCAACAACTTCCATTACGGACATGTTGCCAACTGCTTCAAGGATATCGTTCTGAGAGATAGACATGAATCTAATTCCTGATATTGGGGACGGCCTACGCGACCATCGAAAAAAACAAAAAACGCGAGAAGTTGACGAGCCTTAGGCTGCAGCAGCTTCTTTCTGGTCGCGAATTGCCGCCAGAGTACGAGCCAACTTGCTGGTAGCGCCTTGAATCACGCTCATCAGCTGAGAAATTGCTTCGTCACGGGTCGGCAGAGTTGCCAGTACGTCGATTTGGTTAGCTGCGAGGAACTTGCCCTCGAACGCAGCTGCCTTGATCTCGAACTTGTCCTGACCCTTTGCGAATTCCTTGAAGATCCGGGCAGCAGCGCCTGGATGTTCTTTGGAGAACGCAATCAGGGTAGGGCCAGTGAACACGTCGTTGAGGACACTGAATTCAGTGTCAGCAACAGCGCGCTTGAGCAGGGTGTTACGTACAACACGTACGTAAACGCCAGCTTCACGAGCCTCTTTACGGAGTCCGGTCATCGCGCCTACTGTTACGCCACGGGCATCAGCCACGACAGCGGACAGAGCGACTTTGGCAGCCTCGTTGACTTCAGCGACGATGGCCTTCTTGTCTTCGAGTTTAATTGCCACGGGTTTAACTCCTGCTTGTTACCGTTTCATCTGGTCGAAACCGGATGTCGTTTTGGTGTCTGATTCGGTAAGGAACCGGGAGCACCATCTGCGTAGGCTTGTGGTTTAAGACTTGCGTCGCCTACGGTCTTGGATAGCCCCCGCCAGGCAGGGACCCCAATTTTTCAATTGGCGCAATCGCTTGCACCAATCTGCGTCTTACGCGTCGAGCGAGCTTTGGTCGATGACCAGACCTGGGCCCATAGTGGTGCTCAGGGTAACGCGCTTGACGTAAATGCCTTTCGAGGAAGCTGGCTTGATACGCTTCAGATCAGCGATCAGGGCTTCAACGTTTTCCTTCAGCTTGACGGCGTCGAAGCCGATCTTGCCAACGGAAGTGTGGATGATGCCGTTTTTGTCGGTGCGATAACGAACCTGACCAGCCTTGGCGTTTTTAACCGCGGTAGCTACGTCTGGGGTTACGGTACCGACTTTAGGGTTAGGCATCAGGCCACGTGGACCGAGGATCTGACCCAACTGACCTACAACGCGCATTGCATCCGGGGATGCGATCACTACGTCATAGTTCAGGTCGCCGCCTTTCATTTCGGCAGCCAGGTCGTCCATGCCTACGCGGTCAGCGCCGGCAGCCAGAGCGGCTTCAGCAGCTGGACCCTGGGTGAACACAGCAACGCGAACGGTCTTGCCAGTGCCGTGTGGCAGCACAGTAGCGCTACGAACGACCTGGTCGGATTTACGCGGGTCAACACCCAGGTTTACAGCTACGTCAAACGACTCGCTGAACTTGACAGTCGACAGCTCGGCCAGCAGGGCAGCAGCGTCTACAAAGTTGTAGGCCTTGCCTGCTTCGATTTTGCCGGCGATAGCCTTTTGACGCTTGGTCAGCTTAGCCATTACACACCCTCCACGTTAAGGCCCATGCTACGAGCAGAACCGGCGATGGTACGCACGGCTGCTTCCATATCAGCTGCAGTCAGATCCGCGTTTTTGGTTTTCGCGATTTCTTCCAGCTGAGCACGGGTCACGGTGCCAACCTTAACGGTGTTCGGACGAGCGGAACCGCTGGTCAGACCGGCCGCCTTCTTCAGCAGAACCGAAGCAGGGGTGGATTTGGTTTCGAAAGTGAAGCTACGGTCGCTGTAGACAGTGATGATCACTGGAGTCGGCAGACCTGGCTCAAGACCCTGAGTACGGGCGTTGAAAGCCTTGCAGAATTCCATGATGTTCACGCCGTGCTGACCCAGAGCAGGACCAACAGGTGGGCTTGGGTTAGCCTGAGCGGCCTTCACTTGCAGCTTGATGTAAGCGGTAATCTTCTTGGCCATGAGGCACTCCAATTACGGGTTCGAACGCCTCGAGAGGCTCCCCGGTTACTTGCGCGTTTATCCCAGTGACGACAAAACCCCACAGCCTACGGCTGCGGGGTTGGGATTTTTGTTCAACTAGACCTTTTCGACCTGGCTGAACTCGAGCTCCACCGGAGTAGAGCGACCGAAAATGAGCACTGCGACCTGAATCCGGCTCTTTTCGTAGTTAACTTCTTCAACAACACCGGTAAAGTCCGCAAACGGACCGTCGTTGACGCGCACCGACTCACCCGGCTCGAACAACGTCTTCGGCTTCGGCTTGTCGCTACCATCGGCAACGCGACGCAGAATGGCTTCTGCTTCTTTATCGGTGATTGGCGCAGGCTTATCAGCAGTACCGCCGATGAAACCCATCACCCGAGGAGTATCCTTGACCAAGTGCCAAGTACCCTCGTTCATATCCATCTGCACCAGCACATAGCCAGGGAAGAATTTGCGTTCGCTTTTGCGCTTCTGGCCATTGCGCATTTCAACCACTTCTTCAGTGGGAACCAGAATCTCGCCGAAGCCATCTTCCATACCGGCCAGCTTTACGCGCTCGATCAGCGAGCGCATTACATGCTTCTCGTAACCGGAGTAAGCATGCACAACATACCAACGCTTAGCCACGGGACACCCTTAGCCGACGATCAAGGAAACAAGCCAGCCGAGCAGGGAATCAAGCCCCCACAACAGCAACGCCATAACCAGGACAACAGCCACAACGATCAACGTGGTCTGCGTGGTTTCTTGGCGAGTTGGCCAAACGACTTTACGAATTTCGGTGCGCGCTTCCTTAACCAGTACAAAGAAAGACTTGCCCTTGACCGTCTGCAGGCCTACAAAGGCAGCTACAGCAGCAATAGCAAGCAATGCGAGTACGCGGTACAGGATCGGCGAAGCAGAAAAGTACTGATTGCCAACAACGCCAACAACCACCAGAGCGACTACTACAAGCCACTTGAGGAGGTCGAAACGAGAGCCTTGAGCTTCAGCTTTAGGAGTCATCTATGAAGATCCTGTGAAAAGAAAGCCAGACACACCGAGTGAATCTGGCAGGTCAGGAGGGAATCGAACCCCCAACCTACGGTTTTGGAGACCGTCGCTCTGCCAATTGAGCTACTGACCTAAAACAAAATCAGGCCGACCATTATGCCGACCCGAAAAAGACTTTACAACACTTACCAGGCAATCCTGGTTGCAACACCGGCATTCTCGACACCGGCAACCTTCAGAAACACAATCAGGTGCAACCACTACCACCTAAAACAAAGGCAGATATTTTCATATCTGCCTTGTTATATGGAGCTCTTGAGCGGATTTGAACCGCTGACCTCACCCTTACCAAGGGTGTGCTCTACCAACTGAGCTACAAGAGCGTAACACTGTGCAAAATCTGTAAACTTGGAGCGGGTAGCGGGAATCGAACCCGCATCATCAGCTTGGAAGGCTGAGGTTCTACCACTAAACTATACCCGCGAGGCTTACAGCTCTCGCTAAAAATGGTGGAGGGGGAAGGATTCGAACCTTCGAAGTCGTAGACGTCAGATTTACAGTCTGATCCCTTTGGCCGCTCGGGAACCCCTCCTAAGCGAGCCGGCATTCTACATCATGCCAGCCTTCTGTCAAGCATTTTTCTCATTAAAAACCTGAGCTTAGCTGCGTTGACCTCGCTTCACACCGCTAACCGTTTCCGGTGTTCGCTGTGGAGCGGGCGCCATTCTATGCAAACTATTCGATGGGTGCAACCCCCTCGCACGGCATTATTTTATGTTTTAACTCATTGAATTCTTTAGAAAGGTTTATCAGCTGCAAATCGTCCAGCCAACGCCGGCTTTCCGGCGCGATACGCACCCAATACCCTGCCCCTTCGGTCGCAGCTTTCGGCAGGGACTGATACTTGACCTCCATCCCGCTCAAACGACGCTCAACCGCCTGCGCGGCCTCCTGGCGCGTATAGCCACCCAGATAAAGGCAGCCATTGTCTGTCGAGACAGCCTTACCCTTATCCTTGGAGACGTCACCTGCTTCGCTCAACAAGCGGATATCTTGTTGAGACCCGCGATACAGACTCAAAGGCGTGACATCCTTCGCGCGCAGAGGAGCCTCTTGTTGATGCCAGATGTAGTAGAAGCCATTGAGGACAAGCAGCAGCAGAAACAACCAACGCATAAAAACCTCAGGACAAGGGACAGGCCATGGCCAATCCGACAAACACCAAGTCCGGAACAACCCTGGCCTGAGGCACGGCCTCAGTAACCAGGCTCGCATCCCCCCCGGTGAGGAATACGACAAAGTCCTCACCCCAATAGCTGCGCGCCAACTCAAGCTGAGTCATTACGAAGCCGCGCAACATCAACAGACAGCCACGCTCTACAGCCTCGACAGTCGCGCGCCCCGGGACAAGACTTTCCAGAGCCTGCTCGGCCGCCAGATCCCCATAACGAATTTTGCGAGTGTGGGTGCGCAATTGGTTTCGCATCAACGGCATCCCCGGACAGATGAAACCACCCAGGTGCTCTCCATCCGCCGCAATAAAGTCAGCAGTCACCGCCGTACCGAAGTCGAGCACCAGGCACGCACCCGAAGCCAGATGAAAGCCTCCGAGCATTGCAAGCCACCGGTCCAGACCCAGCCGCTCAAACTCCTCATACCCATTGCGCACACCTGACATTTCGCGCGCTGGCGTTGCGCACACAACCGGCACATCAAAGGTATCCCTGAGCAAAGACGTAAGCGCAGCGGTTTCCTCCGCGGTCCTGACGCTCACCAGCCGGCAAAACGTGAGGGTAAGCCCTTTGAGCCCCCCCAACCCCTCCAGCAATGCGAGATTGGAATCGACGACTCCCTCACCAAGCACCTGCCCGGCATCAACGGCAAGCACACGCCACTTGATGAAACTATTCCCACAATCGAGCTCAAGAATCATCACGCAACCTCAGGCTCAACTCACCACCACTGAAGACTTTCTCCACACCATCCACCTTCAGGCGCAAGGCGCCCTGGCCATCGATACCAAGTACCTCACCATCAATTTGATTGACACCGGCAATCAACGACACGCTTCGCCCCTGCCACAGATGATTTTGCTCCCACTCCGACTGGATGGCCAAAAAACCACCTGCCTGGTGACGAGCCAGGTATCGCTGCAGCATCTCCCCCAACACCGCGACCAATTGGTTGCGATCAAACAATTTGCCTGACTCGAGCCGCAGGGATGTCCATTGCTGGTCCACTTCGTCAGCGGACTGCATGTTCACATTGATTCCCACTCCCAGGACCACGTGACACACATCTGCAGGATCACCAACCAACTCGAGCAGTATCCCCGCGATTTTTTTCTGACCTACAAGGACATCGTTAGGCCATTTCAATCCAGCGGCTGCAATACCGAGTTCACGCAACGTCTGCAAGACAGCGAGCCCAACGACGAGACTCAAGCCCTCCAACTGACGCATCCCACCATCAATGCGCAGCACCAGGCTGTAATAGACGTTTTCTGCGAATGGACTAACCCACTTGCGACCACGTCGCCCACGCCCGGCTGTCTGCCGCTCCGAAACCACCACAAACGGCGCCGCTTGCCCACGCTCAATAGCGCGCAGCGCCTCGGCATTAGTGGAGTCGATTGAATCGTAAACCCGGACGGGCCAGTTGCAAGAAAGCGCCTGAGCGCTTATCTCGGCAGGATCGAGCAGCGCCAATGGCGCGGACAATTGATAGCCGCGCCCACGAACCTTATGAATAGACAAACCCAGCTCAGCTTCCAAATGCTGAAGCTGCTTCCACACAGCACTACGGCTGACGCCCAGGGCAGCACCCAATGCTTGACCCGAATGGAATCGGCCATCTTTAAGAAGCTTTAACAACGTCAGCATGCAGGTCTCGCCTCACAATGAGGCCCGCATGATAGCCACGCACCGAGCGATTGCATAGAAATCCAGTAGCCGTGACTTTCCCGCGGACAAAAACAAAACCCCTACCTGCATACGCAGATAGGGGTTTCGGAATTTAATCTTGACGATGACCTACTCTCACAT